>NZ_JAMPQD010000008.1:0-361619 GCF_028482245.1 Providencia sp. PROV129
ATCAAACGAAGGCATCCTTAGGAGCATACATAAGTATGTGACTAAGGTAACTGAGTGCAGACAACAACGCTGCGGTTTGAAATATGACGGGGATTTTGAAATATGACGGGGATGGCAATGAAAATACTCATAACAGGCGGCACAGGGCTAATCGGTACCCCTTTAGTCCAAAAGTTAATCTCCCTTGACCATAAAGTCACCGTATTGAGCCGTTCACCACAAAAAGTGTACAGTCATTTCTGTAAAGCTGTCGAATGCTGGACATCTTTAAACGACATCAATAACCTCAACGGCTTCGATGCTGTTATCAACTTAGCTGGTGAGCCCATTGCCGAAAAACGTTGGACTGATGAGCAGAAAAAGCGCCTTTGTGATAGCCGTTGGAAAATCACCCAACGACTGACCGAACTCATTATAGCCAGTGAAAAGCCACCGTCTGTCTTTTTATCGGGCTCTGCTGTTGGCTACTATGGTGACCAAGGCCAAATTGTTGTCACTGAAGACGAACAACCTCATGATGAATTTACCCATCAACTTGCCCAGCATTGGGAAGCGCTTGCAGAAAATGCAGCTTCCGATAAAACACGTGTGTGTTTACTGCGTACAGGGCTTGTATTGTCCCCTAATGGTGGAGTCTTGGGTAAAATTTTGCCTATTTTCAAAATGGGTGCAGGTGGGCCAATAGGTCATGGTAAGCAATACATGCCTTGGATACATATCAACGATATGGTCAATGCTATTTATTTTTTACTCATGACGCCTGTGCTTTCAGGCCCTTTCAATATGACAGCACCTTATCCTGTGCATAATGACCAATTCACGGCTATTTTAGGGGATGTCCTCAACCGCCCTTCTTTTGTTCGCACTCCCGCTTTTGTGATCAAAGCCATTTTAGGCGAATCTGCAGCCTTAGTATTGGGTGGGCAGCAAGCGATTCCTAAACGTTTAGAAGAAGCTGGATTTGAATTCGAATTTATCGAGTTAAAAATTGCATTAGAGGACTTATTGGTTCCCAAGGAAAACTAACCCCCTTTTAATGCTCCTAATAGCCTCATATCTCTACCATCTCGTGATATAAATATAACGGGATGGTTTCCACGCATTCCTATGAAAATGCTTGTGAGAATCATATTTAATTATATCCACTACATATATTAAATACAAAATCATTGATATTTGAAAGATACAAATAGAAAACATCATTATGGTATCTATTTATTAGATAAATTAAGGATGCCATAATGCCTACCCAAATAAATTCATTGAATAAAATCCCCTTTACCCATTCAAAATTTTTAAATTTTTTACAAAAAGATAATTCTAAATTTTTCCAAGAAAACATTTTGAAAATTACAAACTCAAAAGAACCTTTCCTCGGTTTTTGTTATGGTGCATCTGTCAAATTCTTACACTATAGTGATAAAGGTTTAGAACAAGACTATATCAATATTTACAATAAATACTTCGATGATGTTAAAACTAACGACACAATGATAGCAAAAAAACGCAGTGATTTGGCGATGGCATCCGTTTCAGATTATAAAAAATACACAGAAAAAAAACATATCATTAAACAAGGAAATCAACTTCTCAAAGAGATATTTGATATACAAAAATTACGATACAATTCAACAAATAATTATAATTTATCACTACACATTCCATTATCCTCACCTATCTTTAAAGAAAAAAGTCTTTTGAAATTAATAGAACTAGCCTTAGATGAAAACATTAAATGGTGTGTAGATAAGGAATATAGAATGTTTAAAATTACGATAGCACCATTAATTTCTGACAATATCAAATGTACAAAAAAAATATATTCATTGAATTCAAGTAAAATTTCAAGTCCAGATACTGACACACAAAAAGAAGCATGCGGCATTATTGAATCAGCGATTAACAAAAAAACACATCAAATGAGAATTAATAGCCTATTAGATTTAATGCTAATTTCCACAAGCGAAAACATAGAAAAAAGCTGGCTAGATACAAACAGCCAACAAAACTTAACTCCCAGTATAAAAATACAAGATGAATATGAAGAAATAACAAAATTAAATGATTTTATGGATGCAATTAGAGAATGCAAAGATGACAATCAAAATTATATATTTTTAAGCCCCAATCATGCTTGTGCAATTAATATAAAGAAAAACAAACAAATTGAATCCTATCAGTTTTTTGACCCAAATGAAGGTATTTATCAATCTGATAACTTTGATGATTTCACTTATTTTCTAAGAAGCTTTATGGATAAACATAAGGAATACGAGTTTATAAAAGATAGCGATTCTAATTATCAACTTTCATTCGTTAAACTTAATAGGATAAACCCAACTTCAAATAATCATAATAAAAAAAAGTTTTTGATAGTAATTTAAAAATAAACAAATTGCTTGCATTAGATAACTTTGAGGTAAAATTTAAAAGAAAATCATTCAAAAACTTGATACCAAAAAATAAAACTTACCGCATTGTTCATCGTAATTTTGACACGAAAAGCCATCTTGTGACATTAGCGTTTCATTACACGAAATCCAATAACGATAAGCAAAAGACCATCTATTCATCGAACATTGCTACCCCCATCCTTCATCAGGTTATACAAAGTAACCTAGCGCTATTGAAAAAAACGGATGAGGACATTTTTATTGATAAAAAAGGCAATATTTATCCTGTGGCACCTGATATTTCTATGGGTAATTTTAACCTTAATACTGACCCTAGCGTTATGTTTGGCACAAGGACACTTAATAACCAAGTATAAATACTATCTTAATTTATTTGGCCCCTTGCCAGCGATGAAATAAATCCTGTTCAAGTTCAATATCAAATTGGTCGAGTATACGGTTAACCGTTTGATTGACAATATCTTGAATGGATTGAGGTTGATGATAAAACGCTGGCATGGGTGGCATAATCACAGCTCCTATTTCAGCTGCTTGTACCATCAACTTCAAATGCCCAACATGCAATGGTGTTTCACGTACCCCGAGGACTAATTTTTTCCCTTCTTTAAGTACCACATCTGCCGCCCTTGTCACTAAGGTATCGGTATAGCTGTGAACAATACCTGAAAGGGTTTTCATGGTACAAGGCATTATTACCATGCCGGCAGTACGAAAGGAGCCTGACGAAATGGCCGCTGCAATATCGCGGCTATCGTAATTAAAATCAGCAAGTTGCTGTACGTCTTTCACGCTGTATTGTGTTTCCAGCGCTAATGTTTGGCGGGCAGCCGCACTCATCACCAAATGGGTTTCAACCTGTGTAACGGGTTTTAGTACCTCAAGCAATCTGACGCCATATATCGCCCCACTTGCTCCAGTTAACCCAATTATCAGTTTTTTCATTTCTCTGCCCAATCCACGGTAATTTTTAAAGATTATATACTATATTACGCGCCGTTGTTTGCCCTAACCGAATAATCAACATTCTGAGGATGTCAGGTTGCCACCAATACTGATAAAAACACACTGACGAAAACAATTCTCTAAATAGCTTGAACAACAGCTTAGCGGCAAGAGATGTCATCCCAAGGAGCATACAGTAGTATGTGACTTGGGTGGCTGAGCGCAGCCAACACCGAGGCAGCCTAAAGACACCAATCTCATCCTCTAAAGATTTTAGGTTGTCGCTAGGCGGCAAGAGAAGTCATCCCAAGGAGCATACAGTAGTATGTGACTTGGGTGGCTGAGCGCAGCCAACACCGCGACAGCCTAAAAGATGACGAGGATTTTAGGGAGATCAGCCACAATCCCAGTTATACACCACCCTGCTAAAATCCCTTTTCTTCAAATCTTCGGGATGAATAAAGAAATTCCCTACGCCAATGTCTCCCCACAGGACCCCGACTTCATAGTCGCTGTTTATTTGTAGGAGCAACTCATATTGCTGAATATCTTCTTCGTACTCTCTTGGATCTGATTGCGTAAAGAATGGATAGCCACCAATACAATGCGCACCTGACGCAAAGGCATCACTGTATGGTTCAACCCAGTCATCATAAAAATCTTCGCCTTCAAACTGGTCTTCGTAGTCATAGAGGTTATCAACGCCCAATATTTTTTGCCCGAATTGAAAATCATCGATACTGATATACTGCTCTGTCGGCGTATACTCGATAGCACAGGTTTGGTCAACGGGCGTGTAATAGTCATCTGAGTGCGCTGCAATAACAGCGGAAAAGTCTTGGGTTAATTTCGCTGTATCTTCAATAATATTTTCACGGTAGATAATCCTAAAGTCCGCTTGTTTTTGGCGGTCTTCGAAATTAGCCCCATATAAATCATCACCGCCAATAAAAAATTGTAACAACCCTTTTTCTGGGTAGTTTGCCAATTTAGGCATTTGTGCAAAGTTGATTTGTGCGAGCAGTTTTAATGGAATTCCCTCGCTATCGATGGGGTAAGGTTCGTTCAGAGGTAAGTACGGCATTCCACCCACACGACTTTCCCACCACACATATTCTTCTATCGGTGTTAAGGTCATTTCAACAAGGTTTTTTTTCGTTGCTTTGATTTTATCTATGAAGGGTTTTATGACATCAGGAAGAGAATCGAAATCAGCCATACTTAGCTCCAAATAGGTTGTTAATTTCTTTCTAGCCTACTTGATTTTTTCGAATTTTAAATCAGATATAACTGCAACTTATTCGTTTATTTAAAGCAATGATAGAAAAAATAACGTAAGCCTATGTGGAGTCAATGTTCTAACGAGTTTGAGTAACAGCCTAGTGGCAAAGAAACTATCCCAAAGCGCATACAAAAGTATGTACTTGTTAGCTAAATGATGCCAACAACGCTGTCACTCAAACTATGAACGAAGATTTTAGCCTTCGTTATAAATTTCCAAATCCTCGACTTCACTCTTATCTTTTAACTTCAGCTCGTCGTCTTTTCGCAAATTTTCCAAATAATCTAAATAACCTTGGTCAATGTCTTTGGTAACATAAATCCCATCAAATACGGAACATTCAAACTCAGTAATTTCTGGATTTTCTTCACGAACAGCATCAACTAAATCTGATAAATCTTGGAAAATTAACCCATCAGCACCAATTAATTTGCGAATTTCATCCACTTCACGACCATGAGCAATCAACTCGTTCGCATTTGGCATATCAATACCATAGACGTTCGGGAAGCGAACTTCAGGCGCCGCAGAGGCGAAATAGACATTCTTTGCGCCAGCTTCGCGCGCTAGTTCAACAATTTGCTCTGAGGTTGTGCCACGAACAATGGAATCGTCAATTAGTAACACGTTTTTATCACGAAACTCAGCACGGTTGGCATTCAGTTTACGGCGAACAGATTTACGCCGCTCTTGCTGACCCGGCATGATAAACGTACGGCCAACATAACGATTTTTCACAAAACCTTGGCGATACGGTTTATTTAATATATGGGCGATTTCTAACGCAATATCGCAAGACGTTTCTGGAATTGGGATAACGACATCGATATTTAAGTCTTCCCACTCACGCGCAATTTTTGCACCGAGCTTTTGGCCCATACGCAACCTTGCGTTATAGACCGATACTTTGTCGATAAATGAATCTTGGCGAGCAAAATAGACGTATTCAAAAATACATGGCGTCAATTGAGGGTTGTCAGAACATTGGCGTGTGAATAATTGACCTTTTTCAGTGACATATACCGCTTCGCCAGGTGCCACATCACGTAAAAATTCAAAACCTAATGTATCGAGTGCAACACTTTCAGAAGCGACCATATACTCATGTTCACCACTCTCTGTAATACGGCGTCCTAACACTAACGGACGAATACCATGTGGATCACGGAACGCTAACATACCATGGCCAATAATCAGAGCGACACATGCGTAAGCACCACGCAGTTTTTTGTGCATCGCAGCCACTGCACTGAAGACGTTATCGGGTTCAAGGGGGAAATGGTCAAATCTGTCTAATTCATATGCCAGCACATTGAGTAAAATCTCAGAATCCGAGGTCGTATTAACATGGCGACGTGCAGTTTCAAACAAACTTCGCGTAAGTTCGTGTGCGTTTGTCAGATTACCATTATGAGCAAGTGTGATACCAAATGGTGAATTTACGTAAAAAGGCTGTGCTTCCGAGGCACTGGAGCTGCCTGCTGTTGGATAACGGACATGCCCTAATCCCATACAACCTTGTAACCGAAGCATATGGCGAGTTTCAAACACATCTTTCACAAGGCCATTTGCTTTACGTAAACGAATATTATTTTTGCCATCAATAGTGGCAATACCTGCTGCATCCTGCCCACGGTGCTGAAGCACTGTTAAAGCATCATAAATTGATTGGTTAACTGGTGTAACACCAGCGATCCCGACAATACCGCACATTTGGTCTTTCCTCATCAGCCAGACGGAGAAATGTTCTCCGGTAGGAAACTTGACGCATTTTGCAGGTAGTCAAAAAACCACCTGATAATATGACTGAACTGTGGAATAAATTCTGAACGCTGCCAATCCTCACTTTGAGGAAGCGGTGTAAAGGTATCGAGAAAAAACAGCAAGGCCGATACAATCAACACACCACGCAGCGCACCGAAGCAAATCCCCAGAACACGATCTGTGCCTGATAACCCAGTTTTTTGCACTAAAGAGCTGATCACATAGTTCACCACCGCGCCCACAATTAATGTGGCAATGAATAATGCGGCGATTGCAATGCCATTTCGCACCAGTACGTCCTCAAAGCGGGTAAAATAGTCCGCTAAATAAGGGTAAAATGTACTTGCGACAAAAAAAGCACAGCCCCATGTCACCAGTGATAGTGCTTCACGAACAAAACCACGGATCAAACTAACCAGTGCCGAGAAGCCAATAATGGCGATAATTGCGTAATCTATCCAGACCATATTTCATCCAAAATTCGCACTCACGACATCAGCGAAGTGCATTCTAACAGAAAACGAAAACGTTTGCGTAACCATTTTTCTATCAATTTACAAAAAATAGCGGCGAAAAGAAAAAATCATAATCGCCGCAGTAAGTTACTAAATCCCCTTACCTTTTAGGGATTATTGATTCTATTTATTAGGGTTTGAATGTTTGAATTATCCCTTTTGTTCCTGTTATCGCGTTAAGTTCAGGAAGCGCGGCTTCTAGCTTCTGCCGTGATGCCTCTGGCCCAACATAAATACGCGTGAGTTTATTGTTCACCGGTCTTGCTGGAACGGTATACACTTGGTAACCCGATAACCGCAGCTTCGCGACAATCTCCTCAACCTTGCTGGCATTGTTTAGAGCAATGACTTGAACAACAAATGCTTTGCCTTGCGGCTCAGGTTTAACCTCGGGTTTTGGTTCAGGCTTCGGCTGTGGTTTTGGCTCAGGCTTGGGTTCTGGCTTAGGCTCAGGCTTAGGTTCTGGTTTTATTGGCTCAACTGTCGCTGGGACGTTTGCCGCGACTTGTTCATTTTGCTGCTGGGTAATTGCTTCTGATAACATAGCCTCAGAAGCCCCTTCCGAAGAGGCGCTCGCGCTATTATGTGCTAACGGTGCAATTGCTTCGATATCTTCTTCATCACCTGGCTTTGGGATAATAGGAATGGCCGCAAATTCACTTTCATTATATTTCTTATCGCCATCAAGAAGTGCAGGAAGCACGATGACCCCTGCCGCAACCAGTACAATGACGCCAGCAAGACGATTTTGAAATTTACTAGCCACCAGCACTATCCTTTTTGGTTTTCTAATAACATCATGACATGAGCGACTGTGTGGAATGACCCACAAACTACAATCACGTCTTGTTCTTGCGCCTCAACACAAGCTTGCTGCCATGCTTTTTCAACACAATCAAACACATTAGCTTGCTGTATATGCTGGCTCAATTGAGCCACATCAGCCCCTCGAAACTCAGTTAATGGTGCGAGATACCAGTCAGTCACCTGCTGCGATAAACACTCAAGCGTGCCTTGAATGTCTTTATCACCGAGCATCCCAACAACCGCACGAATGCGACGACTATCAACCGCAGGTAAGCCAGCTAATTTACTCACTAAATACCCTGCAGCATGAGGATTATGTGCCACATCCAAAATCATTAATGGTTTCTCACCAATAATTTGGAAACGTCCTGGCAATTGAGCTGATTTTAAACCTTGATAAATGGCAGCATCCGTGACTTTTTTTGCAATATCTGCATCAATTTGCAGTAAACAGCTAATTACGCCTAATGCCGTTGCCGCATTCGCCAGTGGCACATTCGGTAATGGAAGATCATGCCATTCACGTTGTGAGCTCTGCCAAGACCAACTCGTTGCTTGTTCGCTGTATTGCCAATCTACACCACGACGGAATAAATGGGTGCCAATGTTGTCTGCATATTTCCCAATCGACTCTGGCATATCGGGTTCACCCACCACACCATAATGTCCTTGGCGGAAAATACCTGCTTTTTCATGACCGATATGTTCACGATCAGACCCCAGCCAATCCGTGTGGTCGAGAGCAATACTGGTAATCGCAGCGATGTCTGCATCCACCACATTGGTCGCATCTAAACGCCCACCTAAGCCCACTTCTAAGATAACGATATCTAAATGAGCTTGCTTAAATAATTGTAGTGCAGCCAATGTGCCATATTCAAAGTACGTAAGAGAAATATTTTTACGTTGTGCTTCAATGGTTGCGAAAGCCTCACAGAAATCAGACTCGGAAAGCTCCTGCCCTTGAATACGTACACGTTCAGTGTAGCGCACCAAATGTGGCGAGCTGTAAACCCCCACTTTTAGCCCCGCTGCTATCAAAATTGATTCTAGCGTATGGCAAGTGGTGCCTTTTCCGTTGGTACCTGTGACGGTAATAACGCGAGGAGCTGGTTGCGTCAGATTCATGTGCCGAGCAACTTGGCCGACTCGTTCCAACCCCATGTCAATGTTTTGACTATGCAGGTCAGTGAGATAAGAAAGCCAAGCCTCCAAAGGAGACTTGGCTGTAGGAATGATTAGATTACTCATCATCTTTTTTATGCTTTGCAGAATCCTTTGCTGGTTCTTCGGCACTGATCTCATCAATAGCATTCAGGTCGATTTCTACTGTTTCTGCCACAATGATTGGCGTTTCATTAAAACTTGGCTTATTCGTTAACATCGCCAAAATTTCAGCCAGGCGATCACGCATTTCAGGGCGTCGCACGATCATATCAATGGCGCCTTTTTCCAGTAAGAATTCACTACGCTGGAAACCTTGTGGTAACTTTTCACGCACGGTTTGTTCGATAACACGAGGGCCTGCGAAGCCGATCAGCGCTTTAGGTTCTGCCACGTTGATATCACCCAGCATCGCTAAACTTGCTGAAACACCACCCATGGTTGGGTCAGTTAGCACTGAAATGTATGGTAAACCGCGCTCTTGCATTTTTGCTAAAGCGGCACTGGTTTTCGCCATTTGCATCAACGATAACAACGCTTCTTGCATACGCGCGCCACCACTTGATGAGAAACACACGAGTGGGCAATTATCTTCCAACGCTTGTTCTACCGCACGGACAAAACGCGCTCCAACGACGGAGGCCATTGAACCACCCATAAAAGAGAATTCAAACGCAGCGGCAACAACAGGCATCCCTTTCAATGTACCTTTCATCACGACCATCGCATCTTTTTCACCCGTTTCTTTCTGCGCTGCTGTAATGCGGTCTTTATATTTTTTGGAATCCTTAAACTTGAGAATATCTTTTGGCTCAAGTTCGCTACCGAGTTCTGTCGTAGAATTTTCATCAAGGAAAGTTTCTAAGCGCTGACGGGCATGGATACGCATATGGTGGTCACATTTTGGACACACAGATAAATTGCGTTCTAACTCAGCACCGTATAAAACTTGTCCACAGCTATCGCATTTAGTCCAAACCCCTTCAGGGATGTTGGCTTTGTGTGATTGGGTCAAGTTACCTTTCTTTAAAATTTTTTCAATCCAGCTCATTAATGGACCTTTTTGTCTGTTTCACTCTGGTTATCACCAGTATGTAATTTTTTGCCATTAAACCACAATGATATCTCACTGTAGATAAAAACTTTTTAAACCACTTAGTGGTTATCGATTTTTTGCGCTGCCGCACGCTTTTCTTTTGCAGCAATCCGACGATGACGAATAATTTCAACCACCCCCGGCAGAATTGAAACAAAGATAATCGCGACTATCAGTAATTTCAAATTCTTTTGTACGAACGGTAATTCACCGAAGAAATACCCTGCATAAGTGAATAATAATACCCAAATAAATGCGCCCGTCACATTATAAAATGCAAAGTGACGATAAGACATTTTGCCCATTCCTGCAACGAAAGGTGCAAAAGTTCTGACTATCGGCACGAAACGCGCCAGTATAATTGCCTTGCCACCGTGTTTTTCATAAAACGCATGGGTTTTATCTAAATAAACACGACGAAAAATCTTTGAATCCGGATTTTTAAATAATCTTTCACCAAAAATACGCCCAATCGTATAGTTTACCGCATCGCCAATAATTGCTGCGGTAATCATTAACGCCACCATCAAGTGCACGTTGAGTTCATTACTGTCCAAGGAGGAAATAGCGCCCGCAACAAATAATAACGAATCTCCTGGCAAAAATGGTGTGACCACTAACCCTGTTTCGCAAAATAGGATCAGGAACAGAATACCATATACCCACGTGCCATAATCTCTGACCAGTTCAGCGAGGTGCACATCAATATGTAAAATAAAGTCGATAATAAAACTGATAAATTCCATATAATCCTCATTAATAATAGCATCCGTGCTATTTGCAGTAATTATGAGATAAAGTTAGCGTCGATTTACATCAGTTCATCTTCGAGAAAAAGAGGCCCCATGACATGACTGGGGAGCGCAAATTTCTCTGGATAATCCACACTGACCAAATAAAGCCCTTCCGCTTTTGCCGTGGCGGCAGCTTTAGTTCGGTCTTTTAATTCAAGAAGATGAGCCATCCAATCAATGTCTTGATTGCCACAGCCAATCTCCAACAAACTACCAACAATGTTTCTCACCATATGGTGTACAAACGCATTGGCTTTAATATCCACCACCACATAATTGCCGTGGCGGCTCACATTGACGTGCATAACATTACGCCAAGGTGTTCTAGACTGACACTGGACTGCTCTGAATGACGTGAAATCACGCTCGCCTATCAGTGCTTGTGCCGCTTTGTGCATCCGTTTTTCATCCAGTGGATAATGAAAATGCGTCACGCCATTGGATAAGATGGCAGGCCGATAGCGGTGATTAAAAATCACGTAGCGATAACGACGCGCCGTTGCACTAAAACGCGCATGGAACTCATCACCCACAGGTTGGCACCAACGTACCGCAATATCTGGCGGTAAATGCGTGTTAACACCCATCGTCCAAGCGGCTTCTTTACGCTCAACTGACGTTTCGAAATGCACAACTTGCCCTGTTGCGTGAACACCTGCGTCTGTCCGACCCGCGCAAAACACGCCAATCGGCTCTGCGGCGATTTTCGACAAGGCTTCCTCAAGACAACCTTGTACACTTTTCACTTCTTGCTGGCGTTGCCAACCAAAATACCGACTGCCGTTGTATTCAATACCTAACGCGATACGATGCAACTTTGTTGACTCGGACATCAGTAAAACAGCTCCTGAGCGAGTTTTTCCGCTGTTTCAACTGCCATTAATGCACCACCGAAACGCACGTTGTCCGCGACTGACCAAAACTGTAAAATCTCGGGGATCCCGTAGTCATTGCGCACACAGCCAATACTGAGCAGGTCGTTACCTGACGCATCTGTCACTTGTGTTGGATAATCACCCTCTTCTGAGACCTGAATATCATCAAAACGTTCAAATTCATCGTTCGCTTCTTCAGCGCTAATCGGGCGCAGTGTTTCTAAATGGACAACTTGTGCATTACCATAAAAAACAGGGGATTGGATAAAACTGACTGCAACAGGTAAGCCATCGTCCTGCAACACTTTACGCACCTGTTCAACTAAGCGGCGCTCATGTATGACACTGCCTTCCATATCCGCCAATAGCGGCAGCATATTAAAGGCTAATTGCTTACTAAAGCGCCCTTCTTCCGCTGGAATACCATTCAATAAACGTGCGCTTTGCCCTGCCAGTTCATCTACCGCCGCTTTACCGTAGCTTGAAACTGATAGCATATTGGTTAATGTGATACGGCCTAAACCCGCGGCATCCACTAACGGTTTAATTGCTGTCAATAATTGGCTAACTGCGCTATCTGCTAACGAAATAATATTGCGATTACGGTAATCCGCTAATACTTGCGGGTTCACGGCAGGTACAATTAATGGCACATCAGGTTCTTGAGCAAACACACCGCTGGTATCAATCACAATGCAGCCATCTTGTGCCGCGGACTCTGCGTATTGCAGCGTTGCCGCTTCGCCTGCCGCGAAGAAAGCCATTTGGGCTTGTGACCAATCGAAGTCTTTGGCATCGTTTACTTGAATACTTTTACCATTAACACGTACGCTCTCCCCCGCACTGCGTTCACTGGCCAGTAAATACAGCTCGCCGACTGGGAATTCTCTTTCTTGTAATAGTGAAATTATTGCTTCACCCACAGCACCGGTTGCACCCAATACTGCAATATTCCAACCTTCAGTCATGGCTATTCCTCTAAAAAATAAAAAATTAAATGACCTCAATAATTGAAGTCATTTAATCAGATGTTCATCTTACTGAAATCTATGATTGGTGAATTAAGTTCGCCTTAAAACCGAGCTCAGTGAGTAAAGTGGCTGTTTGCGGGTCATCACAAATCACATTCAGGGATGACCACTCACGGCGTTCTTGGTAATTTTTGCGCAATTTATCAAATTCACCTTTGATACCAGCAACAGCTCTAAGTGCTGCATCATCACGGCGCACATCATACACTAGATGCACTAACCTTTTGAGCTGGTTTTGCGTTAATTTACCATTAAGCGCTAATTCGCTGATATCAGGTTTTGGCAGTAGCGATGAGAGGGAAACGTGCGCCGATTTACCGAGAAATTGGCAATAAGCTTCATAAACTTGTGTCGTTCCACGCGCTTTCCCCTCTAAGGTATAACCTGCAATATGTGGCGTACCGATATCGACTAAATGGAGTAAGTCGGTATTCAAATCAGGCTCTGGCTCCCAAACATCCAGTACGACACTGATTTTTTTTCCTTGTTGAAGTACTGCGAGTAACGCTTGATTATCAACGACCTCACCACGGCTAGCATTGATTAAAATAGTCCCTTCACGCAAGTTCTCTAAGCGGGTTTTGTCCATCAAATGGAAGGTTTGGTCTTCCCCTGCCATATTCAGTGGTGTATGGAAAGTCAGCACATCGGCCTGAGTAAGCAACTCATCAAAAGCCACAAATGGCCCTTCTTCACCTTTTGCTGCGCGTGGTGGATCGCATAACACGGTTTTCACACCCCATGCGTTCAAGCGCGTGGCTAAACGGCCACCCACATTACCGACGCCCACGATCCCAACGGTTTTATCCCGTAAATCAAAGTTATCGCGCTGTGCAAGCAGTAATAAAGACGAAATCACATATTCCACCACAGCAATGGCATTACACCCTGGTGCAGAAGAAAAACCAATATTGGCAGTGGACAACCATGCCGTATCCACATGGTCAAATCCTGCGGTTGCGGTACCGACAAATTTAACAGGTGTCTTATTCAAAAGTGATTCATTGACTTTGGTGATGGAACGAACCATTAATGCATCTGCATCAATGAGTTCTTGTTCAGGGATCGGGCGTCCTGGTACGGCCTTAACGTCACCTAGCTCACTAAACAGTGCCTGAGCGTAAGGCATATTTTCATCAACTAAAATTTTCACGCGGTATGTCCCAATGATTGACAATTTATCTCTGTATCACAATATTTTGCCACGGTTTAATCTAGATGCCTACGAGAGTTAGCGCTCCAGACCAAAGTTATCATCCATCGCAAATTCTTTCACACGGAACCGGTCAGGTGTCACCCCTGAAATTTGTTGGAACATCGCAATAAATGCAGATGCCGAACTATATCCCACATCCAACGCCACTTCATGCACACTTTTTCCTCTTTCCAAGCCTGCAACCGCATGTAAATAACGTAAACGTTGCCGCCATTCACTAAACGACATACCGAGCTCTTGTTGGCAGCGCCTTGATAGCGTACGCTCTGAGGTATAAGAACGTTTTGCCCATTGGGCCAGTGTCGTGTTATCTGCGGGGTCGTTTTGCAGCTCTTGCAAAATCGGGGCTAAAAATTTGTCCTTGGTGGCAGGTAAATAAGTGTCTTGGCATGGGGAGAGGGAGAATTGGTCAATCAAAACATGGGCAAGGCGCAAGTCTTGTTCTGTTTCGGGTTGAACAACACCCCGCTGGTACATATCCGTCATAATAGATTGAAATATCGTACTTAAACGAACCACGCACGGACGCTGAGCTAATACATCATTATATTCATGCGAGAAATCCACGATGCGAAATTTGACACTTTCTTTATTAAAGCTAGCATGGGGAATATTCGCGGGGATCCAAATACAAAATTCAGGCGGTGCCAAGTAGTGCTTGCCAGCCACTTCCATTTCCATAATACCGCACACGACATACAGCATCTGCCCAAATGGATGTGAGTGTGATTTGTACTCAGTGAGTGCAGCGGTTTGTTCGTGACGAAATGCAATAAGTTCAGGCTCAATTATATTGCATTCACTAATGTGCCAAATATCTAATTTTGAATTTCCCATGATACCTGTCTGAAAAGCGTTATCGATTGTCTGATTATCAGTATATCTAAAAAATCGGTCAGATGTATACTGGATCACATTCGATATGGGAGAATGTTTTAATGAAGAATTTGCTTTTTCCGCTAATTGCGGTTTTATTGTGGTCAATCAATGCCATTGTGAACAAAGCCGCGTCCACTGCCATTGACCCCGCAGCGATTTCCTTTTACCGTTGGGCACTTGCATTAGTCGTTATGACCCCCTTTGTTCTGCGCTCAGTACTGCGCCACCACAAAGTAGTGATGAAACATTGGTGGCAATTGGCCATTTTAGGAGCGCTCGGGATGATGCTATACCAAAGCTTAGCCTATTATGCCGCCCATAGTGTTAGTGCAACATTTATGGGAATAATGAACTCATTAATTCCATTACTTACCGTGATCATCAGTATTTTTGTACTGCGCGTAATCCCAACAGTCGGTATCGTTCTGGGTTCGGCTTTGTCGCTGTTTGGTTTATTGTGGCTAGTCAGTCAAGGCAATCCAAGTACGTTGCTATCCCACGGGTTAGGCCAAGGCGAGTTAATGATGATTGTTGCCTCTGCGGCTTATGCACTCTATGGCGTGCTGACAAAACGTTGGGCAATTCAGCTCTCTAGTTGGGACTCACTCTATGTGCAAATCTTCTTTGGGGTGATTTTACTGTTACCAAACTTCTTAATGGCCGATGACGTGGCACTGAATAGTCACAATATTGGGTTAGTCATGTTTGCAGGGATTGCCGCCTCCATTATTGCTCCAGCTTTATGGATCCAAGGGGTGATGCGTTTAGGCGCAAATACTACATCTATATTTATGAATCTCGCGCCTGTATTCACTGCAATTATCGCTATTTTCGCCTTAGGTGAAGAGCTAAAAAGCTATCATTTAATCGGCGGAGGCGTGGTATTACTGGGTGTTATGTTAGCGCAGCAACTACGTACTCCACTCACACACATGTTCCGCCGTGAAAAAAAGGTGGTTCAAAAGGATACTTGTCAGTAGAATAGAATTACAAAAGCAATAAAGCAATGTCGTCACTCATATGCCCCACATTGTGGGGCTATGTTTGAAAGTCCCTCACAAAAGAATCCCTATATTTCTCTCTCTTTTTTACTTTTTTCGTCTCTTTTTTATCAACATTAATGCTTTGTGACATTTTAAAATCACTCAGTTATTCATTATTTTCCTACCATTGGTAATCTCAAAACCATCTTATTGCCCATTGTAGACAAAATCCGATTGAAACTTCTTCATAAGCAATTAGACTTAAGCCAAATTAAATACCTCTTTAGTAGTATTAACTCAGAGTGCCCATTGAACACAGGAGCGTGGCAAATAACCTGATAAGCCATGACAAGGAAAAACCATGACTAAACAGTTTAAGATGGTATTGTTTGTATTGATAATAATTGCTATCGCAGGTGGCATTTATTTTATCAATGCATCAAGCCAATCCAACTCAGCTCAAGCTGGGTATGACTTATATCAACAAGGTGATACTAAAGCCGCTGTTGAGCAATTTCAAAAAAATGCCGATAAAGATCCTCAATCTGCCTATGCCTTAGCCATGATGTATAAAGATGGAATTGGTATTGAGCCTGATGATGAAGCAGCGCAGCGTTATTTGATCAAAGCCGCTGAAGCTAATAATAAAAATGCACTCTATAACCTAGGTTATTACCGTTATAACCGTGAGATGGATGATACCCCAAACGATAGAAGCGGTCTCGTTTCCCTCACAAAAGCAGCTGATTTAGGTGTAATAGAAGCACAAGAGTTAGTGGGCAGTGTGTACATGGAGGATAGATACGACGAAATTCCCCAAGACATCAAGCTAGCGCGCCACTACTTTACATTAGCCGCTGAGCAAGGCTCCAAAATATCAAAATTTGCACTGGGTTATATCGCCCATCAATTTGACAAGGACAATAAAAAGGCAGTTGAAATCTTAACACCGCTAGCTAGCAAAGATTTTCCATTCCCTGCCATGTTGCTGGCCACGATTTATGAACAAGGTGGCGATGGGATCGCACCAAACCCTGCGTTAGCCAAAAAATACGAACGCATGTCATACTCCTCTACGTTCGATTATCTTTCCCAAAGCAATGACAGGGAGCCAGCACCTTTATCATTGTATGGTTCGCAAACTGCTGAAGAAAAACAACAAATTATTGCCAACCTTGAAGAACGAGCCAGTAAAGGCGAAGAATACGCTATTTACACGTTATATCACAAATACAGTGTAGGAGAAGACGTCAAACGCAGTGAATTACGCGCAATGGCGTATTTGCGCCCTCTAATACAACAAAAGAAACCTAAGGCACTGTACCTCAGTTATCTTGCAGACAATAGCAAAATTAAAGCGCTAACTGAGGCTGCGGACCAACAATATCCAGACGCGATGTATGAAGCTTATCGTGCTTATTCAGGTACTATTTTCAATTCAGTTGAACGGAATGACGCTTTAGCCAATAAATACTTAATCTCAGCGGCGGATTTGGGGCACCAAGAAGCGCTTATAACCATCACCCAACGCGCCATTTCTGACTATAATTTTCCCACTAAAAAACTCAATGAAACCGTGGCAAAATATCTGCCAGAATTAATGAAGAAGTACCCAAACTCAGCAAAGGCACAAATTCTTGCCAGCCAAGTTTATGGTACTAAAGGCAGTGTATTATATTCCCCAGAAAAATCTTTTGAGGCGACAGAAAAAGCAAACCGCATTCAGCCAAGTTATGAAACACAAATGCAACTTGCTCGCGGCTATATTAATGGCTTTGGAACAGAAAAAAACCTCGAAAAAGCCACACAAATACTGAAAGATAACTTAGATTCACGGGGCTACCCATCCACCGCAGAACGCATGTTAGTTCATTTATACTATCGTTATGATATTAAAGCATTTGTGGATGAAAAAACGATTGTTGATATCTTAAAAAAAGACGTTATTGAACGCGATAATGACGCATTAGCCCATTATTATGCAGACTATTTACTACGCCAAGATGCAGAAAACAATAAAAAATTAGCCTTTGAACTGTATGAGAAAGCAAGCAAATACGACTATAACGGCCGTGTCTATTACGCTGCTGCCCTGCTCAAATATCAACCCACTGAAACCAATACCATCGCCAATATACTTGTCGATTTATTAGACTCGCCTCGAGCCAAATCAGAGTTAACCCCCGAAGAACTCGCCACCGCCTATGATGTTTTATTTAAAGCAGGCTTAAACCGCAGAGATACGAAGGCCATACTGGTTAGATTAGCGGCCAATGAGAAAAATACCGAAGCACAAAAATTAATTGAGCCACTGATTGGTACAGACGCAGATATTACTTATCAGTATGGTATTACGCAACTTACAAACTTAAAAAATGTAAGTGCCCTAACGAATGACGAACTCAAGCCTTATTATGACACTATTTTAAAAGCCGCAGATTTAGGAAGTACCTCCGCGATTTTATATATTGCACAAAACCTTGATGGCGTGAATTACATCAATGATAAAGCCTATTATAAAGACCGCTTCCAAGCCATCTCTGGGTTAACGTCTAATGACCTCGTTCCGCAGTATAAGCGCTGTGCAGCATTAGGCAGCAACCGCTGTTTATATGAGTTGGGTGAAATTTACCAAAAAGGCAATTATGGGGAAGATGCTAACTATGATCTCGCCATGGAATATTACAACAAAATATCCGACCCTGATTTCAGCTTTTTAAAATCACGCAAAAGAGAAATTGAAAAAGCGAGAGCCTCGTTTATTACCATTCAGGCGAATGCAAAAAACAATGATCCTGATGCCATTCGCACCCTCGCCAATGCCTATAAATTCGGTAATTATGGGCAGAAGGTCGATAAGCAAAAATGGCAAGAATACCTAGAGAAAAGCGCCAAGCTGAATAATGAAACAGCACTTGAAGAGTTAATTGATTATTATAATGAAAATGAAGAACTTCAACGTGCAAACAAAAGCAAAATTATTGGTTATTACAACCAATTAGCTGCCCTTGGTAGCAAAAACTATACCCGTGAACTGGCACACCAATATTTAAATGGCAGCCAATTAGTTGATGTTGATCGTCAAAAAGCCCGAGAATACTACCTAAAAGCAGGTAGTTGGGGCAATCAATACATCAAGTATATGGACGATTTTGACATTGGCATGCAAACGCTAAATGAAAGTGCGGTTGCAAAATACAAAGTGGGCCGCGCCTATTTATATGGTAATGGAGTGAAAGAAGACCGCCAGCAAGCCATGAAATACTTGAAAATGGCCAGTGACGACAATAACGATAACGCAATAATCCTCTACAGTGAAATGCTGTATTTGGGCGAACTCTCCGCAGATAAGAAAACGTTAGTTGTTGAACCCAATTGGGATGAAGCCATTGTTTATCTGAGGAAACATTCCAACCCAAGCCGTGTTGAAGAATACACAAAACTGTATGACACCACCGTGGTACCTGCACAAAATGGTGATGCAGAGGCGGCTGAAAAATTAGGGGATTGGTATAAATCCCGCGGTCACGCCCCTGCTGCGCAGCTTTGGTACAAAAAAGCCATTGCTGGCGGTAACCTCGCCGTTTATCCATCACTGGATAAAGTGACAGAAAATAGCCAAGCCAAACGCCAAAACTACCTTGATGGCACCGCGAAAGGCGATCTGTTCTCTAAGGTGCAACTTGCAGGCGATTACTTGTACGATAGCAGCATCACCTTAGAGTCTGACGAATACAACGCTGCGATCCAATACTTGCAGGAAGGGATGAAATCGACTGATGAGGCGCTTTCAAAACAGGCGTTCAATTCCTTAGCAAATTTGTACCAAAACGGTATCCGCAGTGAAAAAAATGATCTAAATCGCAGCAAAGATGATAAAAAATACTTTTCTTTACTTGAAAGTGAAGCCCAAAACCGCCCTGATGCTCTCAAGCGTTTGTATTCCTATTACGCCAGTAGTGATCCACAAAAAGCCTTAGAATATCTGGAGCAAGCCTATAAAAAAGGCGATATGGGCGCAATCAAAATGCTCTATGAAATTAACTCTCCTGGGCGCTACTGTTCCAATAGTCGTAATACTGACATGGATAAGGCAGGTGCCTATCTGAAAGAGTGGTTAGAAAAAGGCAAGTTCGAAAAAAACACCGATAGAACCTTTATTCAAGAACCTGAAGATTTGTCTCGTGCCATGGGTGACCTCTACCTTAAGGGGGAATGTGATGTTGAGCAAGATCTTGATAAAGCCATTGAATGGTTTGAAATATCCTTGAAATACCATGATAAATACGCCCTTGGTAGTCTTTATGATGCCTATACCCGTAAAAATGATGCCAAACAAGCGTATTACATCGCCTTAAGATTGGAAAAAGATACTGACAATATTGAGTTGATGAATAAACTGTCAGCAGAAGATAAACAAAATGTTGATAAACGCTTTAAAGAAGAGCAAGACTTCCAAAAATATGGCCGTTTTGCAAAGGAGATTGAAGCTAAGCGGGTTAAAGCAGAAGCAGGCGACAAAATGGCCGCGTTCTCCTTAGGGATCAACTATGCCCGAGGTGAAATGGTTCCCGAAGATACGCAAAAAATGATTTACTATTATGAGCTTGCAGGAAAAAATGGTTACCCTAGAGCCTACAATATTCTTGGCAATCTCTATCGCAAAGACAATGAGCGCGGAATAGAAAAGGACTTCGTAAAAGCCCTGTATTATTTTGATTTAGGCGCCCAGCAAAATGATAGTAATACTGCGCACCTAGCGGGAGATATGCTGTACTTTGGGCAAGGTATGCCAAAAGATTACGACCGAGCAGCCAAATACTACGATATGACCAATTTAGAGCAAGGTGCCCACCATGCCATGGCAAAATACAAACTTGCCTATATGTACTATAACGGCTGGGTTGGTAGCAAAAGTAAAGAAGATCTGCAAAAAGCCCACGACTACCTTGAATTAGGGGCTAAATACCAAGATAAAGACTCCATCAATGCCTTAAAAAAATGGGATTTTAGTGCACTGAAAAAATAGATGATAAAAATAAGGGCGCTCAATCAATAGCGCCCTTCAAACTGCGGAAAAACCGATTAGGTTTGGCTGTAGGTTGGAGATGTTTTAAAAATAAACTAGGAAAATCAATTTATTGATTTTCGGCTAATAACACAAAGCAGGAAAAACCACGTTTTTATCCTGCTTTGTCAACAACATCAAGGGCGCGCAATCAATAGCGCCCTTATTTTTTAACGAGTTGGCGCATAACTCGCTGTAAAAGCAATACGCACAAGCAACCCACCCAATAATTCACTTTTGAGTAATTGCGGTTCCGAATCGTGGTAACTGGCAATATCTTTTACTAACGCCAAACCAAGCCCAGCGCCCTCTTTACCCAATGCATTATTCAATCGTGTGAACGCCTCCATAGAACGGCTAATTTTCGCATCGGGGATACCAGGACCTGAATCCTCAATTTCTAAAACAAGCTGCTGAGTACTTTCATTATTCACTACACGCACCGTCACCACACCGCCTTCAGGGGTATATTTAATGGCATTATCAATTAAATTAGCGCACATCTCGGCTAGCAAAATAGGTTCGCCTTTAATCCAAGCGCTATCAAGACCTTCATAGCCTAAGTCAATTCGCTGACTTTCCGCTTGCCCGAGTCGGGTAAAACACGCCTGATGAACAATCTCCACTAAGTTAATCGCCCTGTATTGGCTAACCGCCGATTTTTCATGCGCTTTTAAGCGGGACAATTGCAAAAGTCTGTCTGTCAGCACAATGGTGCTATCCAATGTTTGATTAATCGCTTGTAAACTTTGCTGGCGTTGACTTTCATCACCGCTATTAATGGCAACCGACACTTGCGTTTTTAACACCGTCAGTGGGGTTTTTAATTGATGGGAAGCATCTGCACTAAAGCGTTCTTGCCGCCTAACCATGCGTTTTAACCGTGAAATATAACGGTTGAGCGCCTCAATTAATGGTGATAAATCAGACCATGGCAATAAATCAGGTAATGGCGTCAAATCATTTGCTGAACGCCCTAACATCAAATTCGATAGTTTCTTTAGGGGGGTCAAAAGCTTACTTAATAAGATATAGGCAAGTAACAGAGTTAAAAACACCACTGTTCCTTGGCTCATTAATGCCGATATTAATAATTGATTAGCTAAATCTTGCCGTGAATAGACCGTTTCTGCCACGCGAATTTCCACCATTCCCGTGATCCCACCTTCATTAATAGGCTGAAAAAATGTCGCAATCCGAATAGGTAAACCTTTATATTCAGCATCATAGAAATAAACCAATGCAGTATAATGCTGAGAACGCATCCAATAAGGGGGAATGGGAGGTAGGTCATCATAACCCGAAATAGTTTCACCATTGGGGGAAATCACTTGGTAAAAAATTCTGTCGTTATTGTTTAATTCAAAACTGTCGAGAACAACATAAGGTACACTCACCGACAGATGATTATCAATGACTTGTAACCTTTCCGCAACCGTTCTTGCAGAAGCCAAAAGCGTGCGATCGTAGGCCAAATTCGCGGCATATTTCGCACTATAATAGTGGGTATACACTGAAAAACTACCCAATAAAATGAGCGGGATACCGAAAAAGAGCAGCAACTGATGAAAGAGAGAGCGTGGATGAGAGACTAATTTCATACACTACACTGCTCTAGTCGGTATCCCAATCCGCGTAACGTATTGATATTAACATCTGAACCAGCTAATTTTTTTCTCACGCGGTGCACATATAATTCAATACTTTGTAAATTGGCTTCATCTGACAACGAAAAAACCTGCTCAAATAGTTGTGTTTTTGAAACAGGACGCCCTCGTCGATGGAATAACGTGTTTAACACCGCATATTCCCTTGGCGTAAGCCCTAATGGCTCTTGGCGCAATAAAAAATAACCTTCCTCATGGTAACACAAAGAGCCAAAACGCTGAGGTTCATTAACCTGCCCTTGGCTGCGCCTTAAAAGTGCACGAATTCGCGCTTCTAGCTCAGCGATATCAAACGGTTTGGTGAGGTAATCATCCGCCCCTGCATTCAATCCCTGCACGCGATCTGCCACGTCAGAGTTTGCCGTTAACAGTAAAACTGGCGTTTCTTGGTGACGTTTGCGCATTTGCGCCAAAACTTCAAGCCCACTCATTCGTGGAAGTGATACATCCAGAACAACTAAAGTATAATTTTCTGTCTGTAACAGCTGATCCGCAATCGCACCATCAGGTGCAACATCCACGGCAAAACCAGAGGATGTTAAAGCCTTTTGTAACCACAACGACAATTCATCATGATCTTCAACCAATAAAATTCTCATACGCACACTCATTATTATTATTTATTGGTATACGTTGGCATTACCCATCATGAATGAAAAGCAGTTGTCATCATTTTTACTGTATTCATCACAACTATGACGTTGCAAGTATGTTAATGGCATTAAATTAACATTAAATTAACATAATGAAGAAGCAAAAATATAAAACAATCTGATATATATCACATAAAAATAATATTATTTGTTAATGAAAGGTAAATGAAAGCTTCCTCGGCCAATCATGAGCTCGCAAACACAATAAGAAATCTACAAGTTGTTCCTCTAATTATTGGCTTAGTAAGGAAATAAAGAATGAAAAAGTTCACATTAAACACCTTAGCAACAGCAATATTTTTAGTTGGTATGAACTCAGCAGTCGCGCTCCCTGAGCGGACTGAATGTATCGCCCCTGCCAAACCGGGGGGTGGGTTTGATTTAACTTGTAAGCTCGTCCAAGTTTCCATGTTGGAAACCAAAGAAATTGAAAAACCGATGCGAGTGACCTACATGCCTGGCGGAATTGGTGCGGTTGCCTACAATGCCATCGTGGCACAGCGCCCTGCTGAACCAGGTACGATTGTCGCTTTTTCTGGCGGTTCGCTACTCAATCTCGCTCAAGGTAAATTTGGTCGCTATAACGAAAATGATGTTCGTTGGCTTGCTAGTGTGGGCAGCGATTACGGCATGATAGCCGTGCGTGCTGACTCCCCGTATAAATCCCTCAAAGATTTAATGGATACCTTTAAAAAAGACCCCAATAGCATTGTTTTTGGTGCAGGCGGCTCCATTGGAAGCCAAGACTGGATGAAAACCGCGTTACTCGCTAAAGCCATTGATATTGACCCGCGAAAAATGCGCTATGTCGCCTTTGAAGGTGGTGGGGAAACTTTAACCGCATTATTAGGTAACCATATTCAAGTGTTATCGGGGGATATCAGCGAAATGACCCCGTATATCAATGAAGGCAAAATTCGCATTCTTGCCGTGTATGCAGACAAACGTCTTGGTGACGGTTTAGCGGATATTCCAACCGCAAAAGAACAAGGCTATGACATTGTTTGGCCGATTATTCGCGGGTTTTATATGGGGCCAAAAGTTTCCGATGCAGATTACAACCAATGGGTTGAAGCATTCCAAAAACTGCAACAAACCGACGAATTCAAAAAGCAACGCGAACTGCGCGGGTTATTTGAATACAACTTAACAGGGCAAGAACTCGATAGCTATGTGAAAAAAGAAATCGAGCAATATCGTGAGCAAGCCCGTGCATTTGGTTTAGCCAAATAACGGAGCCGACGATGAGCCAACGCATATTTGCTCTAGTCTGGCTGATATTGTGTGTCATCGGAATTTATATTGGCTGGGGGATCCAAAGTGAGTTCTCTTATGAACCATTGGGCCCCCGCCCATTTCCGGTTGCCATACTCTCCTTAATGGCGATTTGTGCGCTTGCCTTACTGTTTGGTAAGCAAGAAGCCGTTGAGTGGCCAAAACCTTATGTACTGCGCCGCCTTGCTCTATTAATTTTATCCTTAGTGATTTATGCATGGGCGTTTGAGTGGCTTGGTTTTCCAATCGCCACCAGTTTATTGACCATCAGTGTCGCGTTGTTATTTGGCGCAACCCCCATCGCTGCGGTGATTTCAGGGCCTATTCTTGGCATTTTCCTCTTCTATGCCTTTGATAAGCTGTTGGATGTGACTCTGCCCATTGGCAGCCTACTGAGTTAAGGAGCGACAACATGGAAACTTGGATGTATCTATCACAAGGTTTTGAGGTTGCCCTTGTTCCTCAAAATATCTTGATTGCCTTGATAGGCTGTTTTATTGGTACCGTAGTGGGTATGTTACCTGGTTTAGGTCCCATTAATGGCGTGGCGATTTTGCTGCCACTGGCCTTTGCCTTGAAGCTCCCTGCCGAGTCTGCACTGATCTTGCTCGCCACCGTTTATTTAGGTTGTGAATATGGCGGACGAATCTCCTCTATTTTACTGAATGTACCTGGTGATGCCGCCGCGATAATGACCACGTTAGATGGTTACCCGATGGCAAAACAAGGTCGAGGTGGCGTGGCACTGTCCATTTCCGCAGTCAGTTCCTTTATTGGTTCAACCATTGCCATCGTCGGTATCATTTTGTTCGCCCCACTACTTGCCCAGTGGTCACTCGCCTTTGGGCCAGCCGAATACTTTGCATTGATGGTATTTGCCATCGCCTGCCTAGGTAGCATGATGAGCCAAAACCCAATTAAATCGCTACTCGCTGCGCTAATTGGTTTATCTCTTGCCACTGTTGGGGTAGATGCCAACTCTGGGGAATACCGTTTTACATTTGATAGCGTGCATTTATCGGATGGCGTGCAATTTATCGTTGTCGTGATTGGTTTGTTTTCTGTCAGTGAAATTCTATTGATGTTAGAAAGCACGGCGACTGGGCAAGGCCTAATTCGTAAAACAGGCCGAATGTTGTTTAACCGTAAAGAAGCCAAAGCCTGTGCTGGCCCTGCCCTGCGTTCGTCATTTATTGGTTTCTTCGTTGGGGTATTACCTGGCGCTGGTGCCACGATTGCCAGTGCCATCACTTACATGACTGAGAAAAAAATCAGTGGTGAAAAAGGTGACTTTGGTAATGGTGATGTACGAGGTGTTGCCGCACCAGAGGCAGCCAATAATGCTTCTGCGTGTGGTTCGTTCATTCCGATGTTAACCCTTGGGGTACCAGGTTCAGGGACAACCGCCGTCATGATGGGCGCATTAACCCTGTATAACATCACACCTGGACCTGGTATGTTCACTGAACAACCTGACATCGTCTGGGGGTTGATTGCCGCCCTACTGATTGCCAACGTGGTGTTGCTAATTATGAATATCCCGTTAATTGGCTTATTCACCCGTATGTTGACTGTGCCCCTGTGGTTTTTAGTTCCTGCCATCGCTTGTGTTTCTGCGGTAGGGGTTTATGCGGTTCACAGCACCACATTTGACTTACTGTTGATGATGGGGCTTGGGGTATTTGGCTTTATTTTGCGAAAAATGAACTTCCCCCTTTCCCCGCTGATTTTAGGCTTTGTACTCGGTGAAATGTTGGAGCAAAACCTGCGCCGTTCGTTATCTATCAGCAATGGTAATTTCGATATCCTCTGGAGCAGTACCATTTCACAAAGCTTATTGATCCTTGCGGTGTTAGTCCTGGTACTGCCACCGATTATTAAACACATTCGCAAACGTAAGCAGCAACACACTCTCTCTTAGCTCGCCCTGCGAGTACCTTCTCTGTAAAACTTTGCCCCAGGTTGCTTTCGGGGCATTTTTTTTGCTTATCAAAAACAGGAAGCTTTATGCAACTCAGCAATATCACATTTTTATTGTGTGCGCTTTCGCCGTAATATACATACTTTGACTCTGGAATTGGCATAGGCAGTGGTGTTTTAGGGTGTTTAATAAACAGCGGAAGCGGCTTATTATTGTTAGATACACATTTAATTTTAACTGCGAATAGGCTTTTAATGCTGTTTATTAAAGCACTACCTAAAATTTTTAAGTCATTTTTCCAAATTTTGCATCGTGTGAAATCCATATTAGCCCCTTTGGTTAACTTTATTTACGTGAGTATTATCGCATTCACTCAATAATAATAATGTCATAAAGTGAGGTTTTATTATTCGAATCGTTAGATGTAAATGTTTAATCAGATAAAGACGATTGGCGAAATAACAGGTATCAATTAGCTTATAAACCCCATTCATTAAAGTAATAAGCCTTATGTTTGATAGGTTATTTTTTGTTCTATTTAATATCAAGCCCAAACCGTTAGCGCATATTCGCACTGTTGAGGTGTGTAATGAAACTTACGTAATCCACAGCCAAAACCCCGTTATCATCACTGAAAAAGACAGTGGTTATATTCAAATAAAATCATTTGGAAAAATGTTTATTTATTGCGGGAAAATGCTGCATGTCAGCGTGAGAAAAAATACCTGTTCAGTAACTATTGGTTGGGCAAAAGGGAAAAGCCAAATCTTTGAAGTACGTAAGAATGTGAAAGACACACCTAAACAAGCCAATTCTAGCCATTCAAACTCAAGTTATGTGCCTTCCAATTATGGCTATGGCAGCTCATCCAGTGATGATAACCCTCGTTCAAATAGCCATTTTTGTTCCACTGATAGCACAAGTTCAGACTGTTCTTCATCAGATTCAGGTGGAGGAGATGGCGGTGGTGGTGATTAATTCAATCAATGGCAGAAAATGAACTGCCATTTATTTTGCTTACTCTAAAAATCAAACCTTAATTTGATTCTATTGTTTGGGTTATCTGCTTTTGTAGATAATGTATCCCTATTTATTTTGTCCTTTATTTTTTCACTAATGTCAGAGCTTATCCCCTCATTGAAGTGAACTTTCAATGTATGACTTTCTGGAGATATAGAAAACATAACGGGGGAGTTGATATTTTGAGTCTCAGGAAATACATGTTTCATATAAGACGAATAAATAGCTGACAACCTTTTTTCATATTTTTCTATACTGTTATCATTCACATCCAATTGATGGATTTTATTAATTTGCGAAGCAAATGCCTTTGAAACATTACCTTCTGTTGGTTGCTCAATCGCTTTAATCACTTTTGCAGAGGTTGCGCACTTGTTTTTTGTTTCTAATAAAGGAAAACAGTGACCACAACCTGATAATTCCGTATTAACGCCCATTAAAGCCGCAGCGATCCCAACAGTAATTAAGCCTACATATACAGGAAGCATGACCAGACCTGAAGCAATCTCAGCCCTATTATTGCGTATACCATTGTGTAATTGGTGGCCAATTAAAGAAAGACTCATCTACATTCCTTGTCTTAATAATAAAAGTGAGTGGTATTTATAGCTCACCCGACAAAGAGCGTCTTTCAAAAAAAGAGGAGACAATATATTGTTTTATAAAATAAAAAAGCGAGATCCGAAGACCTCGCTTATCAATAATTCACTTATATGAACGATATAAATTACGCTTTATATTTGCTCATCACTAATGTGGCGTTAGTTCCACCAAAACCGAAGCTATTTGACATAACTGTCTCTAATGCTTGTTCGGTTGGTTCAGTCACTATATTCAAGCCCGCTGCTTTCTCGTCTAGATTTTCAACGTTAATGCTTGGTGCAATAAAGCCGTGCTCTAACATCAGTAAGCTATAAATTGCTTCGTGTACACCCGCAGCACCCAGTGAGTGACCACTCATGGCTTTCGTTGCAGATATAGCAGGAGAGTGATCGCCAAACACTTCTTGGATAGCTTCTAGCTCTTTAGTATCACCGACTGGCGTTGAAGTCCCGTGCGTATTGATGTAATCAATTTTATCAATACCTTGCATTGCCATTTGCATACAACGGACTGCGCCTTCACCCGATGGAGCAACCATATCAGCACCGTCAGATGTTGCACCATAACCAACAATTTCAGCGTAGATATGCGCACCGCGAGCTAGCGCATGTTCTAATTCTTCAACAACAACGATACCACCGCCACCAGCGATAACAAAACCATCACGGTCTTTGTCATAAGTTCTTGATGCCTTATCTGGGGTTTCATTGTACTTGGTAGACAATGCACCCATTGCGTCGAACTCACAGGTCATTTCCCAACTCAGCTCTTCGCCACCCCCTGCGAAAACAACATCTTGTTTGCCTAATTGGATCAATTCAACCGCGTGACCAATACAGTGTGCTGATGTAGAACACGCTGAACTGATTGAATAGTTAACACCTTTAATTTTGAAAGGTGTCGCTAAACAAGCAGAAATACCTGATGCCATTGCACGGGTTACCATATAGGGACCCACGCCACGTAAACCTTTAGCACGCATACCGTCGGAACCTGCAACTTGGTTACGTGGAGAACCACCACCTGAGCCGACAACAATACCTGTGCGTAAATTCGAAACTTGTTCTTCAGTTAAACCTGAATCCGCAATCGCCTGCTCCATAGACAAGTAAGCATACGCGGAGCAATCACTCATAAAACGATACATTTTACGGTCAATCAGGTCTTTAGGATCTAAATTTTTGACATTACCCCAGACATGGCTACGTAGCCCTGCCTCTTTGAATTCTTCTGAGAAAGTGATCCCGGAACGACCTTCCTTCAGAGAAGCCAGTACTTCTTCCTGGTTATTACCAAGGCTGGAAACAATACCTAGACCAGTGATGACTGCACGCTTCATTCGTTACCTCATGACTATAATTATATGATTGCGGGATTACAGGTTGTCACTTTAGCTTACACTTGTACGCTGAACAAGTCCGATCAGGGTAAATATTTGTATTTTTTTCTTTGTAGCACAAATAAGACTTTTTTATGACGGTAGCCTTACATCGCTATCAGCGTTAAAATTTAGTCATTATTTAGTGATCATAGGCTTTATTGTGAAAAAGAGCACAGTACAAACTGCACGCCTTAGCTGGAATGATGAAGGCACTCCCATGTCTGAGCAATTTGCAGATATCTATTTCTCTAACCAAAATGGGTTAGAAGAGTCCCGTCATGTTTTTTTACAAGGAAATCATTTTCCTGGGCGTTTCAAGACACATTCTGATGAAACCTGTGTAATTGCAGA
This sequence comes from Providencia sp. PROV129, assembly GCF_028482245.1. Classification (NCBI taxonomy): domain Bacteria; kingdom Pseudomonadati; phylum Pseudomonadota; class Gammaproteobacteria; order Enterobacterales; family Morganellaceae; genus Providencia; species Providencia sp. PROV129. The sequence continues at coordinate 29,702 of NZ_JAMPQD010000008.1, forward strand.
GACAGGATTTGGTACTGGTTTGAATTTTCTCGTTTTATGGCAGTCTTTTATACAGTTCAAAGCGCAAAATCCACAATCCACTCTCAAGCGACTGCATTTCATTAGCTTTGAGCAATTCCCCCTGACAAAAACAGACTTAATTGCCGCACATCGCTGTTGGCCTGAGCTTTCAGCATTATCAGCAGCATTATGTGAAAACTGGCCACCTGCATTAGCGGGTAATCAAAGAATCATTTTGGATAATAGCAATATCACATTAGATTTGTGGTTTGGTGATGTTAATGAGCAAATATCTCTTCTTAAAGACAATTTAAACAATAAGATAGACGCTTGGTTTCTTGATGGATTTGCACCATCTAAAAACCCACAAATGTGGAGCGAACACTTGTTCGCTACAATGGCAAAACTGGCACGAAAAGACGCGACATTTGCCACATTTACCGTAGCAGGTTTTGTTAAGCGAGGGTTACAACAAGCTGGGTTTACACTGAAAAAAGTCAAAGGATTTGGGCAAAAACGAGAAATGCTAACTGGGGTATTAGCCGAAAACAATCACCAACACACAGCACCTTGGAGCAAAAGATACCCCGCAGATAACCCAAATGATGTTGCTATTATTGGCGGGGGGCTTGCCAGCTTAACAGCAGCGTACTCACTCATGAGACGTGGTGCCAACGTCACATTGTACTGCCAAGATACTGACGTTGCCCAAAATGCTTCGGGTAATCGCCAAGGGGCTATTTACCCGTTACTCACAGGTGTAAATGACCCGCTCGAACGTTTTTTTGTAAGTGCTTTCCCCTTTGCCAAACGCTTTTATCATCAGCTTGAAACTATGGGAATTCCCTTTGATGGTCAGTGGTGCGGTGTTACTCAATTGGCTTATAACGAGAAAGTTGCCCGTAAAATTGCAGGTATGTTAGGCACCAATTGGCCTGAAGATTTTGCTCTGGGTAAAACCCATCAGCAGCTTAATGATATTTGTGGTGTTGATGTCAATTACGATGGTATTCATTATCCATCAGGTGGCTGGTTATGCCCTGCTGAACTTTGTGAAGGGCTATATTGCTACTTGAAAAATAGTGGCGTTCAATTTTATTTTAATCATAACGTCACGGCATTAGAGCAAGCCAATAGCCTCTGGAAATTACAAATAAGCACTTCTGAAAAAAAAGAGCTAACACGTGTACACTCTACCGTCATTATTGCTAATGGCCATAAACTACGCCAATATTCACAAACTGTTAATTTACCCATTAACCCTGTCCGGGGGCAAGTCAGCCATATACCAACGACCCCTACCTTACAAAAACTTAAAAATGTGTTGTGTTTTGAAGGTTATTTAACCCCCGTGGACAATACCGGAAAACAACATTGCTTAGGTGCCAGCTATCAACGGGATCACCTTGATTTAGATTATAACGAAGAAGAGCAGCAAGCTAACCGCCAAAAGCTCATTGATAACTTACCAGATGCTTCATGGCCTCATGAGATTGATATTTCACACAAACAATCGCGCCAAGGTATTCGTTGCGTTATACGTGACCATTTTCCACTCTTGGGAAATGTGCCAAATTATGAGCAACATTTAGCGGCTTATCATGATTTGCAGACAAGAATTGCCAAAAATCAGCCAATTGATGATGCCCCTGTTTACCAAAACTTGTATATCTTTGGTGCCTTAGGCTCAAGGGGACTCTCGACCGCCCCATTGTGTGCAGAAATTCTTGCCTCGCAGATTTTTGGCCAGCCTTTACCATTGGATGATGAAACCTTGGCTGAATTGAACCCTAACCGCTTTTGGGTGAGAAAATTGCGGTTAGGTCGCCCTGTAAAAATACCGTACTAACAATCAACTGGCAGCATCAGAAATACGAAGCCTGATTTAGGTCAGTTTAATAACCATTGCACAACGGTCTTTTGCAGCGAACCCTGCGTTGATTTCATATTGCAAAATATCACGCAGGACTTCGGTTAACTCGCTTTCATTCAGTATTTCAAAACCTAATCGCTGGTAATAAGGGGCATTCCAAGGTACATCACGGCAAGTGGTCAAGGTCACAGCCATGATATTACGAGCTCGAGCCGCATCCAGAACCTGTTTAATCAATTGCTTACCTAGCCCCTGCCCTTGCCATTGCTGGCTGACAGAAACCTCACAAATATGCAGGCTATCATGATGGCTTTCAGCATTAATAAAACCAATCGGTTCACCGCTATCATTCACCGCCACCCATTCTAATTGCTCGGCAATACAATCAAGATGGTCTTGCTCGGTTTGTCCATCGCCTTCAGCAAGCCATTTATATTTTTCAATACTCGTGAATGCCTGACCAGCAGAGGCTTCAACGGCAGGAAGGTGTTTGGCATCTGTCGGTATCGCTAAACGAATATGCGCCATAATTTTTACTCATCACAAAATTTAGCTAACAAAAAAGCGGGTATCCCCGCTTTCAATTCATAACACAGAAAATTAAATTGCGTTATTTAATAAGTTTTTCCACATACCTAGAACCAAAATTTGGTCAGGGGGTGTTAACTCACCTGCTTTAATGGCGGTTTGAATGCTATCTTCTACGCGTTGATACAGCGCTTCTGAGCTGGTTTCGTTTTCTTCTTCAAGCTCAGCCACAGCAAGGGTTAAGTGACCACGCAGGTAACCGCCTGCGAATAGTTCATCATCGCTAGCATGTTCAACCATATCATCAATTTTTGTCAGTATGCGTGTTTCTAAATCCGCAAGCATGCTTAATCCTTACTTTAGGTGAGTCAATTAGGCAAAAATATCTTCCGGATACGGGAAGTCTTCTGCACAAAGTGGAGGCGTATTGTAAAACGATTGTAACGCATTAATAAAGCGTAATGGGCGCTCAGGAATGCCATTTTGCAAATAAATCATCACTTGTGCATGAACTTTGCGCATAAATGCAATGCGATCGGGTTCAAAATCCCCTTCTAAATTATCGCAACTGACATTAAAGGGGATCCCCACTGCAACACAAAATAGCCAATCGAGGGCTTGAGGTTTAATTTCAACGACTTCAAACTCACATTGTGTTTTTTCATCACGCCCATCTGGACAATACCAATAGCCGTAATCCACTTGTTGGCGTCTTGCATCCCCTGCAATACACCAATGAGAAATCTCATGTAGCCCGCTGGTAAAAAAACCATGAGCGAACACAATTTGATGATAAGGAACGACCTCATCAGCTGGTAAATAAATAGGCTCATCGTCCCCTTTTACCAGTTTGGTGTTATAGGTTTCACCAAAGCATCCATCAAAAATATCAATCAAATCCTGATAATTATATTTACTCATGAATAATTTAAATCATCTTAAAATAATGAAAGGAACCAAGCTTTAATGACATCACCATGGCTATCGTGGAGTAACTTAATACTCATTAACAACGAAATCACCACAATCATTGGCCTGATCAGTTTTTGTCCTTTAGTTAATACCAAACGAGCACCTAACCGTGCACCGATCATTTGGCCCGCCAGCATAACAAAACCAAGCACCCAAAGAACATGACCTCCGATAATAAAGAACACTAAAGAACCAAAATTGGAGGCAAAATTAAGTAATTTGGCATGGGCAGTCGCTTTAGCCAGATTATAACCGAGCAATAACACATAGCCTAATGCCAAAAATGACCCCGTACCTGGCCCAAAAGCCCCATCATAGAAGCCTAGAGTCATACCGATTGCAACGCCAAAAAATGGCATACTGACACGTTGCTGTCTATCTTGTACACCGATTGATGGAGTTAATAAAAAATAGAGACCAACACAGATAACTAATACTGGGAGTAATTGCTTTAGGAAGGCAGTATCAATCATTTGAATAACAATCGCACCGAGCATCGCACCAATCATTGTCATAATGAAGGGGAAAATTTGCTCACGTAAGTCAATCGCTTTACGCCTGACAAAATATAAGGTAGAAGAAAAGGAACCACCAACCGCTTGGAGCTTATTGGTTGCTAACGCTTCAACAGGGGTGATCCCAACGGATAATAGCGCTGGGATTGTTAATAAACCGCCCCCACCCGCAATGGAATCGATAAATCCAGCGAAAAGTGCAACAAAGAAAAGTAAAGCATAAACTTCGGGTGCAACGGCGGTCAGCCAATCCATTTTTCAATCCAAAATGAGAAATATCATGATGTTGGTACGTAATCTATCGCAACCTTGCGTTGCAATATCACAACCCAGATGAGGTGTTTTTAAGGAGGCGTCATCCAAACCTCCATATTAAAAGAGCGACTAACCGCTTCGCTCTTTCTATAACATTAACTAGTTTTTACTATTATTCAAATGGTTGCATAGCAGGAGTTACATCAGCACACTGGCCGCGGTGACGCAAGTAATGATCCATTAGCACAATCGCCAGCATCGCTTCTGCAATAGGCACGGCGCGAATGCCTACACAAGGGTCATGGCGACCTTTCGTGATCATCTCCACTTCGTCACCATCACGATTTAATGTTTTACCTGTAACTGTAATGCTCGATGTCGGTTTTAAGGCAATATGGGCTATTATGGGTTGGCTGCTGCTAATTCCCCCTAAAATCCCCCCTGCATGGTTAGATGCAAAACCTGAGCGGGTAATTTCATCTCGGTTTTCACTGCCTTTAAGCCCAATAACACCAAAGCCATCACCAATTTCCACGCCTTTAACTGCATTAATACTCATTAGTGCGTGAGCAATATCAGCATCTAAGCGGTCAAAAACAGGTTCCCCCAATCCAGCGGGGACGTGCTCTGCAACAACGGTGATTTTGGCACCGATAGAGTCACCTTCTTTTTTCAACCCACGCAGTAACTCATCAAGGGCATCTAATTTATTCGGATCAGGGCAAAAGAATGGGTTCTCTTCAACGATTGACCAATCTTTAATTTCGCACTCAACAGGACCCATTTGGGTTAAACACCCTCGAATCTGAATACCTAATTTTTCTTGCAGGTATTTTTTCGCAATTGCCCCTGCCGCCACGCGCATTGCCGTTTCACGGGCAGATGAACGCCCGCCACCTCGATAATCACGCTGGCCATATTTTTGCTCATAGGTGTAATCCGCATGCCCTGGTCTGAAGACATCTTTAATCGCACCATAGTCTTGCGAACGTTGGTCTGTATTTTCAATCAATAGACCAATGCTTGTCCCCGTTGTGATGCCATTAAACACACCTGAAAGAATTTTGACCTGATCGGGTTCACGGCGCGCTGTTGTATAGCGTGATGTGCCTGGGCGACGACGGTCTAAATCGATTTGTAAATCAGCTTCTGTCAGTGCTAACCCCGGAGGTACGCCATCGACGATGCAACCTAATGCCACGCCATGTGACTCACCAAATGTCGTCACACGGAACAGTTGCCCAATTGAATTTCCAGCCATCGGAGTTTCCTATTTTAAGCCGTTCTTGAATACCAAGAATGTGGTTAATAATTATGATGTCGTTATGTTGTTCTTATTGATTACCCGATCCTAACCCATCGTGCAACTATTGATTAATCAATGTATAAATCAAAATGGGCATGATGCTCAACTAGCTGCTCACGCGTTAACATAAATACGCCATCACCACCGTATTCGAAATCTAACCAAATAAATGGAATTTCAGGATATTGTTCAATGAGATGCACCATACTATTACCCACTTCGCAGACTAAAATGCCTTCTTCAGTAAGGAAACGCGGCGCATTCGCCAAAATTCGACGAACCAGTTTCAAACCATCGCTTCCTGCGGCAAGAGCCAATTCTGGTTCAACACGGAATTCTTCAGGTAAGTCATCCATATCCTCTGCATCTACGTACGGAGGATTCGTGACGATGAGGTCATATTTCACCTCAGGCATATCACGGAATAAATCTGAACGAATAGGGACGACACGGTGCTCTAAACCATGATTAGCGATATTTTCCTCAGCAACCGCGAGAACATCACTCGAAATATCAACGGCGTCCACTTCTGCATCAGGAAATTCGTAAGCACACGCAATGGCAATACAGCCGCTGCCCGTACACAAATCTAAAATCGTTTGCGGTTCATCTGCTAATAACCCAACAAAGTGGTTATTAATAAGCTCACCAATTGGTGAACGAGGGATCAGCACGCGCTCATCCACATAAAATTCATGACCACAGAACCATGAACGATTTGTTAGGTACGCTACTGGGATTCGGTCATTGATTCGTCGCAAAACACGCTCAATAATACGGTGGCGCTCAGTTGGCGTTAAACGTGATGTGAGAAGTTCATCTGGCAGATCTAAAGGTAAATAAAGCGTTGGCAACACTAATTGCAGCGCCTCATCCCATGGATTATCAGTTCCGTGGCCATAATATACATTGGCGGCATTAAAGCGGCTCATTGTCCAACGTAAAATATCCTGAATGGTATGAAGTTCTGCGACGGCTTCATCAACGAAGATCTTTTCCAAGAAGGTTTTCTCCAACGTGATTTTTAAAAGGGAATATATGAATTAGTAAAGTTTGCCACGAAGTGAAAGACAAATCAGCAGATTAATGCAATAAAATAATTAACAAAGTAACCAAACCACTCCTTTAAATAGCGATTTGATGCAAAAATGCCCTTTAAGTTCTTAAAGGGCATGAATGAAGATACCAAAACAATCAGAGAAAAATGGCGAGATTAATTTTCACTTTGGAGGAGATCTTTAGTTTCTTTTGCTGGCTTTTTAACCCATAACGCATAGGCGATAGTTAATAACGCCAACCAAACAATACCGACATATAAGGCAATTCGTGTGCTTTCGAAATAACCAAGCACGCCAAAAATAAATACCATAAAAGCAATCGCGAGGATTGGTGCGACAGGCCACATTGGTACAGGGAATTTCAATTTGCTAATTTCTTCAGGAGACATTTTTTTGCGCATCGCAAATTGTGACAGTAAAATCATTAGCCACACCCAAATAGTGGCAAATGTCGCAATGGATGCAATCACGACAAACACATCATCAGGAATGACATAATTCAAGACGACGCCCACTAGCAGTACAACCACCATAACAAGTACGGTCATCCATGGCACACCATTTTTTGTTAGCTTAGTGAATGCTTTTGGGGCTTGCCCTTCATGCGCCATCCCATACATCATACGCCCTGCACCAAAAATATCGCTATTGATCGCTGATATCGCAGCAGTGATCACCACCACATTCAAAATATTTGCTGCGGACTGGATCCCTAAACTATCAAAAATTTGGACGAATGGGCTACCTTGTTGACCAATTTGGTTCCACGGGTAAATACACATCAACACAAATAAGGTCAGGACATAAAAGAGTAAGATGCGAATTGGTACGGCATTTATAGCTCTTGGGATCGTCGTTTCAGGGTTTTTCGCTTCACTTGCTGTAATACCAATGACCTCAATCCCCCCGAATGCAAACATTACCACAGCAAATGACGCAATCACTCCCCCTATTCCATTTGGCATAAACCCATCATGAATAAATAAGTTCGACACACCCACCGCATGATCTGCTGCCTGACCAAAGCCAAACAACATGATTGCTGCACCGCCCACAATCATCGCGATAATCGCCACGACTTTGATGATGGAAAGCCAAAATTCCATTTCTCCAAACGTTTTTACGTGGCATAAGTTAATCGCCCCAATAAAAAATATAATGCTCAGAACCCAAATCCATTGTTCAACTTCTGGAAACCACAGTTTCATATACACGCCGAACGCTGTGACATCTGCGAGGCAGACAATTAGCATTTCAAATACATAGGTCCAGCCAGCAAAAAAACCCGCCCTAGCACCTAAATAGTGACTTGCATACTGGGAAAAAGACCCCGCAAGTGGGCGATGAACGGCCATTTCACCGAGTGCTCGCATGACCATAAATACTGCTGCTCCCCCGATAATATATGCCAGCAGGACCGCCGGACCTGCTGTTTCAATCGCTTTTGCTGAACCGTAAAATAGCCCTGTACCAATCGCAGAACCAAGAGCCATAAATCGGATGTGGCGCGCAGAAAGCCCTCGCGCAAGTTGTGATGTGCTTTGCATGATTTATCCTTCGTATTATTTTATTAGTCGTGCAGATAAATACTTCAGGCGGCCGATACATTGTCGGCCACCTTTTATTTGCTTGATGTGCTATTTAGGGAAGACTGTCCCTACCGTAAACAGTGTTGAGAGCTTGTGTTGATTAATAAGGTTAATTGCCGCTTCAATATCAGGGGCAAAATAGCGATCCTTATCATAGTAAGTCACTTGTTCACGCAGTATTTTGCGTGCCTTTTCAAGGGCCTCACTCGATTTTAATCCTTCTCTAAAATCCATTCCTTGACAAGCGGATAACCACTCTATCGCTAGAATACCCGTAACGTTTTTCGCCATTTCCCATAAACGACGCCCCGCCGCAGGCGCCATCGAAACATGATCTTCCTGATTTGCCGAGGTTGGTAAGCTATCAACACTAGAAGGATGAGCTAACGCTTTATTCTCACTGGCTAACGCAGCAGCTGTAACCTGCGCAATCATAAAGCCTGAATTTACACCGCCATTATTAACAAGGAATGGTGGTAACTGGGACATATGCGTATCCATCAATAATGCAATGCGGCGTTCTGACAGCGCACCAATTTCAGCCAATGCAAGCGCAATATTATCCGAAGCCATTGCTACAGGCTCTGCATGGAAGTTCCCACCAGAAATAATGTCACCGTTATCTGTAAAGACCAGTGGATTATCTGACACTGCATTCGACTCAATGAGAATCACTTCTGCCGCTTGACGAATTTGCGTTAAACACGCCCCCATCACTTGCGGTTGACAGCGTAGTGAATATGGGTCTTGTACTTTTACGCAGTTTTCGTGTGATTTGGCTAATTCACTTGTTGGCGATAAAATTTCACGGAACAATGCTGCCACATCAATTTGCCCTTTTTGCCCTCGAACCTCTTGCACTCGAGAGTCAAATGGCTTGCGAGAGCCTAATGTAGCTTCAACACTTAATGCACCACAGACAATACCCGAAAGTAGTAATTTTTCCGCCTCAAACAACCCCTTAAGTGCAAATGCCGTTGAGGTTTGTGTTCCATTTAATAACGCTAAACCTTCTTTTGCTTCTAATTTCAATGGGGTCAGTCCAGCTTTTTCCAGCGCTTTCTTTGCTGAAATCCATTTTCCTTCAAAGCGTGCTTTACCTTCTCCTAATAAAATCAAGCTCATATGAGCTAAAGGAGCTAAATCCCCAGAAGCGCCAACGGAACCTTTAGCAGGAATGAATGGATAAACCTGTGCGTTGACCAATGCTATCAGTGCATTAATGACTTCCAGACGAATACCCGAAAACCCTCTCGCTAAGCTATTAATCTTTAAAACCATAATTAAACGAACAAGTTCATCATCAAGTGGGTCGCCAACCCCTGCAGCATGGGACATCACAATAGAACGTTGTAACGACTGCAAATCTTTCGTGGCAATACGGGTGTTTGCCAGTAAACCAAACCCAGTATTGATACCATATGCAGTTTTATCTTCCGCGATGATTTTATTGACGGTTGCAACGCTTTTCTCAATTGCAGCTTGTGCGCGTTTATCAAGAGAAATCGTCACCGTTTGTTGGAAAACAATACGTAACTCATCGAGTGTCATTTTTCCTGGATGGATCGTTAATTTAGTCATTAATGGCACTCCTTAGCGAGCTTTAATCATAGGTAAATTAAGGTTTTTTTCTTTCGCGCAATCAATTGCAATGTCATATCCTGCATCAGCATGACGCATAACACCTGTAGCAGGGTCATTGTGAAGCACTCTAGCAATCCGCTCAGCGGCTTCATCAGTGCCATCACACACAATGACCACACCTGAATGTTGTGAAAAGCCCATCCCCACACCGCCACCGTGGTGCAGTGATACCCACGTCGCACCACTTGCAGTGTTCAATAACGCATTGAGTAGTGGCCAATCTGATACCGCATCAGAGCCATCTTTCATGGCTTCAGTTTCACGATTAGGGCTAGCAACTGAGCCTGAATCTAAATGGTCACGACCAATCACGATTGGCGCTGAAACCTCGCCACTTCTGACCATCTCATTAAATGCTAAGCCGAGTTTTGCTCTATCCCCCAACCCAACCCAACAGATACGCGCAGGTAACCCTTGGAAGCTAATACGCTCACGAGCCATATCTAACCAGCGGTGTAAGTGCTTGTCATCTGGCAGTAATTCTTTAACTTTGGCATCTGTTTTATAAATGTCTTCAGGATCTCCCGACAAAGCAACCCAGCGGAATGGGCCAATTCCACGACAAAATAACGGGCGAATATAAGCGGGAACAAAACCAGGGAAATCAAATGCATTTTCGACGCCCATTTCCAGTGCCATTTGGCGAATATTATTGCCATAATCAAACGTTGGAATACCTTGCTGTTTAAACGCTAACATTGCTTTAACATGTTCAGCCATAGATTTTTTCGCGGCAAGCGCGGTACCTTGCGGGTCTTTTACGCTTTGCTCGCGGTATTCATCCCATGTCATTCCAACGGGTAAATAACCATTTAATGGGTCATGGGCACTGGTTTGGTCGGTCACCATATCTGGTTTCACACCGCGTTTAACCAGTTCAGGCAGGACTTCCGCAGCATTTGCACACAGTGCAATGGAAATAGCTTTACCTTGGGCGGTATATTTTTTGATACGGGCAAGCGCGTCATCAAGATCAATAGCTTGCTCGTCAACATAGTGAGTTCTTAAGCGAAAATCGATGCGGCTTTGTTGGCATTCAATATTGAGTGAACAAGCTCCTGCTAATGTGGCAGCTAATGGCTGAGCTCCCCCCATACCACCTAGCCCTGCGGTTAATACCCAGCGTCCCGTTAAATCCCCCTTAAAATGCTGGCGGGCAGCTTCTACAAACGTTTCATATGTGCCTTGCACGATCCCTTGGCTACCGATGTAAATCCAACTTCCCGCAGTCATTTGCCCGTACATCGCTAACCCCTTAGCGTCGAGCTCATTGAAATGCTCCCAATTTGCCCAGTGTGGGACTAAGTTTGAATTAGCAATTAATACCCGTGGTGCATTCGAATGAGTTTTAAATACACCAACGGGTTTACCTGATTGCACAAGCAGTGTTTCATCGTTTTCAAGTTGTTTTAGTGATTCAATGATTTGGTCATAGCATTGCCAATTACGTGCAGCACGACCAATTCCGCCATACACCACCAGTTCATGAGGATTTTCAGCAACATCTGGATCAAGGTTATTCATTAACATACGCAATGGTGCTTCCGTCAGCCAACTTTTTGCCGTTAATGTATTCCCATGCGGTGCTCTAATTTCGATATTTCTGTATTTATTATTTAGTGCAGTCACTTATATACCCTCTTTTATCGAATCATTGGATACCATTTATGTTTATATAGATATAGTTGTATAGACATGTATGATCAATCCATTTTTTAACATAAAAATTAAAAAAATTTGATATAAAAAGGTTTTTTCGTTTGATAAAACATTGAGATAGGTATTCTGCTTTTTTTATAACCGCTGTTTTTTTCTTCTAAATTTGCCTGTGAGATCACATTTATTTCACAATGCGTTTACACTAAGTTAGTCGAAAACAAAAAGGGGAATGATATTTAGAGAATGGCAAAACGGAAAATCACCTTAAGCAAGATTCCGTTTATAAATAATGGCGTTAGGAAGAAAAGCTACCTTTAAGTTTATAACGATTTCCAGGAAACAATAATTTAGTACTGGTAACAATAAATGCTTGTGACCACGTGCGACGAGTAATTAGCAAACAAGATGCCCCCGCATTGATTTGTAACAACTTCGCTGAGCGCTCATCTGCCTCAACCGCTTCAACAATATGCTCACCTTGAGTCAGAGGTGCTACTTGAGATAAGTAATCATGAGGCGTGACGGCTAAAAAATTCTGCTTAAGGTAGTCCGGTGCAGCCAACGCATTGACATAACGGTCTTCAATTTGAACTGGAACATCATTTTCCATATGTATAATAATCGAATGGAATACTGGGGTTTCTGGAGGAATATTCAGTTCACTTGCTAGTGATGTTGACGCCTGTATTTCTTCTAATTTAATAATCCGACAGCTGTATTTATGGTTTCTTGCAATAATTTCCGCTTCAATACTGTGAATTTCAAATAATGCAGACTGCCCTTTCGGTTCAGCAACAAATGTTCCGACCCCCTGTAAACGAACAAGTAACCCTTCCGCTGTTAATTCTCTTAAAGCACGGTTAGCCGTCATTCGGCTACATTGAAATTGAGAAACAAGTTCAGATTCAGAGGGGATGCGATCATTCGCACGCCACTTTGCAGTGTGTATTTTTTCAATAATGGATTGCTTAACTTGCAAATAGAGTGGAACTGGCGTTCCTTGTTTATTTTTTTGTTCGGCTGTCACTGTTCATTCCAAATTAGTCATTAAAATCTTGAATATGCGTATGCTGTTTTAATCGTCATTACGTTACGCAACGCGGCCTTAGTGCTATCGGATATCGTCATCATGACAGTCGCGAATAAAATCCATCATATTTAAAACGCGTTAATTGTGTAATTAAACAATGATGCTTAATAAAAAACAGAAAACAAAATACTGCCATATATAGTGACCACTTACACTATATACGGCAATAAGAACTTTATTAATTAATTATGGCGATTATCACGCCAATTTAAATGTCTTTTTTTATGCTAACGGTTATCAATATTATTGGTTATGGTGTGTAATTTGCCCTTGATAGACACGCATATGCATCGGATTACTGCCCTGCTCATAAATCATCTCTACAGGGTCTTTGGCATTCCAAACGATAAAATCTGCGGTAAACCCAACTTTTAACTGGCCATGAGTGTGCTCTTTACCTAAAGCTTTTGCCGCATGGCGCGTCACTCCAGCCCATATTTCCTCTGGGGTTAATTTAAATAATACCGCCGCCATGTTCATGATCAAACGTAATGATGCAAATGGACTTGTTCCTGGATTAAAATCCGTTGATATTGCCATTGGTACTTGATGTTCACGTAATAAGTCAATCGGTGGTAACTTCGTTTCCCGTAAGAAATAAAATGCACCAGGTAACAACACAGCCACTGTCCCACTTTCTTTAAGCGCTTTAATTCCAGCCAAATCTAAGTATTCAATATGGTCAACCGATAAACCATGATAGCGTGCCACTAACTCACTACCACCAAGATTAGATAATTGCTCAACATGGCCTTTAACGGGGATCCCTAATTGTTGGGCAGCCGCAAACAATTTTTCACTTTGCTTAAGAGAAAAGCCCACACTTTCACAAAATACATCAACAGCATCAAATAGCCCTTTATTCCATAGTTCTGGCATGATTTTTTGACAAATAAGGTCAATATATTCATCTGGTTTTCCTTTAAATTCAGGAGGCACCGTATGAGCGGATAGCAAAGTTGAAGAAATTGAAATAGGATATTCTGCAAGTAATCTTTTTGCGACTCGTAATTGCTTTTCTTCGTTTTGATAATCAAGGCCATAACCCGATTTCATTTCAATGCTCGTTACACCTTCACGAATTAATACATCTAACCTTGGCTGTGCTTTTTCAAATAACTCAGCTTCGCTCATTTGCCTGGTTGCACGAACTGTTGAGTTAATTCCCCCACCCTGTGCACTGATGGTTTCATATGAAACACCATTCATACGCTGCTCCCACTCAGTAGCTCGGTCACCGCCAAAAACTAAATGGGTATGGCAATCAATTAATCCTGGAGTAATTAGTTTTCCTTTTACATCAATAATCTGACATTGGTTTTGTTCAATTTTCTCTGGCGGTAAAATTGCAATAATTTGATTATCACGAACGACAAGATCATGATTTTCGATAAGCCCATAAGGCTCAATTCGATCTGAATCCATTGTCGCAATACGACCATGACGCCAGATCACATCTTGTGGCAGCGTTTTAAATAGCATCAGTTTTCCTATTGTCGTAGTAGGTTGATTTATTAGTTTGAAAAATAATGGTATAGATATGTATATACAATTAGACTAGTTATAACCAGTTTGTCAATCTCTGCCGCTCAAAAGGTGACAATTTTGTTACGTCACGCTAAAAAATGCTTTTGTCTCCATCCCCCTTTAAAATAGGTTACACTAAAGGCCAGCGAAAATGACTATATACACATTAGTAAAATGACGAAAAATAAATTTGGACTTAAAGATGATGAAATTCATCTATTTAAAGAAGCAATTCGTGGCGCAAAAAAAATTAATCAGGATCAAGTCCTACATACGCCTGTGCGAGTGAAAGTCACAAAACCTTCTGACAAAAAAATGAAACAGGAACAAGTTGATGCTTCTTTCTACTTTTCTGATGAATTTCAGCCACAGCTTGAAAATGAAGGCCCAACTCGTTATTTAAAACCTGATTCCAATCCTTATGAGTTAAAGAAATTACGTCGTGGGGACTATACGCCTGAATTATTTCTTGATTTACATGGATTGACTCAAATGGAAGCTAAGCAAGAAATTGGGGCGCTAATAGCTGCTTGCAAACGCGAAAATGTGTATTGTGCGTGCATTATGCATGGACATGGTAAACATATATTAAAGCAACAAACACCACTATGGCTTGCACAACATCCTGATATTATTGCATTTCATCAAGCACCTAAAGAATGGGGTGGCAATGCAGCGTTGCTACTTTTGATTGAAACCAACGAGAGCACTCGCCGTTAAGTGCTCTTATTACTGGATGGTTTATTTAGCGAATAGTAACTGTGACGGACTCAACATCCATTCAACATCACTTTTTTGAAAAGCCAAATCCAATTCAATACATGCAATCGTTGATGTTGCAAACATCGGCGGTTCTTTCTGTGGGCAGAGTTGTGAAACTAAATAGCCAACTAAAGGTAAATGGGATACAACCAATATTGCCTTTGCACCTGTCACCGCTAAATCGCGTATATGATCGGCAACAAAAGCCGCGTTTCCACCTGGCGTTAATTGCGCTAAAACCTCATTTTGCAATGGAAGTTTAAGGTGTTCACCTACTATTTTTTCCGTTTGTAATGCTCTTAGGTAAGGGCTTACTAATACAGTGTCAATTTCAATATCTCGGTTTTTCAACCATTTAGCCATTAATATTGACTCATCTATTCCCTTTTGTGTTAATGGCCTCTCGGCATCGCTTGCCGCATGTAACGCTGCATCGCCGTGACGCATAATATAAACTTGCATAATCCACCATCTGAGTAGCCTACTGACTTAAAGTGGCTATTCTTTTTGTTAAGATAATTATTGTAAAAGTAACCATCAGTTGGGGTAAAAAGTGATTCTGCATTAAATAATCAACAATTAAAATGATTTAAGTGACTTTTTGTTGATTTTTTAGTGTTCTTTACCAAGACTTATTAAATCAATCGATTAAAAAAGCCTGAATACTGAATAGCCAATATTCAGCTCAGGCTTTATTTTTCAGGGTATTCAATTGCATTTATAGCTTATCGCATAACCCTCTCTAACTAACAAAAATAGTGTTTAACCCACTTTCGCTATTCTTGGTCATCAACAGCATAAAACGTCTGGTTATTCTGAGCCATTCTGCATAATAAGTCACAGGGTTGGAATTTATCACCATGACGTGCAGCAAGTGTTTTTAACGTCTCTACCGTTTTCGTGATACCAAAATTATCCATATACCTGAACGGGCCGCCAAAAAACGGTGGGAAACCGATACCAAAAACGGCACCCACATCACCATCCCTTGCGCTACGAATAATTTTCTCATCAAGGCAACGGGCCGCTTCATTTAACATCATCATCACACAACGTTGAGCAATATCCGTTTTACTCAACTTGTTTTCTGGCGTGATATCAATAAGGGAATAAACTGTTTTATCCACCTGCCGTTTTTTAGTTTTTTTCCAAAATAGTAACTTACCCGAAGAATGCCCGTATTCATAAAAACCTTTACCGTTTTTCTTACCCTTACGGTCATCTTTAACAACTTTATCCAAGACATCAGGAGCTTTAAATCTTTCCCCAAACCGTTCAACTAAAATAGGTAAAATTTTAATGCCAACATCGATACCAACTTCATCGAGTAGATTAAATGGCCCAACAGGAAAACCAAACCCAACCAATGCACTGTCAATATGGTCAATAGATTCTCCTTCAATAAGGCATTGCGCAGCCTCACATAAAAAAGGTGCCAGTATTCGGTTAACATAAAAGCCCGCATCATCGCCAACCACAATGGCTGTTTTACCTTGTCGTTTAGCAAACTCCACAACAGTAGAAATCGTTGTCTCATCTGTTTGTTTATGTGGAATAACTTCAACCAATGGCATTTTATCGACAGGACTAAAATAATGTAAACCAATAACCCGTTCTGGATGTTGCGCATTGGCGGCTATCTGGTGAATAGGTAACGAAGATGTATTCGACGCAAAAATAACGTCCTTCCTCGTCATTTTTTCAACATCAGAAACCATTTTTCTTTTTAGCGCCAAATCTTCAAAAACAGCTTCAATAACCAGATCTGCGGTTTCTAACCCTTTGTAATTCAATGTCCCTGAAATTTTAGCCATTGTTGCATCGCGTTCACGTGCCAATAACCGACGTTTGCTGACGCGTTGGGTTAATAAATCCCAGCTATATTTCAAGGCCTGAGCAATGCCTTTTTCTGAAATATCTTTAATACGAACAGGTACCTTTCCTTGAGTTGCGCTCACATAGGCGATCCCGCCGCCCATTAGCCCGCCACCTAGTACACCAACTTGCTTGATATTCAACGGCTTAGCTTGTGCACCTGTTTCATTTTTTAATGCTGTGACTGCAAAAAATAAATTACGTAAAGCCGCTGATTCAGGCGTCATAACTAACTCGCCAAATGCTTTAGCTTCTTCTGCATACCCAGCCTGTACTCCTTTGTTCATCCCTATTTTTACTGTATGAATAATTTTTTCAGGAGCGGGATAATGCCCTTTGGTTTTACCCAATACTTTTTGCCTTGCACTATTAAACACTTGATTACGCAATAATTTACAACTCAATAAGCGCTGTTGCCAATGAATAGCAGGTCGTTTTACGCCACCTTTTTTCACCATTTTAACGGCGACATCTAATAAAATTGACTCTGGAACAACATCATCCACAAGCCCTAATTTAAGTGCTTGTTTGCCCTTTAGCTGACGTCCTGTCAGCATTAGATCAAGTGCATGTGGAATGCCAATCAAACGTGGTAAACGTTGAGTTCCACCAGACCCTGGCAACAAGCCTAACTGTACTTCTGGCAAACCTAAGCGGGTTTTATCATCATTTGAGCAAACCCTCGCATGACAAGCTAATGCTAACTCCAACCCTCCACCTAAGCATGCGCCATGGATAGCAGCAATAATCGGCAACGGATAATTATCTATTTTGTCGAATAATAAATGCCCTTCCTTTGATAACTCACTGGCTTGCGCTTTCGATTCACAGTGCGCAATCATGCTGATATCCGCACCCGCAATAAAGTTATCTTTTTTACCTGAGGTAATAACTAGCCCTTTTAAACCCGAGGTGGATTGCGCTTTTTGTAAGATGGTTAGAAACTGCTGCGCAAATTCAGCTTTAAGCGTATTGACCTTTTCATTTGGCACATCAATGAAAATCACCCCTACGTTCTCGTCATAAATTTCTAATGAGAAAGCCTGCGGCAGCTTATCCATTACTAATTCTGTAGTAGAATTTTGTGTCATTATTCCACCTCTAAAATCATAGCTACACCTAACCCGCCTGCAGCACAAGCTGTTGTTAAACCAAAACCACCACCACGACGACGAAGTTCATTTAATGTTTGTGTCACCATTCTGGCGCCTGTCGCCGCAAATGGATGCCCGTAAGCGATAGAACCACCGAGAACATTAAATTTGTCCATGTCTATCTCGCCAATGGCTTGTGTTAAACCTAATTTATCTTGTGCAAATTGGCGACTACCAAACATTTTGATGTTTGCCAATGTTTGAGCGGCGAAAGCCTCGTGCATATCAATTAAAGTGAGATCTTGTAAAGATAACCCTGCGCGCTTCAAGGCTATGGGCGTTGCATAGGATGGCCCCAATAGCATGTCTTCCCACACATCAATCGCGCTAAAAGCGTAACTACGAATATAACCCAGCGGGGTATAACCCAATGCTTTTGCCCTTGACTCTGTCATCATTAATACCGCTGCTGCACCATCGGTTAAAGGTGTACTATTTGCGGCTGTTACACTGCCATATTTACGGTCAAATGCGGGTTTTAATTTAGCATAAGAGGACAATACTGAATTTCCTCGTACATTATTGTCCTGCGAAAAAGCGTGCTTAAAAGGCGGCAAATACGCAGTCATGACCTCATCGTTTAGTAGGCCTCCATCCCACGCTTTTGCAGCAAGGACGTGTGAACGATGTGCTAGCTCATCTTGTTGTTCTCTCGTAATGTGGTAACTTTTAGCCATTTGCTCCGCGGTATCCCCCATGCGAAGCCCTGTTGAGTATTCAGCAACACCAGGTGCGACTGGCATTAAGTCTTTCAAGCGTAATTTCGCGATAAGCGATAATTTTTGTCCAACCGACTTTGCCTTACTCAAAGCAAGTAATGTTGCTGCTAATTTTTTCGAAACACCAATCGGTAAAACGGAAGAGGAATCTGCCCCTCCTGCAACACCAACAGTAATATCCCCAACCATCATACTTTGAGCCACATTCACAATGGCTTGAAAACTTGTCGCGCACGCCCTTGAAACGCTGTAAGCATCTGTTGAAACGCTCATCCCCGTTCCAAGCACAATTTCCCGTGCAATATTGGGTGCTTCAGGCATTTGAACCACTTGGCCAAATACAAGTTGCTCAATCAACTGGTTATCTAAATCATTACGAACTAATAATTCAGCGACTACTGCTTTGCCTAAATCTACAGCAGCAACACCTTGATATGCTGTTGATTGCTTTGCAAACGGTAAACGTAAACCACTGACAATAGCAATACGCTCTTTTGTTGAATATGTACTGTCACCATGGTGGGAATGTTGATTCATGGTCGCTCCTGCAAAAGCATAAATAAAAAATTATTGTTAATTTTTTCATGACTGGCCGAAAGAGGTCTGACCTGTAATTATTGTTAACATAATTTTCACAATTATCAATTGCATTGACTAAAAAATGGGAGCGCGCACGCAAGTTAGCATAAAAATAGTGCGAAACAGAAAGGAATGGGTCTAGCTAATATCAAAAACCCTTCTAACGCTTAGCCACCTAATAAAAGTGCGCTATCACAGTAGAAGGGTTCACCTAATAGATTCAAACGTTTGATTAACGAAGGCCTAGCTGAAAAATCAGGCTTTCTGCTTCACAGCTAAAACTAAATTCTGCGCTCAGTTCAACACCACCATTAACTTGTTTAAAAGTATGGTTAATCGCACAGGGTTCAGACTCAACAGACTTCGCTTTTTCTGTGAGCATCTTCAACATGGATTCCGCTTCACCTTGTGTGGCAAAAACATGCTGATACGACGCAGTACAGTCTTTATTGTCCAGCACTGTGCCTACATCTACACAGCAGCAAGCTGCTGTTTCATCCGCACTACAACGGTTAATCGCATCAGTCATTTTATTCTCCAAATAAACAAACTGTTAAGTGGCTATCATAACGCTGAAAAAGTGGTAAAAACCAGTGTGAATCAAAACTTATTGCTAATAATTAAACATAAGTTTGATCTTACCCCGTATCTGATTATTTATTGCTCCCATTTCGTCACTTTATGTTGCTATTTTGTTAAATGCATCGCATTTTTGAAAACGAAGTCGCAATAAACACAAAACAGACTTGCAACATATTGGGTGGTCAGACCTATACTCTAGTAACTGGTCTGATTTGTCATGGCGACAATGGACCCTACAATTCTGCGCTTCTTGCGATAGAAGTCGCTTTATTTAAAATAAAACATAAGAGGGTTTTGGTCATGAGCCAGAAAAACCTGTTTTCTAAGTCAGCTTTAGCAATAGCAGTGGCAATTGTATCATCCAACGCCGGCGCGGCTGGCTTTTTGCTCAATGAATATTCAACATCCGCACTGGGACGTGCGTTTTCTGGGGCAGGTGCGATGGGCGACAACGCAAGTGAGGGAAGCCGTAACCCTGCTGCGATGATGCTATTTGACCGACCATCTCTTTCTGTGGGTGCAGTTTATATCGATCCGACTGTTGATATTAAAGGACGTGATCAAGCTATGTTCACTTCGAACAACATAGCGCCAAATGCACTAGTTCCAAATGCTCACTTTATTTTCCCAATTAATGAAAAATGGGCGGTCGGGACGTCAATGACCACCAACTTCGGTTTAGCGACTGATTTCCCTAAAGACTACGCTGGTGGGCTTGTTGGCGGGAAAACAGATTTAAAAACCGTTAACTTAAATTTAAGCGGTGCATATCGTTTAAATGACAATTTTAGTTTTGGTCTGGGCGCTAATGCAGTCTATGCAGACGCCGAAATCACACGCCATATGGGGATTGCTGCAAAACCACTTGCACCTTTCGGTGTGACACCAAGCTCAACCGCCGCTAAATTAAAAGGGGATGATTGGGGCTATGGTTGGAATGCGGGTCTTTTATATGAAATCAACCAAGACAACCGCTTAAGCTTCACTTACCGTTCAAAAGTTAAAGTTAAATTTGAAAACGGCAAATATACTAATGACATTCCAAAACATCCTCTGTTAAAACCCCTTAATCCAATGGGTGGAGAAACCGTTAAAGGCACGTTAGATCTGAATTTACCTGATATCTGGGAATTTTCCGGTTACCATAAAGTGGCACCTAAATGGGCTCTTCACTACAGTGCTTCCTATACTGGCTGGAGTACATTTAAAGACTTAACCGCCTACCAAAAAAGTGATGGCAAAGAGTTATTCCATAAACCAGAACACTTTAAAGATGCATGGCGTTTAGCGCTGGGAACCACTTATTTCTATGATGACAATTGGACTTTCCGCACAGGTATTGCCTACGATGAAAGCCCAGTGCCTTCCAAATATCGTTCTATTTCTATTCCAGACCAAGACCGTTATTGGTTAAGTGCAGGTACAACCTACGCATTTAATGAAAATGCGTCTGTTGATGTTGGTATTGCGTATATGTATGGTAAAAAAGTCAATATTAATGAGAGATTAAAAGAAGACGACCCAAGCACAATGACTCATTTCAAATCTGAAGGCTCTGCTTGGTTATATGGTGTGAACTTTAACTACACCTTCTAATTTATTGAACCTAATGAATATCAAGGGGAATTTCCCCTTGATATTACCCACTAAAAGAAACATGACTTTAATACTAATTTTTTCTTGACCCCTACTTATATCATATGTAAATTAAATGTTAAGCATTCTAATTAACCATCAATTGATTCACTAACCATCAACTTTCTTACTTTCAGTGCTTTTCAGATAAATCACTTTATTATTCATTAGATTACAATTTATTCTCTGAATGTTCTTATTTGCAAGCACCAACTAAATGCGTATTTTATACTGGTAAGACACAAATAATACGTGATCCTTCATCAAACTGTATTAATCGCGCTATATCTTAAGATTGGCTTATAGCCGAGAAAATGCAAAAAGAGGCAACAATGACAAAAACGTAGGGGGTTTTATGGGAACATTATTTACAGTCGGATTTATTGGGGTGTTAGGGGTGATAGCCTTGATTGACACCGTTACCCAACGAGGAAAGCGAGACAATGACTAGCTGTTAATTTATCACTCTCACGTTTTAATCTAGACAAGAGAGTGATAAACCTTCCTGAGTCAATTCACTAAATTAATCAATCGAATCCAGATCCCCTTCAATTGCAGCTGCATTTGGGTTTTCAGTTGCTTTCAATACGCCGCCATTTGATAAGAAATCATTACGCTGGAAGTAAGCTTCACGCATCATTAAGTATGGGTCTGAAGAGTTTTTAAGTAACCCATCGGAATCCAGTAGTCTTGCTCTTGTTTCTATTCCTTCAAGTGCCCATTTACCAGCAGACATCCAGAATGTCAGATAGCTCAGCATTGGGTATAAACCATCTGCTAAATCTCCGCCTTCCTCGCGTGGTGTTGCACTCCCATACCCTGGTAAAACGACATACGGACCATAACCGACATCATAGTAACCGAGTGTATTACCAAAACGTTTAGGATCTTCTTTGGCTAACTGCGGATTTGCCATTGTTGCAACATCAATCAATCCCCCCATACCAAAGACAGTATTGAGGAAGAAACGGTTAAAGTGTTTAAAACCTTGAGTCACTTCCCCACGTAAGAAACTGTTCAGCATACTTGCGGGTTCTTCGAGGTTAACAAAAAAATTGGATAAGCCATTACGCGCAGGCATAGGAACATAATCATTCCAAGCAACAGCAACGGGTCTTAAAACATAAGGGTCTAAAACATTGTAGTTGAAATTAAACATTGCTCGGTTAAAACCCTCTAATGGGTCTGAACGTTCTTGCGTATCTGGGTCAATATTACTTGCACAACCTGCAATTAACACGCCCGCTAAAAAAACGCTAGTCATGCGAAACTTCATAACACCCTCTCCATTCCCTGCACCGTTCTGCTATGGCACTTTCCAAAATATTCACGAATTTGATAATAATAAGATGAAAAAAATATTTTTGTTAACCGTTTTGAGTGATTATACAGATGAATCTTTAATTATTCCCTAGCTAATCATGCCATTATTATAAGAATTATGGCCAACTACCACAAAACCATTTAAATATTATTTTAATATAATGAGAAATAGAAAGAAAAAGCTAACATCGTGATTAAACAGAAATGACATAAAATAACAAGCCACAGAACCTGTTTTTCTTATAATTACTTTTTGGATTCCACCAGTATCTTGATGGCTAACCCCGCCAAAACTGTCCCCATTAACCACCGTTGAATTAGCTGCCACGTCGGACGACGCGCCAGTAATAATGAAATAGCTCCGGCTGCAATCACAATAAGGCCATTGACAGTTAAGCTAATCAAGATTTGGGTTGTCCCTAATATCATTGATTGCACTAACACACTGCCATGATCTGGTGTAATAAATTGTGGTAGTAACGATAAATACATAATCGCAATTTTAGGATTAGCAATATTCGTTAAAAAACCCATCATAAAAAGTTTTCTAGGGCTATCGACATCCAGTGTTTGAAGTTGGAAAGCTGAACGCCCATTTGGCTTAACTGCCTGCCACGCCAAATAGAGTAAGTACATTGCCCCTGCAATTCGCAACACATCATATGCATAAGGAATAGCAAAGATAAAAGCCGTGATACCAAACGCAGCACATAACATATAAAAAACAAATCCGAGTGCAACCCCCGCAAGAGAAACAAACCCAGCTTGTCGCCCTTGGCTGATTGACCGTGAAATTAAATAAATCATATTCGGCCCTGGCGTTAATACCATACCTAGAGCAATTAGACCAAAAGCAAATAGCGTAGCGATTTCTGGCATTTTTCTACTCCAAAACCCAATAATTACTAATAATTAAGCCTATCTTGCACTTAACACTTTTTATAACACGTTAAATTTATGTTAAATTTCTTGAGCCTTTGGATTATACACACAGTAAAATAAAATCAGCAACTGGAATAATTGTTAGATAAAACTAAGGTGAAAAAACAGACAAAAAAGCGTTATTTTCAATAAATTGAATTAATTCTATGTAACAACTTGATTCCATTGGATGTGGACAGTAAAATGCAAACCCTGCTTAGTAATAAACTCAACGTCCCCTTAGTTAAATGGATATAACGAGCCCCTCCTAAGGGCTAGTTGCAGGTTCGATTCCTGCAGGGGACACCAGTACGACTTCTAAAGACCTCTCAAGACTTCCAATTTTTCAAACAAAAACAACAAATTAATTATTTTGACTTCCAAGAAGGTCTAGTAACTTCTAGTGGAATCTAAGTGCTAATGTGTATAGTATTGTGTATAGGTCTAGGTTCGATAAAAAAACTATACACATTATGCTGCTCACTGATATCCAAATTCGTAAAGCTAAGCCTAAAGATAAGGTTTACACCCTAAATGATGGCAATGGCTTATCCCTTCTCATTGAACCCAATGGTTCCAAGGGGTGGCGATTTCGTTATCGCTTTGCGGGTAAACCTAAAATGATTTCATTTGGCGTGTATGGACAAATTTCTTTAGCCGATGCCCGAAGAAAAAGAGATAAAGCAAAAAAACAGCTTTCAGATGGCATAGACCCAAGTGATGCTCGCAAATCGGAAAAGATCACACAAAAATACGCTGCTGAAAATACGTTTAAAGCCGTTGCGATAGAATGGCATGCATCAAAATGCTCTACATGGTCAAAAGGCTATGCGAGCGAAATATTGCGGTGTTTTGAAAATGATGTTTTCCCTTTCATTGGTAGTCGACCTATTGACCAATTAGCGCCATTGGAATTACTTGCCGTATTGCAGAAGATAGAAAAACGTGGGGCATTAGAACAAGCAAGTAAAATTCGCCGTCGTTGTGGTGAAGTGTTTAGGTATGCAGTTATTACAGGCCGAGCAAAATATAACCCTGCCCCCGATTTGTCTGGTGCAATGAATAAGCCTGAAACCAAACATTTCCCATTCTTGCAAGAAAGTGAAATTCCTGATTTTGTAAAAGCGCTTAATAACTACCAAGGTAGTAAAATCACAAAATATGCCACCCAGCTATTAATGCTAACAGGTGTTAGAACTGTTGAGCTAAGATTCGCGGAATGGTCAGAATTTGATTTTGAAAATGCACTTTGGGAAATACCTAAAGAACGAATGAAAAAGCGTCGCCCTCATTTAGTTCCTCTCTCACCACAGGTATTAGAGATCCTTGATAAGCTAAAAGTTATCTCAGGTAATTATTCACTACTCTTCCCTGGGCGTAATGATGCACGAAAACCAATCAGTGATGCGAGTATAAATAAGGTCATCGCCAAAATTGGCTATAAAGGTAGACTGACAGGTCATGGGTTTAGGCACATGATGAGCACAATCTTGCATGAAAAAGGCTTTGATAGCGCGTGGATTGAGCTTCAATTAGCTCATGTTGATAAAAATTCGATTAGAGGCATTTATAACCATGCACAATATTTAGAACAAAGAAAAGGAATGTTAACTTTTTATGCCAAAATTATATTCATGGGCAATTACCATACTTAGCTATTGAATCGATTACATCGTATCCATATTTACAGGTCATGGATTCAAAAAATCTAGGCTCAATGAATTTTGCATACCCAAGTTCCCCTCTTAATTTCAAAATTTCAGATTCAGAAAGAACTCCTAAAGTATAATGATGAATTTTACTTCTGAGTAATCTTTTCTTTTCTCGTCCTAAAGATAATTTTTCATCATTAGTAATTGTTACTCCCGTTACATGCCGATTGAATTTTTTTGATGAAAAAACCGTTTTTTTATGGTTTATTTTTATATCATTTAAATCAACAGAATTTAGCGTTTCTCTAACTATTTTAGGTACACTAAATAATACCCCATTTATATTAGAGCTAAAAGTTAAATCATCTGCATATCTAGAGTATTTAATCCCTAACCTTTGACATTTAATAGATATTTCACAATCAAAAAAATACATAATAACATTGGATATCATTGGTGAAGATGGAGCACCAATACTCAATCTTAATGGGCTATTTCTTCTTAGTTTCCAGAAAAATAAATTCTCCATAACTGAAATATCTTTCTCACTTAATTCCCTACCTGTATTTACTAAAAATCTTTTTAAGTGAATAGGTTTTATACTTAAAAAGAAATTTTTAAAATCCATTTTCAATATAAACTTATTATTACTATGTAATAGTGCATTTTTTCTTATATCTTTTCCATGCTGATAAGCAAAAGCATTTTCATGTATATAAAAATACTGTTCCATACGCTTCAATACAGCCTTCTGCAACGATTTAACCTGCCTTGCAGGCTGTGCAATTAACCTGTACTCCGTACTATTCCTTTTTTTTATATGAAACTTTTTATATCTTCTAGGGATCGTAGTGATGTAGCGCATCGCCTCATCTTCGGTTAGATAAAGGCCATTTGCTATAAATTGTAATAAATTCATATTACATTCCCTCTGATTATATTTATATGCTTTAAAGCATTCTCTCTCTTTCTTGCAGTTTCATCAGACTTTTTTGCATCCATGCTTAAATAAGACTGTCTAATTGCTATTTTTATATTCATAGAGTCTTTTATTTTCCCCTTATTACTTAAGCCAAACTTAATTTTACTCTCTCGATGCCCAATAACATAATAATAATCTGTACGACTATATGATATTGAAGAAATAAGTTTCATTTTAGTTAAAAGATAAAGTAATCTAGATATTAATTTTTGAGAAACATCAATGTCAATACAATATAATGCCCATTCAATTTCTGTTTTTTTTATTGGTTCTGATAATAAAATAATTTCATAAATTAAAATAGCCAAGTGCCCTGTATTTTCACTATTATATTTTTCTGTTTTTTTTACATTTTTTAATCTAGCACTTACATCATCATAAATAAGTTCTATTTCGTCATATTTTAAACGATTTTTATCTGGCCAAGGAAAAACTGAAACTGAATTTTGCTCTAAACTTTTTAAATATTCTAAAGGCCCTAAATAGATAAATGAAGATCTTGGTGTCATATTTTTATTCGGTGTTCCTTCTATTTCTTCAAGTGGAGCAACAACGTGTAATTTTTGAGCTAGATTTTTTCTATTAACAAATAGGCCTAATTCAACTAAAGAACCCGCACTTTCTAAGCATATGATGACTAAAGTCGAAATATTAGCTATATCATCCTCAAAACTCATTAAATCAGAATAGGCACCATCTTTAAAATAGTCTTTGAAATCTTCAGCCAAAACAAGAGAATCAAACAATTTTGGATTATGTTGGGCAACATGAGAGAAAAAATAATCTCTCACACTTATCGGGTTAGCATTAATTGGCCCACCACAAACAAAAATTATCGGTGGCATAAATTGAACAATAAAGTTTGAATAGCTCAAATCACCAAACTGTTCTTCTAATGAATTCATGTAAGCAGAATCACTCACATCAAGGAACCCCTCTTATATTAAAAAGGTGGCATATAGCCACCTTTTGTTCCTTCACCTAAAGGATGCGCTTTAGACTTTCAGACAGCTCCTGAATGTAACGCTAGTGAAATTCAGGATCTGGCTGAAAGTGCTGAAGCGCAACCCTAAATGTTCACAATAAGTTAGTGTCTGGCGAAACGCCCGACAAGGATAAAATGAGTTATCCTACGCGTAAAGGTTCAACTAGAATAACAAAAAAAACGAAATATTCAACACCTTAGTTTGCAATATAGCGTACTACTATACATTTAGTAATACAAAAATAATTAACACGTAAAATTCATTACACCGCACTTGTCCACTTCCCCTTAAAAGTGTCAGCCCGTTATTGGTTGAGATATCCGACTGAAAAGATTAAACTTATATCGTTAGCTTTGAAATATCGGACTTTCATGCAAGCATTGCATATACAAAAAACTCAACCTTACCAGTTGAGTTTTTTGTTCTATTGTTTGAAGTACGTTTCAATTACATACCAAAATGAGAAGAATAAAAATGCATAAGATAATATAAACTTCCACGTTCTCTTTATGACTAAGCAAGACTTAAAAAGGCTTCTATTTCTTATGACACTTTTAAGCTGCCTAATAAGCTCATAAAACTCATTATCCGATACTCTGGCCGCACGTATTTTTTTAAATAGTTCAGATTCTTTTTTTGTTGTAAATGTTGATGCTTTGGCAATCATGATAAAACGCTCACTAAAGAAAAGTAATGCAATTGTGAAAGCCACCAACTGAAATACATCATCTGAGACCCCCCAACAAGCTAAACTAAGCACAAATGTCCATTCACCAATATTTGACTCGTCTATCGAGTTCCACCATTCAAACATAGATTCTTTATAGTCACTGATTTCATTTTTTAATTGTGGAAATTGAGGGGAATAATTCATCCTATGCATTCTACTATCCTTAATGTTTAATTATTACCAACGAGCTAATATAGCTTACCTCATATCTAACCCTCTAAAAGTAAAATTAGGAAGAAATAACATACGTAGTTCCCCTTGCGAAATAAAGTTCTCTACCACGTAAAATGCACTACACCGCACCCGCCTGCACAATTTGGATCATAAAATTATTTCAGTTTTAAAATTTTACAAAACATATCGCCAAGCCGTACCAATACTAGGGCGTACTCGAAAATCTCAAACTGAAATGTGTGAAAAGATTTTCAATGAATTTCAGTTTCCAAGTGAAGCACTCCTAGCGAATTAATTTATAATCACTTGAATATAAATAACTTTTCTATTTTACGTGAGATTTTAACTTAAGAGTATGAGCCGCATAAAAACTGAAAAGCCAGCATCTATGCGGGTTGAGAGGAAATAGAAAACTGGAATATGAACGAATTACTTTTTTATTTTAGTGTTTGTTTTTTGAACTAATGAATATTTATTTAACCACGTATCAATCAAACGGTGGGCTTCTTTTTCTGTATATCCCCTTAGCTCTATAACTTTTTTATTGTCACTCACTTCTATTCGAATATTGCGTTTTTCATTAAACATATTTAATTACCATTAGTAATAATCGCCACTTGGTTACATGCCAAAATTACCTTTATACCATTCGCCTTAATTTACTTTTGATTATGCTCTATTTTCGATAATGTCAAAACATAGTTGCTTTGGCTGATCTTCGGGCTTTTTATGATAAATAGAATGTGAAAACGTCAGCGTTAGCCTATAAGTGTGGCCACATTCAAAATCAGAGCACGAACAATAAATATAATGAGTATTATCCCTACCCTGCCTATCAATTTTCTGAATTTTGGCTTCCTGAGCACACTCAGGGCAGTATATTTTCATTACTCGCATTGCTAATCCTCATTGTCTTATATGCCTTCCAGAATAAAGCTTATTAAATACATCCATTTCCAATTTCACTGGTAACAGAGGTAACACTGGTTACATCATTGATTTTTAATAATTTAACTTGTTACCTTTTCTGCAAAATTACGTGTAACGCAAGGTAACACCCTATTTTCGTTACCTCGTGTTACCACTCACATTAATTTACTGGTAACAGCTATAAGCCTTGATAACCCTAGCTGTTACCTTTGTTACCACTGTTACACTCTAAATATAAGATGGTTAGTTTCATTACTATCATTCGGCAGAGCCCAGCACGTCACTATTGAACAAATAAACACGTTTAAGCCCTATTTCTGGTAGGCGAATGCTATTTTGTGACCTACCGTCCTTGCCTGCTTCTAACCAACCTTTATCAATACATAAACGCGCAACCTTCCTTGAGTCATAACCTTTACATATTTCTTTCCATGCGGAAGATAGAACATAAAACTGCACCGTAGGTTCTTGGCTATTCGTACCTTTTTCAACACGACGAAAGCCCATCATATTGAGCGGTCGGCTATTCTCATCATACCAATCCGCAAAACGGCTAAATTGATTACGTGAGATAAAATCAGTCACTTGCTCTAAGGCGGTGATATCTTCCTGATTTGCTGTATGCCCCCGCTCTTTCATCCAAGCCGCTAGGCACTTTTCAGCCGCAATATAGGCTTCGCCCTCCTGCCAGCCAGTGATCCCTGCAATTGTGGCAATCTCTCCCGCCATCGCGACAAGGGCAAAACGGGTGATAGCCCGCCCAACTTGATTACCTGCATTTTCGGGCATCATTTTGGCGGTGTACTCTTTTAATAACGCTTTTGCTGTACCTGAGATGAAAGTGAGATCATTTGTAAGATATTTCAGCCAGTCACGGAAAGGGGTGCCGTGGTATTTAGTGACTGCATGCTCTAGGTATTCCGCTAAGGCCTTGCCGCTAGCAAATTGATGTAAGTCCTCAAATACACCGTGTTTACCTGAATCACTTGGGATTTGTATCATACGGACTTCAACCCCTGCATAGGTGCGTTCGCCTGCATTGGCCGCATGTTCAACCAATGACAATTCACCCGTTGAGAGAAACAGTAAATTCCATCGATTCGTTTCCCTGACGCTGCCATCCGTTTTTGCACGGGCTTTACCTTGGCCATTTGCCAACATGTAAGCAATGTTGCCCGCTTCGCGTCCGTCCACTTCGCGGATTTCATCCAGCATTAGCGTAGCGTCATTACGACGGCAAGCTGTTCCCTCAAGCGCATTACCTGTTGCCCGCCATGTGTACCAGTAATCGGTACCACCACAAACAGAAGCGGCCACTTTCATTGTGGTCGTCTTACCGTCTGTTGATTCACCTTTTAAATGGTAACCACCGCCACCCACACCGACTAACTTTAATAATGATGACGCAAAGGCAAGGCTTACGGAAAACGCCAGCCTAGCGTTTCCCACGCAATATTTACCAATGTGCTCCCGCCATTCGTCACTAGTCCCTGCTACCCTAAAATCTTTGCCTTGCACACTGGAAGTTTGCAAAATAACAGAATCTGCCCCTGTTCCAACAACTTCATCCTGCAACACATACACATTGCCATGCCAGCCCGTTTTATTTACGCAAGTGACTTTTTTCTCTGGTCGGCACAATGAAATGTATTCCATTAAATGAGCGCGAGCCTGTCCCGAAATGTTGATATATGAAAGCCCGTTCACCAAAAGTACACGACGTAATTCTTCACCGCTACCGCTTAACATTTCCATTGGCATTGCCCATTTACGGCAATTTCCGTAGGTATCATCCCATTCCAATAAACGACCGTAATTACTGCCGTCTGCATCGCAGGTGATCGCGGTGACTTTTATCGGGCTGCTGATTTTGATATTTCTGACCTCGGTGTCACCATCCGATTTATTGACTAATTTGTCATACCACAAATATTCTTGGGTCAGCCTAAAGCCTTGGGGTAAATAGGCTTTATCCTTACCGCAGTATGTCATTTCCTCAAAGAATGCTTCTTTGACTTTGACAGTATTGTTTTCTTGTCGGTAATCATCCCAATCTGCTTTGTAATGAGTTGGTGGTAAGGTGATCCAACCATCAACTGCTTTGGCGGCTTTCTCCGCCCAAACCTTACCCGTATTTTCTTTACCGTCTATAAAATCATTATCACCCGCAATAATGATTTTTACCGATGGATAACGTTCCCGTAGCTGCTGGGCGACTTTCACAAGGTTAGTAGCCGCAACCGCGGCCACAATAAAGGTATCAATTACCTTTGATAGGCTTAACCCCGTAGCAAAGCCCTCAGTAATCACAATTTGTTCAAGTGTGTCTTGTGGTTCCCCTGACACAACAATAAATGAACCTGAAAGCCCAGAACCAGATAATAATGCCTTATCACCTTCTGGGCTGATAAGTTGCCCACCTTTAACCTGAAATTGATTATCGACCAATGGCAACAATATTGAGCCGATTGGGAAACTTAATTCACCTTGTTTATAGGAATTCTGGGTAATTAAACATTGATGGTTAATTAAGCCCTTATTTGTTAAGTATTGGCTTTCCCCTAGGTATGACGACGCTTTCAATTTTTCAAATAATTCGATGCCCCGAATCACATTGACTTTTTTTATTTTGGTAGGCATGACCATACTAAACTCTGGTAGAAGCAATATTTTATTGATTTCAAAACAAGCGGTTTTCGTATCTTTTCCTGTCACTAGTTTGAGCAAATCCAACCCATCACCACTGCCACAGTGGTTACAAAACCATGTACCTTTTCCATTTTTATCATCAAAACGAAAACGGTCTTTACCACCACATTTCGGGCAAGCGCCATGTTTATGATTATCAGGAACGCAAACACCCAAACTCGTTAAAATATAGTGCCAACGCCCATTTGCAGAGCGCATAATATCCGTAACGGATGGCAATTGAGTGGAGGCAGTTAATGAATTAGAACTGTTTAGAAAACTCATTGTTTTATGTCCTTATTCATTAAGCTACTTTCGCTGATCACAAATTCAACCTGCTCCGCTAAACATTCCATCATTGCCGCCATTCCCTCACTTGAGACATGGCGCTGACCATTAATAGAACTAGCAATAAGTAATTCAGATAGAAAGCTCGTCATTTGTGCGGCTCTTAATAATTGTTTTTCGCCCGATGCAGAAATGACTGTATTGATATGATTTGTATTTTTCATGATTAGCACTCCCCTGTTTGACTTACAGGTAAGCGACCTGCAAAAAGCAAGATGAAATCATGAGCAAGTAGCATGCGTGCATCATATTCAGTTGACGCAATAGCAGCCCGACGGCAAGGTTTTGCAGTGATATCAGCACGTTTAATGCTCAAGAATAAGAATTTAAATTGAGTTTGGGTAGGGGTTGCCATCATGACGATGATCTCCAGTAACTTAGTTAAGGAGTCACCACCTGAAACGCCAATTTCGGGGGTGGTGACGTTGACAGGGTTGGCGTAACTGGAGTTACTGGAATCCAGCCAGCCCGAAGGCTGCCCCGCCAACGCCACCATAGAATCAGGGCGATACAAAACCGCATTTAATGGGTGCGCGTAGGCATAGACACAAAAAAAGACGCAAGGCGCGTCATGTGTCGCCAGTAACTGATTCAGGACGCCAATCCCGACGTTAGATTTTGCTAACGTGCGATCAATATAGCCCAACCGTTTAGACGGATGCAACCCTTTTATTTTCATAATTAACATGTCTTAAATTGGGAAGAATAGATATTTGAGGCTATGCCCAGAGCAATCTGGGCATACGGTTTACCCCGCAGAGATAGCAGAAAACCAGTTATTTTTAGATTTGGTTAAACCACCTGATAGATTAAAATGCATTGGTGAACTAAATAAATACCTACATTTTTTATTAGCAAAATATAAATTGCTAATTCTTAAGCGTAATCTATCCGTACCTATGCTTGCTGGGTTATCCGTCACCGCTAATCCACCAAGGTAAAAAATACTTGTTCCTTGAAAGTCCTCTTCTACCTCAATTGAGCAAAATAATTTCTGACCTTCTTCATTGTATTTAATCAGTTTCTTGGTTGGTTTTAATCGCAAAAATAGCTGCATTTTACCATTCATCATGTCGGCTTTTGCATCGATAACCTCACCTAAATTCTCAAGATTACGGTTATGTTCTTCCCAAATTAAAGCCGTGTAATACTTAGGGTCATAGGTATCAGCCATTTCCTGTAGCCACTCAGGTTTAATCGTACGCTCATCGACTGTTTGCCCTTCTGTAGCAACACAAATCCAATTAGTTATTAATTGAGGATCACTCATAATGAAAATACCCCGTCTTCAATTTGGATGGCATTTTCATCAATGGCAGCATAGAGATTTCCATCACCAAGGCCATAACCTTCATTTCTAATATAACTGTGCTCATAGACTTTTCTGTCATCCACAAACTCGGCACGAAAACGACGGGTATTTTTCTGGGTATAAATATGCAAATTATCTAATGTGGTAACCACTAAGCGACGACCAGGCATAAATGGTGGAATAATAGCGAAGCGTCCTGCAACCGTACTTAAAGCCATTTGACTTGCCTGAATATCTGCGGCGTTATCTGCCCCTCTAAATAGTTTTTCACGGTATAACGCAGCAAGTTCTGAGCCAACCAATACGACTAATCTAGGGTCTTCACGGAACTCTTCGGGTATTTTTTTGATAATAAGAAAGTTGGCCATGGCATCTAAGTTAGGGAAATCACCGTCTTTACCTAAAACAATTTTATCCGTTACAATTTGAGAGCCGTTATTAAATGATTTTGCTATGGTATGCCAACCACAGTTAACATCTTGCCCTCGTTTATATTTTTCTGGCTTTGTTGGAAACCCACAAAACTCGCCATTAAAGCCGACACGTATCATGTCTAACGATACTGTTTTAGAGAACAAATCAGACATCACCTTAGTAAAGTGCTCATCATCACCACTACGGCTATTTGCAATTATCGCAAGCTGTTCGTAGGTAAGAGCCGTACAGGTATCCGTTTCCTCTAGCGTATAAGAAATAGCATCCATACTTAAACGCTTATGAAAACGCTCCTCAATTGAGCGACCAGTATGAAGGCTACTATCACCAAGGTTAACTGTATCCCCTTTGATTTCACTCACATCAGCTATTGTTAATTTATTTAAGAACCAATTTGAGTCTGATATTGCTACGCGCAATAAAGTTTCAGATGCATTAGTAATTGAAAATGTTTTACTATTTTTAGAAAAGTAATTTGCGCCGCGTGTAAAATTGGCGTGAAAATCCCTTGCCACATTTGGTACTGTAGTAGCATACATAATATATTCCTTTTATATTTATTACATTAGATCTAATTTATTTTGAATTCTTTTTTGAATAGAAACCATTTTAGAAACATATTCATCAGCAGTTAATACTGTATTCACTGACTTATTATTAATATCATAATACTCTTTATAATAATTTAGTTGATTATCAGAGGTGTTTCTTCTCACATATTTATCAGTTGATAGATGACAATCACCAACGATTTTATTTATGTGATTTTTTAAGTTCTCACACTCATCTAATATTAAATTACATTCATTTGAATAAGCCCAATTAAAATTAGACCTTAATGAATGAGTTGTTATTTTCTCGTTCGGTATTGAAATTAAAAATTCCGATTTATAACCAGTTACGTTTTCTTTTAATAACTGTTCAACCACTGGCCTTAACAGTCCATATACCCCACTAATCTTACTTAACTTGTCTTGAGCATTACCTAAGCATCCTCTCGCTCTTTCAACTTTATCGTAGGAGTCAGATGCCCATGCATGCGCAGTTCTATAGTTACTTGGCTTTTTCAATCGCCCTTCACTTAGGTTTTCCAAGTAGGTTTCCGCATCCTTTAGCTGCTGAACCTGTACATCACAATCTGCTGTATATTTTTCTAACAGTTGATTACCTTTATCAATGAGTAGCTTCACTTCTTTTGCTGTTGGCATTGAATTATCAAAGTTAAACCCTATGATTTCAGATAATGTATTAATTTTATTTCTTAACATAAATAGATGGTTTATTTCTATAGCACGGATAATAAACCCTGTATCTTTACCGTTAGCTTCAAATGGGATTGATTTATAATTTAAAACAAAACTTAATGACTCATCTTTATAGAAAGATATATTTTCGGTCATTATCTTCTCCTTGCATTATTGATTATCCATTCATTTATTTCAGACTCTAACCATGCAACAGAACGTGGCCCTATTTTCATTTGCTTAGGAAAATCGTTCGATTTCATCTTTAAATAAATTGTGGAAGTTGGTAGACCTGTTAATAAAGTTACTTCTGGTAGCCTTAACAACCTATTTTCGGTGTTAAGTTCCCCCAAAGGTAATAAGCTCATAGTTATTCCCTTATAATTAAATTCTATTTTTGAATTTTATTAGATGTTACTAGATGTCGTTGGATGTCTTTATATTTACACAGACATTAAGAATGGTAAAGAGAGAGGCTAAGGCGTGATTTTGAGAATTATTATCTATGTCTAATTTTTAAACACCTCAAATAGCAACAAATAATTATCCGTATTACTAGTCATTATCATTCATAACTAATCGCTCCCAATATAAAATTGAGAATTTAACAAACGGTTAAATAACTCTCTTTTGTAAAGAATTTTAATTATTTGTAATTTTACGCAAGTAAAATATAACGCATTGAAATTTAACATATTTAAATTTCAGGGAAAAATCTAAAATAAATCATAAATGATTTGTATAATATTTACTCTAAAACAAATATATGAATTGATGTTCTATAGCAAAGAGTTTATGTATAGCAATGTGTATAGAAAATAAAATAAAAAAATAATATTTATTAAATATCAATGCATTGAATTAAATAGTCGATTCCTGCAGGGGACACCAGTACAAACGAAACCAACCTATTCCCAATCCTCACAAAAAATCATAGCAACTATTCATGTTATGCCGAACTATACCACGCTAAACTGGCATGAACACATGGTGGAGAGAACATTAGTCTTTAATTGATGGCTATTGATATTTGACTTATGTATATTGTTAATCACTTAATCATACGGATGTATGTATCGTCATGGCTGAACTGATTACTTATGAAATCATATTAGGGATTGCAGTGTTTTTTTGCTTTTGGAATATAGACAGAACCAATACTTTCTGGTCTTTTATTCGAGTTATCGCTGGAATATGCCTGATAGCCACCATGTGCATGCTTGGAATGATCATAGCGTACGTTGCATCATAGCAATCATCTATCTAACGTAAATATTGGAATATATGTAGTGACATTCACCGTTATTTATCTTTTATTTGCTGCCTTTTTACTCCTGTGGCTTGCTTATTGGAGCTTTTCAGCACTATTTCCAAAATCACCACCAAGTAGTGTTTTATGTCTTTTCGCTAGGACAATCATCGGTGTGTCCTTGGTCTTATCTGCTATCTATGTAGCTCTTGTCGCTTTCGCAATCACCATCTAGCTGAATGTTGAATGTTGAATTTCCCCCTAGCCCTTTCAATCTCTCGAATGAATTTCTTGTCCAAGTTGCATTTTGCTAAGCGCTTATGGCATCAGCGAATCACTGAAGCATCTCACCCCAATTTACCTGTTCAGGAATATCAGGCTGTTTTAGCCCCCTCAGCTAGTAACATCAATTTGTTTTCTTTCAATATTAGCCTAAATCACATTAATAAATTCACCTGATAAATAATATTTACTACTCTATAGATATACACAGGCAGAAAAAATGCGTTATCTGAAAACATGATACTATTAACATTAATTATCGTTTCTGCAATTATCAGACTACTTGATTCATTCATTTTAATTACCAATTAAAAGTTTACATCAATATAGCTAACTAATCATACTTGTACCACTTGAGCACTCATATGGCAATTAACGGTAGGCAGAGCATACACAATATATTAGGAATACAAGTTAGAGGCTCTTGCTTAGTTAGCCAACAACTGAAACTTTCCTGTTACTATGAATAATCTGCTCTCTTAGGGAAAAACAGTGCTGGCAGTTCGTTTATCAGTCTAAATAGAAAAATCCTATTTTTCATCTGAACATTTTTATCAAGAATAGAACTTTCTATTATCAACTCTACTGCGCGTATTCACTGAGATAATCTATCAATGAAAAATTTTATCATTATTCTTTTTTTACCACTTTTACTTTTAGCCTGCACAAAGAAAGAGCGAAAATTAGCCGTTATTTCTGGAATGAGCAAAGCTGATGTCATTAAAATTGAAGGGATACCGATTAGCTCTGCCTCTCAAGCTCAGTATGATTTGTTATTTTATTCGGATCAAATATTAACCAATCTGCCAAGTCAGAAAGCGGATCATGTGTTTATCTTTATTGATAATAAATTGATGGAATACTCAACAATAAATATTCGTTCAATTCATGATGAAAGTACAAGGGTAGGATTAAATGCAGAACAGAGCCTAGCATGCTGGGTAAATCAATTAAACTTACCTGTTAATCCATCTGCTATTGCAAATGAAAATGCAATAACAAATGGGGTCAATTGTTTTTCGAATGTACGTAATGAAGACAATTAATTTCACTATTTTAAATTCATTTTAGTCAAATAATGAGATTGCATTCCCGTTTCAGGAAAATCTGGCAGTGACATTTGCTGGATATAACCTAATTTTTGGTAGAATGGTAATGCTTGAAAACTAAATGTATCGACTAAAGAATGAAGGCAGCCTACTTTTGAAGCCTCATGCTCAGCTGCTTGCATTAATTGCCTCCCTATTCCTTCATTTCTCGCAGATTCACTTACCCATAAATAATCAATACATAACCAATTGGCTCTGATTGTTGCAATCAAGCCCCCCTGCATTACACCATCATCATCTTTAAAATATACCCCTAGTTGACCGAATCGAGAGGCATCTAAAAACTGTACATTAAAACTACGAAGCCCCGCCAGTAATTCATCACGATCTTCTGGACTTACTTCATGTGTAATAACAATATTCATATTCAATTATATTCATTCTGGTTATACGTATTGGTATTTCGAACATATTTATATGATAAAGTAAATAGGTGAGTAAGATTTATAAAGAAAAAATAAAATGCGGTGACTCATTAAAAAACATCGGTTTCTAATATTTGAGCAATTAAATCGGCAACAGATAACACTAAAGACGATTTGACCATTTGTTGATAGCGTTGTTTCTGTAAACTCATTAGCTGCTGGTCAACCATGTCCTCAGGTTGATCAAACCGCATCATTTCAGGTAATGGCCCTATACAGTGAAGCGTTTTAATACTGCCTATTATTTCATCATCGGTATAATCTAATTTTAATTCTTGGTGAGATAACGAGTCATTTAATGCTAAAAATAATTCAATATCTTCATAGGTTTCGCGTGTTATAGCTCCCAAAGCAAATAACAATTTTAAACGTACAGATAAATCACCTAATGGGCCATTTCCTGTTAAAAGAGGTTCAACCGCATATTTTACGGCATAATCATCCTTTCTAAACACTTTTAACATCAACTTATCAATAGCTTGTGAAATAAGAATAATAGCCTCTTGAACAAACAAATGTAATTCTGGCCGCTGATTTAGCCGTTCAAGAATTTGATTTTCAATGTCTTGTTTATTTTCCATAATAATTTCTTTTGTCACTTTATGGCCAGCAGCTTGATATTTATTCGCAACTAACCATAAAGTGATTAAACCTCACCAATTAACTCATTATCCGTAATATTACCTATTACTCTACTTCATTAGCTCATACTGCGCACAAATTTTATTAATAATGACAGGGTGATGTTGAAGTCCACTTAATTCAACTATAGCTTGATATAGACCTTTATCTTCAATTAGAGCTGTCATTTCAATAGATTGAGGGTCACTAGTGCATCTAAAATGAAGCGCAGCTGCAATACCCATTATCAAATTCTTATTAGGGAGTTCATACTCTAATGTCCCCAATAGTGGCTTAATCAATCTATCTTCAGGGCTGAGTTTACGAATAGGTTGGCGCCCTACTCGACTCACATCATCCTTTAAATAAGGGTTAGCAAAGCGGCTTAATATTTTTTCAATATATTGCTGGTGCTTATCTGCATTAAACCCATACCGTTGAATTAAAACTTGCCCACTTTCTTCCATTGCAGCTTTTACGATAGCGAGAATCTTAGGGTCATTAATGGCATCTCTGATTGTTTGGTAGCCATATAATTGGCCTAGATATGCAGTAATCGCATGGCCTGTATTTAACGTGAATAGTTTGCGCTCAACAAATGCCATTAAATTATCCGTCAACTCCATACCGTCGATTGTCGGAATATTGCCAATAAATTGTGTTTTGTCGACAATCCATTCACTGAATGATTCGACAGTTACAGAAAGAGGGTCATCATTCGCTGCATCCATTGGAGGAACAATCCGGTCA
This sequence comes from Providencia sp. PROV129, assembly GCF_028482245.1. NCBI lineage: Bacteria > Pseudomonadati > Pseudomonadota > Gammaproteobacteria > Enterobacterales > Morganellaceae > Providencia > Providencia sp. PROV129. Next base: position 69,185 of record NZ_JAMPQD010000008.1, read on the forward strand.
ACGGCGGAGTCAACAAAACCAACATATTGTTCAACCCATCCGTGTGTTTCTACAGGTAATTGAGCAAGAATATGCCGTTTTAATTGGCTTGTTCCTCTAACCATATTTTCACACGCAATAATATTGAGGGGCTTTTGGTTATTTAATTTACATCTTAAAGCAATACCTTGCGCTAAAGTCCCTGCTATTTTTTCGAGAATTTGTGGGCCTACTGCGGTTGTCACCATATCTGCAGAGGCTATATATTCTATTGTCTTTGGATCATTAGAATTAATTGCGTGCACATTTTGTACTTTTTCTATGCTACTTTCTTGCCCAACAACATGAACCTGATATGACTGCTGATGCTCTAGCTGATCAATTAATGGCTGATTAACATCGGTAAATGTGAGTTGTGAATTCGCATCAGAAAGTAATTTACCAATAAAACCACGACCGATATTACCTGCACCAAAATGAATGACTTTCATTGTTATTCTCCTCACGCTGCACTTTGCGATGCTAAAATTTCGAGCACTTCTTGAATACTTTGGGTATTACACAATTTATCTATCACCCCATCTTCATCTAGTGCAGAGGTGATTCGTGTAATCACTTCAATATGCTCATTATTTTGTGCCGCGATGCCAATAACAAGACGTGCAATTTCATCGGGTTCATCTCCGAATTGAACACCTTCAGGATATTGGCAAATAACAATACCCGTTTTTAAAACACGATCTTTCGCTTCAATAGTTCCATGTGGGACTGCAATTGATTCACCAAGATAAGTTGAGGTTAATTTTTCTCTCGCTAACATCGCTTCAATATAATCAGGTTCTACATACCCACCCTCAACTAATTTTTGTCCCGCAAATTGAATTGCTTGCGTTTTATTCTTCGCTGATAAATTTAAGTAAATATGCTTGGCGCTAAGTGTAAACAACGCTTCATCTTTATCTTCAATATCAAAAGATTCATCATTTGCAGCAACAATTGTTTGCTTGATTAAGCGTCCATCATTTGCAGCAGTAGGATGTTTTTTCGCGATTAAATTAGTCACTAAATCATTATATATTTGACCATCTAAGAAATTCGCTAAAGAAATGTGCATTGCATTAGGTGCAAATGTTTTAGCTCTTTCAGTGAGGTCTTTGTGCGTTATCACAATATCAACACTCGTAGGAAGGTCATTGATAGCCATGTTCGTGACATAAATATCAAGCAACCCCGCATCACGAATCTTTTTCGCTAATACACCTGCCCCCATCGCACTGGAGCCCATTCCCGCATCACAAGCAACAATAATATTACGCACATTTGCAAAATTAACTGTTGAATTGTTATTCGTTACTTCCTTGCTCGATGATTTAGATTGCGCTTTCATATCACGCATTTTTTTCGTCGCATTATCTAATTCATCATCATCGCCCACACGGGTTCTTTTTAATAAAATTGCAGAAACTAAGAAAGAAACAAGTGTTGCACTAATCACAGACAGAATAACGCCAATTAAAGATGATTTTGGTGTCATCAGTAAAACTGCAAAAATAGAGCCTGGTGATGCAGGAGAGACTAAACCAGCATGAAATAGGTTCATCACAAACACACCTGTCATGCCGCCAAGAATAACTGCAAGAATTAACCGCGGATTCATTAAAACGTATGGGAAATAAATTTCGTGGATCCCGCCGAAAAAGTGAATAATTGCAGCACCAGGAGCAGACTGTTTAGCATTCCCTTTACCAAAAAACATGTATGCCAATAACACACCCAAACCTGGACCTGGGTTAGCTTCTATTAAGAAAAAAATAGACGCGCCTGTTTCAGTCGCTTGTTGAATACCTAATGGGGAAAAGATTCCGTGGTTAATGGCATTATTCAAAAAGAGTATTTTAGCTGGCTCAACAAAAATCGAAGTTAAGGGCAGTAGATTATTTTCTACCATCACATTTACACCCGCCGCCAACACTTTTGATAAGCCAGCAACGAGAGGCCCAATAGCAAGGTAAGCAAGTATCGCCAAAAGCATACCAATAATGCCAGATGAAAAGTTATTTACTAGCATTTCAAAGCCCGTTTTGACTTTACCATCTATCCAGCTATCAAAACGTTTAATAGCATAACCACCTAATGGCCCTGCAATCATTGCGCCCATAAACATTGGCATATCGGCACCAACAATTACCCCCATTGTTGTAATGGCCCCAACAATACCGCCTCTTTCACCACCAATAAGACGACCGCCCGTATAACCAATTAGCAGTGGTAATAAATAGGTGATCATTGGACCTACAAGCTGTGCCAACGTTTCATTTGGCCACCACCCCGTAGGGATAAAGAGCGCGGTAATTAAGCCCCACGCAATGAAAGCACCAATATTAGGCATAACCATATTACTGAGGAAACGCCCAAAATTCTGTACCTTTAATTTGATATTTGATGTTACCATGATAGAACCCCGTGGTACGAGAACGATAAGATTGCAACGTTATCGCCAAATAACGTTAGTGAATATTTAGACGCTTTCACTCTAACATGGCCTTTATCAGATGCGTACCACGCGGGCCTTATGTGACGGAAGTCACCTAAACCCCCCTCATCCCCCCACCTAAATATTGATCATGCTCACAAATAAATAGTGTAGTTTTACTACAAAGACGTTTTTTCACATAAAAAAAGCAAAAAAACGAGATTAATATCACATAAAAATACTTACCTTAATTTTCAGAAAAGAGATCCTGATCACAAATTATTTTCATATTCACCTTTTTTAACTCCATTAAAAACTCGATTAACCTTTTTATAGCTAGTAGATTTTATTTTGTAATTAATTTTCACTCGTTACTTATTTCAAAAAAGCACCTATGAAATGGATATAAAGTTGAAAATACAGGCTTAGCACTCATCTCATTTTGTATTTTCTATCTTTTTGCGATATCGTTAATAGGATTAACTGCAACTTATTATTATCCATAGAATATTTAGCCTTGATTCAAAAGATGTTCACCGATAAATTATTCTTAAACCTCTTCATTAAAATGTGAATATAATGACTTTAACCATTATTGTTTTTCTTTTGGTTTACGTTGCCATGGGCTTTGGTAAGTTACCTGGTTTTAAAGTAGATAGAACGGGAGCCGCTATTATTGGTGCCTTGGCCATGATGGCAGCTGATAGCATTACCCCACCACATGCATGGAATGCCATTGATTATCGGACAATTGGGATGCTGTTCGGCTTAATGGTCGTATCTGCATCATTTGTTGTATCTGGTTTTTATAGTTGGACAGCGAACCGTGTTGCGATGCTAAAAGTTTCTCCTCCAGCACTTTTAGCCGTATTAATCGGTGTTGGCGGAATTCTTTCCGCTTTATTAACCAATGATGTTGTCGTTGTAGCCATGACACCATTATTAGTTTCTATTAGCTTATCTCGCGGTTTAAACCCTATTCCATTTTTATTAGGCTTTTGTTTTGCCGCAAATAACGGTGCTGCAGGCTCATTAATTGGTAGCCCACAGAATATGATTGCAGCTCAAGGGCTCGATATTTCCTTTGTCGGTTTATTAGAAGCTTCCGCAATCCCTGCCTTACTGTCATTACCTATCACGTGGTTCGTCTTAGTTTGGCTGTACCGCAAGCGTTGGTACATAGCTAAGGACGAAACGCAAACTACAGTATCGACAATGCAAGAAAACCTCAATGTGTGGGAAACGACTAAAGCAGGAGTTATTACGCTTGCCGTTATTATTGCGTTTATTGTAAGTGATATCCCAAGGGAATTAATTGCCCTTACTGCTGCCGGATTCTTATTATTAAACCGCTCAATCGCATCAAGCGATATGCTTAAGTTAGTTGATGGGAATTTGTTACTCTTAATTATGGGACTGTTTGTCGTCAATGCCGCGTTTGCCTCAACAGGTATTCCCCAGCAACTCCTCGATGATTTACGCACCCATGGCGTTGATTTAAATAATCCATTCGCTTTATTCTTAGTGACTGGAGTTCTCAGCACAATTGTGGGAAATAACCCTTCGGTAATGCTACTCGTTCCATTTTTAACCCCTGATGGAAATGCTGATGCCCTTGGTGCAGCATTAGTGCTAGGCTCAGGGTTTTCCAGCAATTTATTAGTATTTGGCAGCCTTGCAGGTATTATTGTTGTTGAACAAGCCGCGGCTTATGGCGTAAAAATATCGTTTAGTGAGTTTGCAAAATCGGGTGGTGTTGTTGCCGCGTTATGTATGATATTAGCGGCAATATGGATAGTATTAGTCTTGTAAGAATAATTGCAATTTATTACCAGCCACGCTAAGTAAATGGCTGGTAATAAAATTTCAATATTTAGGGAAGAATAGCAAATGAACGCACAGGAAACCCACTCGCATTATTTGGTTTAGCGACAATATTAAAGATCACTGCCCCACGAGTCGGTACTTTATCCAAGTTTGCCAGCAGTTCCACTTGGTAAGTATCTTGATCTAAAACGTAATACTCCCCAAGTAACGCATTATTTTTACGGAAATCTTTTGCCGCATCTGTATCAAACGTTTCATGTCCAATTGCTTTAATACCCCGTTCTTCAAATAAGAACTTTAAGGCATCCATCCCCCAGCCAGGTATTTGGTTATTACCTTCTTCGTCTTTATTATCCATAAGCTCTTGTGATGGCCAACGTTTGCTCCAATCTGTTCTTAGTGCAACAAAACTGTCAGGTTCAATTTTTCCATGCTGTTCCTCAAAAGTCAGTACATCATTAAGAGAAAATGCAAAGTTTGGATCTTGTTTTGCTCTTTCGGATTGATCAATAACAATTAAAGGTAAAACGAGTTCTTTTAGCTCTAGCTCATGCAGAAAACGTTTACCTTCAACAAAATGACATGGCGCATCAATGTGCGTGCCATATTGCCCTGGGAAGGTAAATTGCTGAGCAAAGAAACCTTCTGCATAGCCAAATAAGGTTTTAAACTCAGCAGCATCAAACATAAAAAAATGCGGTGAATTCCCATCAAAGCTGTGAGTTAAATCAACCCATTTCTTGCTCTTTATAATATTAAATGCATCAATCAGTTCGTGACTCATATTCTTCCCCTGTCAGGTTGATTTTGTTCAGTGTTTTTATGACGTTGTATTTTTTGTTGTGTTACTTATCTATTTAATAGCAGTAAAAATATTGTGTTGTCTAGGAATTTAATAAGAATAAATTTCATATTAAGTTTTAAAAAAGCCACTTATTAATTTAATAATAAGTGGCTAGGTAAGAATAAAAAATAAAAATTAGACTAGGATTTTATTTAGGGTATTTATTCCAGCTTTCTGGTTCGATAAAACCATCATAAATACGCTGAGAACGAATATAATCCGCATATTCTTTAGACTCAAAAGCCTCTTTTAAATCCTTAGCCCATTGAGAATCAAGATCTTTTTGCATGACAGTGACAATAACACGGTGTTCTAATGGTGAGTTTTCAACAACTAATCCATCGGCAATACGCTGGCCTGCACTTGCGACATAATTGCCATTTACCACAACAAAATCAACATCATCAAGTAATCTTAATCCTTGAGCTGCGTCCGTTTCACGCACATCTAAATGATATTTTCCTGATGAAATATCATTAACACTAAAACTCAATGTGCTGACATTCGGTTTAATTTTAATCCAGCCTAGTTGTTCTAAGATCCGCGCCCCTCTTTCTGCATTTACAGGGTCGTTAGATAAAGCGACAATCATGCCATCTTTTACATCATCAATTGATTTGTGTTTATTTGAACGTAAACTTTGTGGCGCGCTTAGTGAATCTGTCAATGCGACCATATTAATATTATTCTTTTTGTTATATGCATCCATATATGCGCGGCTTTGGTTCACCGATGCATCAATAGAACCTTCTTCAAATGCAGGATTAATTTGCCTATTTTGTGAAAATTGACGCAAAGTTACCTTATAACCTTTTTTCTCTAAAATAGGGACGATTCCTTTATCTACTTGATCGATATAATTACCAACTCCAAAACCTATCGTAATCTGTTTTTTATTTGGATTATCTTTTTCATTGTTATCACCACATGCTGAAAGCACAAAAACAGCTGATGCGATTAAAGATAAATTTATTAATTTTTGTTTTAACATATGTAACAACCCTGTGAAAATATTTCAGCCAGTATAATCATATTAATTTGGTTGTTCTTAGATCAGATAATTATAACTTAGTTAATTAGTGATATAAGAATAGGTTTTAATTCCTTTAAGTTATATGGATATAACAAATAGATCGTTCGATAAATGATGTGATTGATATGTAATGAAGGAGATAAAAAACGTTTAAAAAAAGTGAGTTGCTTTATGACTATTTTCAATAATGATTTAATTAACACCCTGACACACTTGCCACCAGATTCCGATTTAGCATTAATCCGCCAAGACCGATCAGCCGCAACCTTAAATACCCAAGCCGCATACAGCGAAATTTTCTCTGTACCATCAACACAATTTCCTATTGATGTTCGTTATGGTTTTGCGCATCAGGTTGCAAAATTGACTGGCAGCCAAACATTAGCAGATTTTTATTTTCAACAAGCACCAGCACTAAAAATAGAAAATCTTTCACCTGCTCTGCAATCTGCTGCGGAATATCTGCAAATATTAACGTTATCTCCTAAAGATACTCAGTTTTCACTCATCGAAACCTTAATTACACAAGGCTGGGAAAATAGCGACATCGTTTTGCTCGCTCAGTTAATTACCTTTGTCACCTATCAAGCTCGTTTAGTCGAAGGAATTGAGCTCTTAACGACATCTAAAAATGATCCACGGGATGTCGCGAAAATAGTCGCGGGCAAATGGAATCATCAACCTTTCACTCGCCAGGGACGCCCATCCCCTACCTCCTTTACACAAGATAATTTAGGTTGGGAAGCTTGGATAACAGCTAGAAAAGCAGAAACGCTAAGCGATGAAGAAACTCAGGTGATGAAAAAATTTGGTCAATTAACCTCTGAATACTTTCTTCTGCTCGCTCACCAAAGCAAGATTTTAGAAATTAGAACCTTAATCGATCGTGGTGTCTTTTACACCGCTGGCGGCCTACCACGCTGGGAACGTGAGTTTGCAGCCGCCGCTGTCAGTAAAGTGAATGGTTGCATTTACTGTGCTTCTGTTCATGCACGCAAAGCCAGCCAGTATGCCAAAGAACGCCGTAGTGATGTCGATAAGCTATTAGCAACGCCGACAGGTGAGATTCTTGCGGATGGCTTTGACGATAGATTGTTAGCAATCACCGATCTCGTGGCGTCTTTATCAGCAACACCGATTCAAGCAACAATATCTCAAGTCGCAACACTACGCCAACTGGGACTATCTGAACTCGAATTGCTTGATTTAATTCAGTCTACTGCGTTTTTCTCATGGGCAAACCGCTTAATGCTTTCCCTCGGTGAGCCATTTGAAATTATGGAGGATAAGGAATAATTTCATGGATAGGATCATTGGCTTAGCGGCTTTAGAAGCGCACATTGCACAAGATTTGCAATATCTTAATCTCCCAATCACATCATGGGCATTATCAGATAATAATATCAACAAACAACATATTGACGTTGCCATTATTGGTGCTGGTATGTCAGGTGTCACGGCTGCATTTGCACTCAAGTTACGTGGTATTAATGCCGTCGTATTTGATAAAGCCATTACTGGAAGTGAAGGGCCTTGGCAAAAACCTGCTCTCATGGAAACACTACGTTCGCCAAAACAGGTTGTAGGGCCCGCTTTAGCTTCCCCCTCATTGACCTTTCAAGCGTGGTTCAAAGCGCAGTTTGGCGATGAAAAATGGGAAGAGTTAGATAAAATTCCTCGCCTTCAGTGGGGAGAGTATTTGCAGTGGTTTAAAGCGATTACTGCGCCAAAAGTATTTAATCAATACGAACTGATTGACCTACATTTAACCGATAATGGTAGCAAGTTAATTTTTAAAACACCTGAAGGAACAACAAATTACATCGCACAGCATGTTATTTTAGCCACAGGTATGGAATCCTTTAGTGAACCGAATATTCCCAGTTTTATGGATAATATTCCACAAAACTATTGGGAGCATTCGTATGCAGGCACTGATTACAGCCGCTTTAAAGGGTTAGACATTGGTGTTGTTGGCTATAGCGCAGGTGCAATGGATAGTTCTGCAACAGCCTTAGAGAACGGGGCTAAGAGTGTGGAAATTTTAATCCGTGCCACAGATATGCCACGGGTAAACAGAGGTAAAGTTGCAGGAAGCGCGGGTTTTACTAATGCTTATGCCTATTTTACAGATGCACAAAAATGGCATTATTCAGCGTATGTTGCTGAAGCTAAAACCCCTGCCCCTCATGGCAGTACTTTACGAGTTTCTTGTCATCCAAATGCTTTTTTTAATTTTAATACTCAAATTAAACAGATTGAATTAAAAGATAAAAAACTACATATTTCGACGACAACTGAACAATTCACGTTAGATTATTTGATCCTCGCGACAGGATATAAAATTAATTGGTTCAAACATCCTGCATTTAACCAAATTACCCCTCTAATTAAAACGTGGGCTGATGTTTATACTCCACCAATCAACGAAGCGAATAGTGAACTCGGCGCACACCCTTATTTAGGCTCGCATTTTGAATTACAAGGCAAAAAAACGGCTGACACTGAAAAGTTAAAACAATTTTATTGTTTCAATTTAAGTGCTTCACTTAGCATGGGCCCTGTTATTGGTTTGATCCCTGGTACCAATACAGGTGCAGAGCGTTTAGCTGATCATATTGCCGCTCAATTGTACCTCGCTCATAGAGAAGAACACCTCGAATTAGTGAAAACAAGCCAAGAATTTGAATTATTAGGTGATGAATGGCAACCAGCAGCCTTGCCTTCAGAACGTATGCAGCTAACTGATAATGTAGAGTAAACTATGATTACATTTCAAAATGTCCAAAAAGTATATGAAAAAGATGGGCAATCTTTAGTTGCATTGCAAGATATTAACTTGCATATCAATAAAGGAGATATCTTTGGATTTATTGGCTATAGCGGAGCAGGAAAAAGCTCACTTATTCGTTTGGTCAATCAATTAGAAAAGCCCTCCAGTGGTGCTGTGATTATTGATGGGCAAAATATTGCTCATCAAACTCCCGCTGAAATTCGGGCCCATAAGAGAAGTATAGGAATGATTTTCCAGCATTTTAATTTACTGGAAACCAAAACTGTCGCTCAAAATATTGCAATGCCCTTGGTCTTGCTAGGACTTGATAAAAACGAAATCAGTCAACGTGTTGATAGCATTCTTGAATATGTAGAGCTGAGTGATAAAAAAAATCAATATCCAGGTCAATTATCTGGTGGGCAAAAACAACGCGTGGGTATTGCCCGTGCCCTTATCAATAACCCACAAATTCTGCTGTGTGATGAAGCCACATCTGCCCTTGACCCGCAAACGACACGCTCTATCTTACAGCTATTAAAAAAAATCAGTCGAGAACAAAATATTACCATCTTACTTGTGACACACGAAATGGAAGTTATAGAGCAAGTCTGTAACCGTGTTGCGGTGATGGAAGCGGGTAAAGTCGTGGAAGAAGGCACTGTATTAGATATTTTTGCAAATCCTAAACATTCAACGACCCAAAAGTTTGTTGGGACTGTTTTAAATGAAGAAATACCAGAGCGTGTGCTGCACAATTTAGACCACCAGCAAGATGTTTATCGCCTTGAATTCCTCGGGTCATCAGCTCAAGAGCCTGTTGTTAATGAGCTAATTTTAAAAAAAATCGTCAAAATAAATATTCTCTTTGCCAATATGAAAGAAATCAGTGGGGTAGTACTCGGCAGCATGTTTGTGCAGATTGTGGGTGATAAAGCACAGATTGAAGAAGCTATACAGTTTTTACGCCTGCGTGGCGTAGCGGTTAGCCAGGGGGCATTATGACAGAGTTATTTGAAACAGCCTTAACAAGTAAACAATTTTTACTCGCTATGTCAGAAACATTCACCATGGTGAGTATTGCCTTAGTACTCGGTTCCTTGTTTGGTATTTTACTGGGTATATTACTCGTTATAACGAGACCTGAAGGGATTTGGGAAAACAAATACATATACCGAATTGTTAACCCAATTATCAATATCATTCGCTCTTTACCATTCATTATCTTATTAGTGGCGATGATCCCACTAACCCGTTTTATGGTCGGAACATCGATAGGAACAACCGCGGCAATAGTGCCATTAGTGATTTTTATTGCTCCCTACACTGCCCGCTTAGTGGAAAATTCTCTTTTAAGCGTACATTCAGGGATCATTGAAGCGGCAGATTCTATGGGTGCAACAAATTGGCAAATTGTTTGGCATTTCATTTTACCAGAAGCTAAATCTTCTCTTATTTTAAGTTTGACTGCAGCAAGTATTACTTTAGTCGGTGCGACAGCTATGGCAGGAGCAGTAGGCGGTGGTGGTGTTGGCGATCTTGCTTTGAACTATGGCTATCAACGCTTTGATAATGTGGCAATGGCCATTACTGTTGTGACATTAATCATCATTGTCCAAGGGATGCAATTTATTGGCGACTACCTTGCCAGAAAAGCGCGTTTTCATTGATGATTCTTAAAGTTGATAGCGTTGCGTTATCAACTTTATTTTTCTATTTTCGCGGTTTCAATTTAGCTCACCTAGTAGCGAATCTAAAGCTTGACTATTTATCCTGTAATTAATCTCTGTTTAATTTAAAGTTAGTTTCAGGTATATTTATATAATAAAAAAATAAAAGCCCATTACAGGCTTTTATTTTTAAAGTTACACAGTATGAGAGATAAATAATGTGTTTATTCTTTTTAATGAATTTAAAATGGTGATCAAACTTAATTTAAGTCCTTAATTGAAACAATTAGAAGTTAAAATCAAGTTAGGTTTCATTATGAGACAAAATAATTATTTATATTATACTAAAGAATAAATAGAATCATCGATCCCTTTAGTATCCCTTCTTTCTTCTGGTTGAGTATCATCTTGCAGCACTTCACTAAAAAACTCACCCATATTAACGCCTAAGACTTTTAATACGCGAACTAAACAATCAATATCAATACGATTTACACCGCGCTCATAACGAAATAATTGTTGTTCACTAATATCTATCTCTTTAGCTAACTGAAACACAGTATAGCCTTGAGCCTTTCTTAGCGTTTTAATTTTTTGTCCAACTGCACAAGCGACAGGATATTTTGTATTCATAAACATTCTCGCTTCAATTTATATTAATGAAATAAAAATTAGCAGATAAGTAGCTGCCATTTTTTTATTTTTTATGTTTTATATAATAAGTAGAACTTTGATAGTATTGCTGACGATTCAGCATATATCGATGGGAATGATATACTAGCAATCTAATTAGTTTCAACTAATCTTAAAATGATGTTACATTTATGTAACGAGATATTACAAGCCATTTACCCTATAAAAAAACAATAATTATCCCATAAATATCATACTATTATGATTAGTAAGGCAACTCCCACTCTTACCCATATTACTTGTATCACAATGAATACAACGGAATATTACACTAAAATAACAAGTTTTATCCGATGTATCACCTAAAAACAAAGGAAATAAATAGAATAATTTAACACTGTAACAATATTAATGATTTTAAGAATGTACAATCATTTAACGAATAAAAAACAATCAGATATCATTTATATCTGTAAACAATGGTAAAAATAATAAGTTTTACCTCTAAAAACCTTTGGCAACATTAAATATCAATAACATATAGGAATGAATATTCTGTTACAATTAATGAAACGCTAAATTTTTAAAGTAGCATGGTAAATATTTACCAAATAACAGTGCTCAACATAACAAAACCATAACGTTAAGGAAGTTTATTATTCACTTTACTTGATGAACATCACAAAAATATGACAAACTAATACTATTAGATTATCTTATTTTAATATTGATAATTTTATCTTCGAATGAAAGTGGCGATATTAAACCCTCAAAATTTACAAATTATTAAAATTTAGCCCCAAAAATACTCAAACACCCTTTTTAACGTTAAACATCCATATTTATTATGAACACATTCTAATCTAACGTTATAAAGTAATTCTCTTTACTTTATAATTCATTATTTGTAAGTTATTGATAACAATACTAAAAACCCCCCTATATCCTCAATCATAGCAGCAGTCAGGAAAAGGTATCGCTTATATTGATTTTCAATGAGTAGATGACCTTTCAGAACATGAAATATATAGAAATAGTCCTTCAACCTTTAAGCACTATGTTCTGTTATACACTATTGGAAGCTGAGATGATGGCTTAAGATGGTGGGTCGTGCAGGATTTAAATCCTTCGGATTTAGCCTTCGGCCTGAACCTGCAACCAGCTTATCGAGGTATGGAAACCGATTGAATATCGACTTGAATGCGTGTTGGATACTGTGATGTGTGGCTTGAGATGGTGGGTCGTGCAGGATTCGAACCTGCGACCAATTGATTAAAAGTCAACTGCTCTACCGACTGAGCTAACGACCCATCTAGATTTGTGTTTTAATGTGAGTAGTTAATGAAGTGGTGGGCGATAGCGGGCTCGAACCACTGACCCCCTCCTTGTAAGGGAGATGCTCTACCAACTGAGCTAATCGCCCACTTCATAACTTGTTCCACATTATAAATGATTGGTGGGCGATAGCGGGCTCGAACCACTGACCCCCTCCTTGTAAGGGAGGTGCTCTACCAACTGAGCTAATCGCCCAATCATTTATTTTTCATCGTCAACGGTGGTGGGCGATAGCGGGCTCGAACCACTGACCCCCTCCTTGTAAGGGAGGTGCTCTACCAACTGAGCTAATCGCCCCGTCGTCGATGGAGGTGCATTATAGGGATACGGAGTTCAGAGTCAACGCTTTTTCGATAGATTTTTTTCGTTCGTTGCAAAATTAATCAAGATGTTTCAATATTCGCCAGAAAAGCTGCCTTTTTAATCAATTACCTATATAATTTAGCGTTTATATTCTTTCATAAACAGAAAATAAATTTTCACTTCAGCTTCAATTTCATTTTTTGCCTCACTTTTCTATTTTCTTTTCTTGTATCTTCATAACTTGATTGAGGAATCACCACAGGATGATAGAATAGAGGCACATTTTAGCAATGCTGACAGACTTCACGCGTTTAAAGCTTCATACGGCACTATTATCTATTGTAATGTGTTGCATACATTAGCCTTCTATTTATTCAGCCGTGAACTCTTAAGCACTTCAAAAACAATGTTTTGCAATTAAGGCAATCTCGATGAGTAAAATCAAAACCCGTTTTGCACCAAGCCCAACTGGCTATTTACACGTTGGTGGTGCGCGTACCGCTCTTTATTCCTGGTTATTTAGTCGCCACAACCAGGGCGAATTTGTCCTGCGCATTGAAGATACCGACTTAGAACGTTCAACTCAGGAAGCTATCGATGCCATTATGGACGGTATGAACTGGTTGAATTTAAATTGGGATGAAGGCCCTTATTATCAGACCAAGCGTTTTGATCGTTATAACGCAGTGATTGACCAAATGTTAGAAGCTGGCACCGCTTATCGTTGTTTCTGCTCAAAAGAACGTTTGGAAGCTCTGCGTGAAGAGCAAATGGCGAACAATGAAAAACCTCGCTATGACGGTTGCTGCCGCGACCATGCGCATAACCACACCGCTGATGAACCGCATGTTGTTCGTTTCCGTAACCCGCAAGACGGTTCTGTGATTTTTGACGATAAAATCCGCGGCCCAATTGAATTTAGTAACCAAGAGTTAGACGATTTAATTATTCGTCGCACTGATGGCTCACCAACTTATAACTTCTGTGTTGTTATTGATGACTGGGATATGGAAATTACTCACGTTATCCGCGGTGAAGACCATATCAACAATACACCTCGTCAAATCAACATTCTAAAAGCACTAGGCGCACCAGTACCTGTGTATGCGCACGTTTCCATGATTTTAGGTGATGACGGTAAAAAACTGTCTAAACGCCATGGTGCTGTAAGTGTCATGCAATACCGTGATGATGGTTATTTGCCACAAGCGCTACTGAACTATTTAGTCCGTCTAGGTTGGTCTCACGGTGACCAAGAAATTTTCACCGTTGACGAAATGAAAGAATTTTTCAGCCTTGATGCAATCAGCAAATCAGCAAGTGCATTTAACACTGAAAAACTGCAATGGCTAAATCACCATTATATCAATGCATTGCCTGCTGAAGAGGTGGCTGTGTACCTTGCATGGCATATTGAGCAACAACATATTGATACCCGCAATGGCCCTCAATTAGTTGAGCTAATTAAGTTACTTGGCGAACGTTGTAAGACACTGAAAGAAATGGCTGAATCTTGTCATTATTTCTATCAAGACTTTGAAGAGTTCGATGCAGACGCAGCGAAAAAACACCTACGCCCTGTTGCTCGCCAACCATTAGAAGTGGTTAAAGAAAAATTAACCGCAATCACCGATTGGACCGCAGAAAATGTCCACCAAGCAATTGAAGCCACTGCCGCTGAATTAGACGTGGGGATGGGTAAAGTGGGTATGCCGTTACGTGTTGCTGTGACGGGTGCTGGCCAGTCCCCAGGCCTCGATGTGACCGTCCACGCCATTGGTCAAGCACGTTCTATTGCACGCATTGAAAAAGCCTTAGCATTTATTGCTGAACGCGAAGCTTCTGCACAATAATTTATGCCATTTCTGCCCTCATTTCTTGGGGGCAGTTTTTTCTCTCTTATTTCTATCCTTGCGTTGATTGCAAAATGCTCTATATTTCAGCAATTAAACGGAAAAGCCGATTATTTTATTGACACTCCTACCGAGCTTGAATATGATGCCTCCCGTCCAAAAGATTTTGATTGGGGCTATAGCTCAGCTGGGAGAGCGCTTGCATGGCATGCAAGAGGTCAGCGGTTCGATCCCGCTTAGCTCCACCATCTAATTCCCTGTTAGATGGCTCTAAATAACAAAGTCTATCGATTTGGGGCTATAGCTCAGCTGGGAGAGCGCTTGCATGGCATGCAAGAGGTCAGCGGTTCGATCCCGCTTAGCTCCACCATTAACTTTCTACACTTTCAGCCTGTTTAGCTTCCGATTTAATCCAATTTAAAAATGCTAAAACTTCTGGTTTTTCAATAGATTCCGGTAACATCACTAAATAATACGCGAACCTCGCTGGCCATGGCTTATCAATCACTTGCACTAGCCGTCCTTCTTCGATTTCCTGTATCGCATACTCTTTTGGAACTAAGGCTAAACCTTGCCCTGCAATCGCTGCACGGATCAATAAATAATCATCATCAAATGCACTACCTCGTGTTGCTTGCTTACCATGTTCAATACCATGTGCAGCTAACCATAATGACCAGTCCATTCTGTCATTATCTTGTAAAAGTGGATAATTAAGGCAATCTGCTGGGGTGATAATCGGACTATTAATTGGAAAATTTGGACTCATCACTGGTAATAAAACAGGGGTAATTAACCGCTCACTCACTAAATTTGGGTAATGCCCTAAACCATGGCGAATAGCTATATCGACCCGCTGTTGATGCAAATTAACTAATGTTGAAGAAGCTCCAATATGCACCTCAATTTCAGGATGTGACTGCGTGAACCGCCCTAAACGGGGTACGAGCCATGAGGCGGCAAATGAAGGAACGGTACTGATGTTAATCGTTTTTTCTTTACGAATATTTTCTAGCACATACATTGAACCTTCGATTTGTTCGAATGCCTGCAACAACACAGGGTAAACACGCTGCCCTGCATGTGTTAATTCCATGCTGTGATGGCTGCGTACAAACAATGGCATACCTACCCGTTCTTCTAATAAACGAATTTGCTGGCTAACCGCACCTGATGTGACACCAAGAAAGTGTGCGGCGCGCTTAATACTTTTATGTTTCGCCACTTCGGTGAAAGCTCGTAAAGCAAGTAATGGGAGAACTGGATTCATAGTTTAGTTTTTCTAAATTTATGTTGAGTTAATATGGTTTTATTTTCTTTAGTAGAAAACCAATAATCAAGGTACCAATTCAATCTTAATGATATAGAGAAACGAATACAACTATGCTTGAACTTTATACTGATAGCTCACCAAATGGATTTAAAATAACAATAGCATTAGAGGAACTAAACCTTCCATACCACCTTAATCATATACAAATTTCTCGTGGTGACCATCAGCAACCCGCTTTTTTACAGTTAAATCCTCATGGACGTATTCCTGTTATTTATGATCCACAAACAGAGATTACTCTCTTTGAATCAGCCACAATTTTATTATATCTTGCTGAAAAAACAGGCCAACTTCTTCCTGCTGACCCTAAACAGAAATGGGAAACTATTAAATGGCTACAATTCCATTCTGCCAGTTTAGGGCCGATTATAGGTCAATGGGTAAACTTCGCTATTTTCGATAAATCACCAAAACCAGATATTGTGGAACGCTATTTTAATATGACCCACAAGGCACTCGCGGTATTAGACAAACAACTCGAAAATGCACCTTATCTTGCAGGCTCTGATTACTCCATCGCAGATATCGCTAATTTCGGCTGGTTACACATTGCTCAGGTTATTGCATTCGATTTTAGCCAACACACACATTTAACGAAATGGTATGACCGAGTCGCCTTGAGACCCGCTGTCATGAAAGGAGTCACTCTACCGGCCCCTGCTACAGAAGCCTAATATTGGACAATGACATGAATACATCTCCATTTTTCCCTAAACAAAAAGCACAGCCATCATCGTCCTTTGCATCTCATGTTGGCTATAGTCGTATGTTTTCTCCTAACAAACTTACTGTCGGAATTTTCCTGCCCTTACGCTTCTATCAAGGAGATGCTCAGATATTAAAGAGGCAAATAAAGTTAATCGAACAGATTGATGAATATAATTTTGCTGCAGTTTGGGTGCGAGATATTCCCTTATTCGACCCGTTGTTTGGTGATGCAGGCCAGTTATTTGATCCTCTGACCTATTTGTCCTTTATTGCTGCCAGAACAAAAAATGTTGCATTGGTTACAGGAAGCTCGATTTTTTCATTACGACACCCGATTGATTTAGCCAAAGCGGCCACCACAATTGACCAACTTTCAGGTAACCGGCTAGTAATGGGTATCGCCTCAGGAGATAGAGCTATTGAGTTTCCTGCTTATGGTATTAATTATGAGCAACGTGCAAAAAGATTTGCACAGGTTGTTGATTACTTTAGGCAATTAATGGCTGATGGGTTACTGAATATTCAATCCCCACTAGGTGAGTTAAATCGAGCGCAGCTACTCCCGAAACCAATTACTGGGCAAATACCATTAATCGTCACAGGAGGATCAGGCCAATCCAAACAGTGGATTGCTGATTATTCCGATGGTTGGTTATCCTATCCTGAAGCTACCAGTTATCCAGAAGGCGCTC
Source organism: Providencia sp. PROV129 (assembly GCF_028482245.1). NCBI lineage: Bacteria > Pseudomonadati > Pseudomonadota > Gammaproteobacteria > Enterobacterales > Morganellaceae > Providencia > Providencia sp. PROV129. The sequence continues at coordinate 86,641 of NZ_JAMPQD010000008.1, forward strand.
TTCGTTTAGCTGAGAAAATTGCGGCCTGGCGCGCCCTCATCCCTGAACATGATTTTAGGCCACATATGACAAATGAATGGATTGACCTTGTCGATGATCCTGATTTCCCTCGCACTCCATTACGAGGAGGATTCACTCTACGAACAGGCCGTAACGGTTTGATTCAACTACTCGAAGAATGGCAAGCAGCGGGAGTTAACCATGCCGCGATTGGAATTCAATACTCTGAGCGCCCAGCTTTAGAGGTACTACAAGAAATGGCTGAAGAGGTTTTACCGCATTTCCCTAGCCACCAAGGGATGCAAAGCAGGCTCGTAGACTGGTAGTAATTTTGGCGTCTTCCCTCATTTTGTGGCTGACGCCAAACCTTGATTATTTTGCATCACTGCGCGGTATAACCACCATCAATAGGAATAAACGCCCCCGTTATAAAACTGCTGTCTGTTGATAATAAAAAAGCCACTACATTGGCGATTTCCTCTGTTTTTGCCATCCTCCCCATCGGGTGCGTTGATGCCATCCAATTTTGAGTATCCTGCGGTAACATCGCAATATTCGGTGTTTCTACATAGCCAGGGCCAACCGCATTAATACGGATACCTTTTTGAGCGTTTTCTAAGGCTGCTGAACGCGTTAATCCCAGTACCGCATGCTTTGCTGCGGTGTAAGGTGCTATACCCGCGATCCCTGTTACCCCATTGCAAGCTGATAAATTCACGATAGCTCCCCCACCACTGCGCAAAATCGCAGGAATACTGTACTTCAAACCATGAAATGTTCCTGTTATATCGGTGTCAATCACCTCATGCCATGCTTCTAATGGATAATCTTCGATATTCACACCATGTGGACCTGTCACCCCCGCGTTGTTGACTAAGAAATGCAGTGCACCATATTTCATTTCTACCTGCTCAATCGTTGATTGAAAATCCTTTGCGCTTGCCACATCCATTTTTATTACACTAATACGCTCCCCTGTTGGTGTAATTTCCTGGGCTGCCTGCGTTAGTGCATCTTCATGACGTCCTGTCATTACGACTGTCGCACCCAATGAGTGTAGTTTTTGTGCAATTCCAAAACCGACACCTGTAGATGCCCCTGTTACCAATGCGATTTGATTTGTGAATTGTTGCATAGCCGCCTCAATTATAATTAACTTTAGTTAACTATAATTGATTAACTTTGGTTAATCAATGCCTCGTTTTCTGCCTAGCGCCAAGGTATACTTCAACTGTTGAATAATAAGGAAGAATTTTATGCCTAGTACCCTTGAAGACGCATTATCATTATTGCAATGCACACTTGTTGCTCGCCGTGTCAGTTTCACACCTGAGCAAATTACATGGGGACAATACGATGTACTGGAGATATTGAGGCTTAAAGGTGACTTAACACCAAGCCAGCTAAGTCAATCACTGGGAATTTCACGGCAAAATTTATCGAAGTTTTTGCGGGTATTAAAATCTTTTGAGTTTGTCGAACAATATCAGTCTGAAGAAGATAAGCGGGAATTGATCACCCACTTAACAGAAAAAGGGGCTCATTTTTTACAGCGTGCAGCAACAGGGCGAGCAGAAAATGCATTAAAAGTTAAAGCCGCATTAACGCAGCAAGAACAAGATATCTTTATTCAACTGAGCAAAAAAATTACTGCCGCTTTAGGGCATGAGTGATCTGATCACTTAGCCCGTTTTAATGGCTTTACAAGCCCTTCTAACCCTTCAATTTTTAACCCAAGGGCCATTTCCATTAATTGGCCAAGACGCCCTGGTGGGAACTCTCCTTTCTTATAAAACCAAAGAAGGTATTCCTCAGGCAAATCAATCAAGATACAGCCTTTATATTTACCAAATGGCATATAGGTATTTGCCATATCGATAAGATCTTGCTTTTCCATTCTTGCTCCCATAAAAAAACGGCGTCCTAATGAACGCCGCTCTTAATTTAACACTTTTTTGCGAATTACAATACTAATCCGACAACCGCAGCGGATAAGAAGCTGACTAAAGTTGAACCGTACAGTAATTTCAGGCCGAAACGTGCTACTGTGTTACCTTGTTTTTCATCTAACCCTTTGATAGCACCAGCGATGATACCAATTGAAGAGAAGTTAGCAAATGACACTAAGAACACAGATAAGATACCGACAGAACGCTCAGATAAACCACTTGCAATAGCTTGTAAGCCATCCATTGCAACGAATTCATTTGTTACCATTTTAACTGCCATGATCCCACCCACTTGTAGGGCTTCATCCGCTGGGATACCTAAGATCCAAGCAAATGGATAAAATACATAGCCCAACATAGTTTGGAAATCGATACCGAAAATCGCAGAGAAAATACCGTTAATCATGGCAATCAGAGCGATAAAACCAATCAGCATGGCAGAAACAATAATCGCAACTTTAAACCCTGCAAGAATATATTCACCTAACATTTCAAAGAAGCTTTGGCCTTCATGCAGGTTGCTCATTTGAATGTCTTCTTCACCTTCTGGTGGGTACGGGTTGATTAAAGACAGCACCACGAAAGTACCAAACATATTCAGAACTAATGCTGCAACCACAAAACGCGGTTCCAGCATCGTCATATATGCCCCCACGATTGACATGGAAACAGTCGACATAGCTGTCGCTGCCATGGTGTACATTCTGCGATCAGACATGCGGTTAAGCTGGTCTTTATAAGCGATAAAGTTTTCAGACTGACCTAGCAGCAATGAACTTACTGCGTTGAATGATTCCAGTTTACCCATTCCGTTAACTTTAGATAACACCGTACCGATGATACGAATAACGATCGGTAGAATTTTAACGTGCTGTAAAATACCAATTAACGCAGAAATAAAGATGATTGGGCACAGAACTTGTAAGAAGAAGAACGCTAAATTCCCTTCAATCATGCCACCAAAGATAAATTTTGTCCCTTCTGCTGCGTAACCGAGTAAGTGAGTAAACACCCCCGCCACACCGAGAACAAAAGATTCACCGATATTCGATTTTAAGAACAGATATGCTAATGCAATTTGGATAACAAGTAGTTGAACAACATAACGAGGACGGATCCCCTTACGGTTACTACTTGCTAAAATAGCAAGAGCGGCGATTACTACTAAAGATAAAACGAAATGCAGGATCGAGGTCATATGCGACTCCAACAAATTTAAGAATCAGTCTATGTGCATATTCTATGTAATAGACAACATTTAAATGAGACAGACATCACATTAATATGAAAACAGAGTGGGTGTATTTTGCAGAAAGAAGAAGAGGATCACGTTTTAAATAGCAAAAAAGAGACAGATGACCTTTTCTGCATAGAAATTAAATTCAAAATTTAATTTAGGTCTAACAACCTATCAGTGACTTAGTCACCTCACCTAAGTGAAATAACTAAGCCAAATAGAATATAGTTCACTATTTAGTATTCAGCAAACGAATCAACTCATCCTCATCAATAACTGGAATACCTAACTCATTCGCTTTTGCTAATTTCGAACCCGCAGCTTCACCCGCAATCACCATATCGGTTTTCTTCGAAACACTACCTGCGACTTTTGCCCCCAAAGCCACCAGCTTATCTTTCGCCTCATCACGGGTTAAAATACTCATCGAACCTGTTAAAACCACAGTTTTACCTGCAAATGGACTATCGATTTCTGCACTATTAATCACTTTGACTTCTGGCCAATGAATATTCGCTTTCGTGATTAAATCGTTAATAACTGCCTGGTTATGCGCTTCGTGGAAAAAATTCACCACATGTTTCGCAACCACATGGCCGATATCTTGCACCGTTTTTAAAGACTCTTCATCCGCAGCCATGACCGCATCTAGCGTTGCATAATGTGCCGCTAAATTAGCCGCGGTCGCCTCCCCAACTTCACGGATCCCTAATGCATAAATAAAGCGCGCTAACGTAGTTTGTTTAGACTTTTCGAGCGCATCAATCAGCTTTTGCGCAGATTTTGGCCCCATTCTATCCAAACCCGTCAATTTACCTGCGCTTAATTGATAAAGATCGGCTGGCGTTTTCACATATTCTTTTTCGACAAGTTGATCGATAATTTTATCGCCCATGCCATCAACATCCATTGCACGGCGAGACACAAAGTGTTTGAGTGCTTCTTTACGCTGCGCCCCACAAATTAAGCCACCAGTACAACGGGCAACGGCTTCACCTTCAATACGTTCAATGTCTGAACCACAAACAGGGCACTGGGTTGGAAAGACAATTTCACGACTATCCGCAGGACGTTTATCCGCCACCACACTGACAATCTGCGGGATGACATCCCCAGCACGACGAATAATCACTGTATCGCCAATATGCACGCCAAGACGCTCGATTTCATCTGCATTATGCAATGTCGCATTACTGACCATAACCCCCGCCACTTGGACAGGCTCAAGACGTGCTACGGGGGTAATCGCCCCTGTTCGCCCAACTTGGAACTCAACGTCTTTCAATAGAGTAATTTGCTCTTGTGCTGGGAATTTGAAGGCTGTAGCCCAGCGCGGTGCGCGGGAAACGAAACCTAATTCCTCTTGAATCGCAATTGAATTCACCTTGATCACCACCCCATCGATATCAAACCCTAATTCTGGACGAATTTGTTCGATTTGGTGATAAAAATCCAGTACAGCTTGGTGGCCTTGGCGCAGTTGTACATAGTCACTGACAGGGAGTCCCCACGCTTTAAACAGCTGTAAACGTTCATAATGTGTATCTGGCAATGTACCGCCTTCAACTAGCCCAACGCCATAACAATAGAATGTCAGTGGCCTTTTAGCGGTAATACGCGGGTCAAGCTGTCGCAAAGAGCCCGCAGCAGCGTTACGTGGGTTAGCAAAAACTTTACCGTCGGTTCTACGCGCTTCTTCATTTAGTGCTTCAAACCCTTTTTGTGGCATAAACACTTCGCCACGAATTTCCACACGAGCAGGAATATTATCCCCCATTAAACGCAGTGGAATTGCACGAATAGTACGTACATTTGCGGTAATATTTTCCCCCACCGTTCCATCACCACGAGTAGCAGCTTGCACAAATTCACCATTCTCATACAACAAACTAACCGCCAAACCATCAAGCTTCAATTCACAGCAAAATGTGAGTTCATTATGGTTTTTTAAGCGATCTCTAACCCGCTTATCAAAAGCCAAGTAACTCTCTTCATCAAAAACGTTATCCAAAGACAGCATCGGAATTTCATGGCGCACCGTTTCAAATGCTGACAAAGGTGCAGCACCGACACGCTGAGTGGGGGAATCGCTGGTGATAAGCTCTGGGTTCATTTCTTCCAGTGCCTTCAAGCGTTGCATTAATTTGTCATATTCCGCATCAGGAATTTCTGGGGCGTCCAATACATGGTATTGATATTCGTGATGACGCAGCTGTTTTTTTAATTGGTCGATTTCGTTTTTGGTAGTCATGATCCACTCGTAAAGATAAAAAACCCCCAATCAAGGGGGCTTTGTAAAACGCTTGTTTAATTTAGTGTGTTTCTGATCCGCGCATGATACACCTCTATTTTTTGCGGTGTCAGCATCTTACGCTCATCATCTAGCACCACCCCGCCTGCATCGGATGCAATGCGCTGCGCCGCTTGTAACATCAGTTTAAAGTTTTGGCTCGCATCACCGTAGGATGGCACCATCATAAACATGGAAATACCTGGTGTAGAGAAATCAGCCATGGTTTCAGGGTCAAAAGAACCTGGTTTTACCATATTCGCTAAACTAAACAGCACAGGCCCAGTACCTGACGGGTTCACATGACGGTGGAATATTTTCATTTCACCGAATTGGAATCCCGCTTGAAGAATACTTTGTAGCAAGAGCTCACCTTGTAATTCTTGCCCCTGATGCGCCGCTACATGAAGTACCAGGACTGTCTCCTTGCTATTTGTTGTAGCAGAATTTTTCTGTGGCTCAGTTTTCGTCTCAGTGTGCGGCGGTGTCTGTTCATGATGTATCGGTTGTGTCTCTTCTTGTAGATTGTGGGTGTCAATATGCGGCTCCGATGCATTATGGTGCACGGGTTGAGTATGTATTTCAGGCTCAGCCACAATATCATCATTCATGTTGATGGTGAGCTGCTCTGGCACATGCGGCTCTTGAATACGCTGAACAACAGGCTCATCATGAACAGGCTGCTCTGACGTAGCACTCATTTTAATTTCAGGTTCAACCGACGGTAATGGCTGTATATTAGGTTCAACTTGAGACTCATTTTTTACCGGATATACAGGCTCAGTCGCAGCGGGTTGAACAGGTACCTGCTGAGTTGATTGATTTTCAGTAAATAATGCAGAATCATCATAATTCGATGAATTCTCCTGCGTATCATTTTTTCTACGTTTTACAGGTCTATCGCGAAATAACTTTGAGCGCTCTTTACGGCTGGTCCATAAACCATGCAGTAATAAAGCGACAATCGCTATCGCACCTACGACCACTAATATTAGACGCAAATCCTGCATCGCTGCTATCTCTAGTTGATGAATGAAAGTGCCATCACGGCGGAAACTACCTTAAGATTATTTCTCAATTGCTCTAAGTGCAACCCTCAGAACGATTTTCTTACAAGAAAGAGAATATTCCGCTTTCGTTTGCTGCTTTTTTAAGCAAATAATGGCTAGTCAGCCTAAATTCATATCTATATGATACAAGGTCAACCGAAAAGGAGAGAACAAGAAGTATGACCCAATCGACATTTTCGCCACAAAAAGACCACTCTGGTTTTTATTATTTTACACAAGGGTGGCGACTCGTTACACGTCCTGGCATTAAACGTTTTGTGATTTTGCCCCTATTAGCAAACATTCTTTTCTTAGGAGGCGCATTTTGGTGGTTATACAGTAAGCTTGGTGGCTGGATTGACCAAGTGATGAGCTATGTTCCTGATTGGTTACAATGGCTTAATTATCTTATTTGGCCTGTTGCTTTGATTTCTATTTTATTGGTATTCACCTATTTTTTTAGCACCATTGCCAATATCATTGCAGCACCATTTAATGGTTGGTTATCCGAAAAACTCGAGGCAGAACTTACGGGGAAACCCGCGCCAGACACTGGTATGGCTGAGTTATTAAAAGATGTTCCGCGGATGATCAAACGTGAGTTTGTGCGTATTGGTTACTATTTACCACGGGCAATTGGCTTATTAATTTTATTTTTAATACCTGGTATTGGCCAAACTGTTGCCCCCATCTTATGGTTCCTATTTGGTGCATGGATGATGTCAATCCAGTACTGCGACTACCCTTTTGATAACCACCGTGTTGGTTTTAGTGAAATGAAGCAAGCTCTTGCTAAAGATCGCATAAAAAACATTCAATTCGGAGGTGTGGTCAGCTTGCTGATGATGGTGCCGTTTATCAACTTAGTCATCATGCCTGTTGCCGTTTGTGGTGCAACATTAATGTGGGTTGACCGCTATCGTAGCCGCTACGCACGTTATTAATCTCTCTTTGCGCAGGTTTAATCGCCTGCGCAGTTACCTATTTTCTTACGCTATTCTGCCTTGTTGCCCATTCTTTAGAACTATTGGATCTAAAATAGCCTTTTGTTATAAGCTTAGACCTAAATCATATTTGCATTAATCTGTTCTTCACGTATGTTGAATCCATACCCTATTTTATAGTGAACGCCAAATACTGTTTACTGGCTAACCGATTTTAAAAGGATACCCCATGAGCAAAATTTATGAAGATAATTCGTTGACCATTGGCCACACCCCACTTGTTCGTTTAAAACATTTTGGTAATGGCAATATTTTGGCAAAAGTGGAATCTCGTAACCCAAGTTTCAGCGTTAAGTGCCGTATCGGGGCAAACATGATTTGGGATGCAGAGAAAAAAGGTATCCTGAATAAAGACAAAGAGCTAGTAGAGCCAACCAGTGGTAACACGGGGATTGCTCTCGCTTATGTTGCAGCAGCAAGAGGTTACAAATTAACCTTAACGATGCCTGAAACAATGAGTATAGAGCGCCGTAAGCTATTAAAAGCATTAGGCGCTAATCTCGTGCTGACCGAGGGCGCTAAAGGGATGAAAGGGGCGATTGCTAAAGCAGAAGAAATCGTCAATAGCAATCCCAAAAAATATCTTCTGTTACAACAATTTAATAACCCTGCCAACCCTGAGATCCATGAAAAAACCACGGGTCCAGAAATTTGGGAAGACACGGATGGCAATGTCGATGTCATCATCGCAGGCGTTGGTACAGGCGGAACTATCACAGGTATTGCACGCTATCTGAAAAAGACCAAGGGTAAAGATGTGACCATCGTTGCCGTTGAACCTGAAACTTCTCCAGTGATTACTCAAGCGCTAGCAGGTGAAGAAATCAAACCAGGCCCACACAAAATTCAAGGTATCGGCGCAGGTTTTATCCCTGGTAACTTAGACCTCACACTGCTAGATAAAGTGATTCAAATCAGCGATGATGAAGCAATTAAAACTGCACGTGAGTTAATGGAAAAAGAAGGTATTCTCGCAGGGATTTCTTCAGGTGCAGCGATTGCAGCAGCAACAAAAATTGCCGCAGACCCTGCTTACACAAACAAGAATATTGTCGTGATTTTACCGTCTTCTGGTGAGCGTTATCTCTCTACTGTCTTGTTCGCGGATATCTCTGCCGAGTAGCATACTTTCGTTACACAATCGTTAAAAAAGCACCTCAAAGGTGCTTTTTTTGTGGCACTGATCAAAGTTTAGCACGGATAGGGATGATTTCTAATCTGGGGTTTAGTATTAAACATAGTAATTATTTCGCACCTCAAAATTAATCAAATTTTAGTCAAATGAACGTGCCTATTTAGATGTTTTTCGACTAACCTAATCATCGTTATTTTGAGGATGAAAAGTAAAAAGGATTGATACCGCACAAAGTAGGAAACCTTTTTACAAGTTAATAATCTAACTTATACGCAAACCTAGTCTATTTCATCTACAATTGGCTGGGTAATTAAAAAAACTAAAGATATTGAGGAAATACTATGTTCCAGCAAGAAGTCACTATTACAGCACCAAACGGTTTACATACTCGTCCTGCCGCGCAATTTGTGAAAGAAGCAAAAGCATTCACTTCTGATATTTCTTTGATTTCTGGCGGTAAATCTGCGAGTGCAAAAAGCCTGTTCAAATTACAAACCTTAGGTTTAACGCAAGGTACTGTTGTGACCATCTCCGCAGAAGGCGAAGATGAAAAAGAAGCGGTTGAATATTTAGTTAAACTGATGGGCGAACTGGAATAATTTCGCACGCAAGAGAACGCGTTTCATCGATCTCATTCGCTGTCCCTGAATGATTTCATTCGGGGATATTTGCATAATCAATAAAACGCGCCGCAGTCTCTACAACATCAGAACTCCCAGCACTAACAGCAGTAAGGTAATATTATGATTTCAGGAATTTTAGTATCCCCAGGTTTTGCTTTTGGTCAGGCTTTGATCCTCAAAGAAGACCCTATCGTTGTTAGCACAAAAAAAATCGCAGACGATCAGGTCGAAAAAGAAATTCAACGCTTCATTGAGGGGCGTAATAAATCCGCCGAACAACTTAGTCTCATTAAAGAAAAAGCCGAAAAAAATCTAGGAGCCGAAAAAGCTGAGATTTTTGAAGGTCATATCATGCTGCTGGAAGATGAAGAACTTGAGCAAGAAATTGTCTCTTTAATCAAAGGCGATAAAAAAACAGCGGATGCCGCAGCCTATTCTGTGATTGAAGACCAAGCTCAAGCGCTTGAATCTCTTGATGACGAATACCTTAAAGAGCGCGCGGCTGACGTACGTGACATCGGCAAACGCTTATTAAAGAATATCTTAAATATTCCCATTGTTGATTTAAGCGCTATCAACCAAGAAGTTATTTTAGTTGCCGCTGACTTAACCCCGTCAGAAACCGCGCAATTAAACTTAGATAAAGTCTTAGGCTTTATTACCGATTTAGGTGGCCGTACCTCCCATACCTCCATTATGGCTCGCTCATTGGAGTTACCTGCAATTGTAGGGACTAGCGATGCCACCAGCAAAATTAAAAATGGTGATTTTATTGTCTTAGATGGCGTGAATAATACCATTCACCTGAACCCATCTGATGCAGAAATTGATAAACTCAAAGCATTCCGTGATGACTATCTGCAAGAAAAAGAAGAACTGGCTAAATTAAAAGATTTACCTGCTGTGACTCTCGATGGTCATCAAGTTGAAGTTTGTGCCAATATCGGAACTGTGCGTGATGTCGCAGGTGCTGAACGTAATGGCGCTGAAGGGGTCGGTCTCTATCGTACCGAGTTTTTATTTATGGATAGAGATGCCTTCCCTACCGAAGAAGAGCAATTCCAAGCTTACAAAGCGGTTGCCGAAGCAATGGGCAGCCAAGCCGTTATCGTCCGTACCATGGATATCGGTGGCGATAAAGACCTGCCTTATATGAATTTACCGAAAGAAGAGAACCCATTCCTCGGTTGGCGTGCTATTCGTATTTGTCTTGATCGCAAAGAAATCTTACACTCACAATTAAGGGCTATTTTAAGAGCGTCAAATTTTGGTAAACTGCGTATTATGTTCCCAATGGTTATTTCCGTTGAAGAAGTTCGTGAACTAAAAGCAGAGCTAGAAATGCTAAAAGCTCAGTTACGTGAAGAAGGTAAAGCCTTTGACGAAACAATCGAAGTCGGTGTGATGGTAGAAACCCCAGCTGCCGCTGTGATTGCGCGCCATTTGGCGAAAGAAGTTGATTTCTTTAGTATTGGGACGAACGATCTCACTCAATACACTTTAGCGGTTGACCGTGGTAATGAACTGATTTCTCACCTTTATAACCCAATGTCACCTGCTGTTCTAAACCTTATCAAACAAGTGATCGATGCATCACATGCGGAAGGGAAATGGACAGGCATGTGTGGCGAGTTAGCGGGTGATGAACGTGCAACCTTATTGCTACTAGGCATGGGGCTGGATGAATTTAGTATGAGCGCAATCTCAATTCCGCGTATCAAAAAATTAATTCGCAATGCGAACTTTGCTGATACTCAGGCCTTGGCTGAACAAGCACTTGCTCAACCAACCGCAGATGAATTGATGAAACTTGTAGATACCTTTATCCAAGAAAAAACGTTATGCTAAGAACAGCACATTAGTTCGGTCCCATATAAAACGATTAGGAGAAGGTCCATGGGTCTGTTTGACAAACTGAAATCACTAGTTTCGGAAGACAAAAGTAGCAGTGGCAGTATTGAAATTATCGCCCCATTATCAGGCGAAATCGTCAATATTGAAGATGTTCCAGACGTTGTGTTTGCAGAGAAAATTGTCGGTGACGGTATCGCCATCAAACCTGCTGGCAATAAAATTGTTGCTCCAGTAGACGGTACAATCGGTAAAATATTTGAAACCAACCATGCGTTTTCTATTGAGTCAGACGATGGTATTGAACTGTTTGTTCACTTCGGTATTGATACCGTTGAGCTCAAAGGTGAAGGTTTCAAACGTATCGCTGAAGAAGGCCAAGCTGTCAAAAAAGGCGATTTAGTCATTGAATTTGATTTAGCTTTGTTAGAAGAAAAAGCAAAATCCGTTCTGACCCCCGTTGTGATTTCGAACATGGACGAAATCAAAGAGTTAAATAAACTAACAGGGTCAGTGACAGTGGGTGAAACTGTCATTATGCGTATCAAGAAATAATTACTACGCATAATAACTGAAAAACCATCAGGTTGATAACCTGATGGTTTAATTCATTCTATTGTTTCCTTGTGATAGCCTGACTGCCACCTAAAAACAACGTGTTAAGAATCAAAAACCCCCGTTGATAAATAACGGTCACCTCTGTCGCAAATAATGGCAACGATCACCGCTCCTGGATTTTCTTTCGCCACGCGTAAAGCCCCCGATACCGCACCGCCTGAGCTCACTCCACAGAAAATACCTTCAAACCTTGCTAGCGCTCTCATCGTCTCTTCTGCATCTTGCTGATTAACATCCAGTACGCTATCCACTAATTCGCCATCAAAAATCCCAGGAAGATAACCAGGTGACCAGCGGCGAATACCTGGTATTTGGCTTTTTTCGGCAGGCTGTAAGCCGACAATATGTACGTCTTTTGATTGTGATTTCAAATAGCGGCTTACACCTGTAATCGTACCCGTTGTTCCCATACTTGACACAAAATGAGTAATTTTACCGTGCGTTTGTTGCCAAATTTCAGGGCCTGTTGTTTTAAAATGAGCAAGTGGGTTATCTGGGTTATTAAATTGGTCTAATACCTTCCCTTCCCCGTTTTTTTCCATCTCTTTCGCAAGATCTCGCGCCCCTTCCATTCCAATGGTGGTGCTGACCAAAATTAACTCCGCGCCGTAAGCTTGCATCGATGCTTGGCGCTCTTTACTCATATTTTCAGGCATTAACAGCTTTAATTTATATCCCTTTACCGCAGCAATCATTGCCAATGCAATACCTGTATTGCCACTTGTGGCTTCAATTAATGTATCACCTGGCTTAATTTCACCACGTTTTTCAGCTTCGCTGATCATGGAAAAAGCCGCTCTGTCTTTTACGGAGCCAGCAGGGTTGTTGCCTTCGAGTTTTACCCAAATTTCAGTATCAATCCCTTGCGTCAAACGCTGAAGTTTTACTAATGGGGTGTGGCCAATAAATTGTTCCAGAGTTGACACTTTTGCATCCTTATAATTTTTATTTATCACTTAGAATTAATAGAAATAAGATATTACCCCAATAAGCCTATGAGTGAACATGAATTCTCTTCATATTATTATTAGAAAAATAGATTATCTTTATTACCCATAATGATATAGCTAATTGATATATTATATTACAATAAGTTTATAGAATTGTCAGCTATATCTCTTATTTTAATGATAAATAAAATACTTATATATCAATTAATTAAAATTAAAATACGATAGGTGAAACCCATTGCCAATAATCAAAGAATGGGCTAGTGGAGGGCGATATACATGGCAAAAATAATAGAAAATAACACCAATAATGTTTAACTTATTGGCGTTATAAATAATGGAAAGCTATATTCACGCGCTTTGTGCTAATTGTGGAAAAACTAATTCAGTATCACCTTGATATATTTTCGCTTCTTGGCTGCCAAGAAAATAGTGTTCACCACGCTTAGGAATTGTCGAATTGGATTGCCAAATCACAGATAATGGGCCATTCCCCCACCCTATCGGTTGTACCGTCAATTGCCAAAAGTGCCCTCTTGGACCTGATTCGGTCACCCTAACTGGCAAACGATGCTGTACATCCACTTCAGGTCTCAATGAAACATCCCATGGGCGTAAAAAGACATCCACCTCACCTTGATGGGCGCTAGTATGATTTAACGAAAATTCGTAACCATCAATCGCTAAGACCGAGCCTTTTATCTGTGCAGAAATCTGATTAACTTCCCCCATAAACTCCAGTACAAAACGGGTTTCTGGGCGCTGCCAAATATCATTTGGTGTGCCGACCTGCTCAATGTGCCCTTGACTCATGACCACAATTCTATCCGCAACTTCCATAGCTTCTTCTTGGTCATGCGTTACAAACACACTGGTAAATTTAAGCTCATCATGTAATTGACGTAACCAGCGGCGCAGTTCAATACGCACCTGTGCATCTAACGCGCCAAAAGGCTCGTCTAATAGTAAAATTTGCGGGTCAACCGCTAATGCACGCGCTAACGCAACACGCTGTTTTTGCCCACCAGAAAGTTGCGCAGGATAACGCGAAGATAGATGGGCTAATTGCACCATCTCCAGTAATTGCATCACCTTTTGCTTAATCGCTTGGGATGAGGGTCTTTGCTTGCGTGGCAACACCGTTAAACCAAATGCCACATTATCGAATACAGTCATATGGCGAAATAACGCGTAGTGTTGAAAAACAAAACCAACATGCCTGTCTTTCGCATGAATTTGACTCACATCTTGCCCGTGAAAACGTAGTACGCCCCCACTTTGCTGCTCAAGCCCAGCAATAATTCGCAGTAAGGTGGTTTTTCCTGAACCTGAAGGGCCTAATAAGGCCACCATTTCACCCGATGCAATATCCAGTGAAATATCGTTGAGTACTTGGGTTTTCCCAAAGAACTTGCCGATTTTTTCAATTTCAATACTCATGTTTAATGGACTCCTGATTCAGACTGCTGACGACTTAAATGCCACTGCAATGCGCTTTTAAGAATTAGCGTAATAATGGCCATGAGCGCAAGAATAGCCGCAGCAGTAAATGCACCGACCGTGTTATAGTCCTGATGCAATAATTCAACTTGTAACGGTAACGTATAAGTTTCACCGCGAATAGCACCTGAAACGACGGATACCGCACCAAATTCACCAATCGCCCTCGCGTTGGTTAACACAACACCGTATAACAGCGCCCAGCGAATATTTGGTAATGTGACGCGCCAAAACATTTTCCAGCCTGATGCACCAAGCAATACCGCAGCTTCATCTTCTTGGCTGCCTTGGCTTAGCATCAATGGAACCAACTCTCTCACCACAAATGGACAAGTCACAAATATGGTGACTAATGCCATACCTGGCCATGAAAACATCACTTGAATATCAAAACCTTCAAGCCATCCACCAAACCAACTGTTTGAACCATAAAACAGTAGATATAATAGCCCCGCTACCACAGGTGAAACCGCAAAAGGGATATCCACTAGTGTGAGTAATAATTGCCGCCCTGGGAATTGAAAGCGTGTCACTAACCACGCCATCATCGTGCCAAAAATCAAATTAACAGGAACCGTGATCAACGCAATTAATACAGTTAATCCAATCGCATGAAGCATATCTGGGTTAGATAAATTAAGTAGAACTTCACCAACCCCTTTTTGAAACGCCGTAATAAAAATCCAAATAATGGGGATCACCAGCAATAAGATGGCAAAGAAAACACCTGCAGCGATGAGAAACCATTTACCCCAATTAACGGGTGACCGTTGGGCGGTTTGTAGCGGAGTGATTTGCGCCATTATTTCCCCCCCAGTCGCTTACCAAAACGACTTTGTACTAAATTAACGCTGAATAACAAGAGTAGTGAAACCGCTAAAATAACCGATGCAACCGCGCTTGCCGCAGGGTAATCAAATTGCTGTAATTGGCTGAAAATCATTAAAGAAACCACTTCTGTTTGCCAAGCAATATTTCCTGCGATAAAGATAATTGCACCAAATTCACCTAGGCTACGTGTGAATGACAAAACGGTTCCTGCAAGCAATGCAGGGGAAAGCTCTGGCATGATCACACGACGGAAAGTTTGCCAGCGACTGGCTCCCAGTGTTTGTGCCGCCTCTTCATATTCTGGCCCCAGTTCTTCCAATACAGGCTGAACGGTACGCACAACAAAAGGGATACTGGTAAATGCCATAGCAACAGCAATCCCCAGCCAAGTATTCACGACTTTGATATCAAACTGGTGGAGATATTGGCCATACCAACCTGATGTCGCAAACAAGGTCGCCAATGTTAACCCTGCTACTGCGGTTGGCAATGCAAAGGGTAAGTCGACTAAACCGTCTAATAATGTTCTGCCTGGAAAGCGATAGCGCGTTAAAATCCATGCCAATAACAGGCCAAATACCGCATTAAATAAGCTTGCCACTAAAGCAGACAATAATGTCACTTTATAAGCTGCAACCACTTGTGGATAGCTAATCACCGACCAATATTGTTGCCATGTCATCTCCGACAGTTGGATCACTAACGCACTCATGGGTAGCAGCAAAATCAAACAGGTATAAAATAAGCTGCTACCCAACGTCAGGCCAAAGCCTGGCAAAAATCGCTTCCCAGATTGATTCATTAACGGCGCCCTTGTGCCATTAGTTCGTCAAACTCTCCTCCCGTTGAGAAATGTATATCCATGACTTTTGGCCAGCTCTCAAATTGGGATTCAACGGTAAATAATTTTGTTTCTGGGAATTTGCTTTTGTTCGCTTCCATCACCGCTTTGTCATTCACACGATAATTAAAGTTAGTAATAATTTCCTGCGCTTGCGGGCTGTATAAATAATTCAAATAGGCTTTAGCGACATCTTCCGTACCATTTTTTTGCACATTTTTATCCACCCAAGCCACTGGGAACTCCGCCAGAATATCCAGTGGTGGCACAATAACTTCATAATCGGATTCACCGTATTGTGAACGGATATTGTTAACTTCGGATTCAAAACTTATCAGCACATCCCCAAGACCACGCTCAATAAATGAGGTTGTCGCGCCACGACCACCTGTATCAAACACTTCCACATTTTTGAGGAACTGTTTCATCTGTTCGCGTGTTTTTGCTGTATCCCCTTTATTTTCTTGGTTAAATGCCCCCCAAGCGGCAAGGTAGGTATAACGGCCATTTCCAGATGTTTTAGGATTTGGAAAAATTAATTTCACATCACTGCGGACAAGGTCATCCCACGTTTTAATCCCTTTCGGATTATCTTTACGCACTAAAAAAGCCATTGTGGAATAGTAGGGTGAGCTGTTATTCGGTAAGCGAGACTGCCAATCTACAGGGATCAAATTCCCTTTATCATGCAAAATTTGTACATCAGTCACTTGGTTATAGGTCACCACATCTGCTCTTAACCCCTGCAAAATCGCCAGGGCTTGTTTTGATGAGCCAGCATGCGACTGCTTGATAGTTAATTTGTCATCTGGGTGAGCCTCATTCCATTGTTTTTCAAACGTTGGATTCAACGCTACAAACAATTCACGAGCAATATCATATGAACTGTTAAGGAGTTCAGCAGCGAATAGGTGCGGACTTCCTAACAAAGACACGGTCGCTAAGCTGGCTAAAGCTGTTTTCTTAAAAAAAGTTGTTTTCATGTCATTCCCATTCGTCACTAAACCAAAATATCTGTATGACTCCACTGTAGCGGTTTTGGTTATAACTGGGTAGCTATCAATCAGTTTTTTATATATCAAATTGGAATAACAAAGAAATAGAGGAAATAAGCACTAAAACATTATTAGCTATCAAAGAGTTAAATACATGAAACCTGTTCAATGATGGAAGTAAAACTAAAGAAAAGGAAATCGCCGCATCCGTGCGGCAAGGAGTCATCTATAATGCAAGCAATGTTTCAATTGAAGGCGCATAGTAATAGCTACCAGAAACCGCTTTAGTCATACGTAGAAGATCATCGTATTTACCGTCTTTTTCACCGAACATACTTAACAGTTGCTGTTCAATATTGTGTAATTTTGCGCAATAGGCGATGAAAAATAGCCCGTGCTTACCGCTTGCTGTACCATATGGCAAGCTATGGCGCATCACTTCAAGCTCTTCACCGTCTTCTTCAATCACTACACGAGAAACGTGGGAAGTGATGTTTCGTGCATCTTCATCCAGTTCGACGCTATCTTTCTTCGTGCGGCCAATCATTTTTTCTTGTTCATGTTCAGAAAAACGATCCCACTTTCTTAAATCGTGCTCATAGCGTTGAACTAAAACGTAGCTTCCGCCTTTATCATTTCCTTCATCAATAAGAGTGACTTCAGCGATCTCTTCACCTTGTGGATTTTCAGTACCATCAATAAAGCCGCTTAAATCACGATCGTCAACCCAACGGAAACCATGAATTTCTTCAACTACGTTGATGGACTTACCAAATGCTTTCAATGCCGCTTGCGCTAAAGAAAAGTTGATATCATGACGCAGGGATTGAATATGAATGAACATATCTCGTTGAGTTGCAGGTGCTAAACCTTTACCTAAAGGCCGAAATGGCTTTAATTCAGGTGCACTACCTGCACGCCCCATTTGCTTCCACGCATCAGAGCCGAATGCAATCACTGCACCAAGGCGATCATCTGGGTATTGTGCTTGTAATTTTGTTAAAGCGTCGATAAAGTTTTTGCAACCCGCTTTCACTTCATCCAGCGAACCTTCTTGCATCAATGCTTCAATAAAAATACCGAAACGACTATGTTCTTTCAAAATACCACTTTGAGAATGAGACATACGGTAAACCTCGTAAAATGAATATGTTATCTAACCTATCTGTTATCTAGGACGATATCGCTATCCTACCTTATCGTCATGTTCTTCACCTTGTTTTAACGCAAGGCTTTATAGGTTTCGTTCTCTATTATAAGAAAGATAATTTAACAAAGGGGAAATTTCTTTAAGAAACTTAGTAGAAAAAATACCTGAGAGATAAAAAAATACCGTAAATGATTTAGCCACTTACGGCATTTTTAGAAAAAAGATTATTTATGCCAAAGGATTTGAGAGATTTCCCACTCTTTTAGGTCGTTATCTGATGGCATTAAATCCTCAGGCCCCTGCCATTTACCTGTAAAACGATACACCACTTGGCTAGATTGTGGCGAATTACATTCCACGGTAGGGACGTTGTCTATGCGCTCACCTAACCCACAGACACCAAAGGCTTTTTCATAAATATCGCTAAATGGTGTACCAATTTTTGGCCCCCATTCCGTCACCACATTCGGATCACTCACCACAATCCGTGAAACATAACCATGCTCAGGGCCAATAATTTCAACTTTGACTTTATCGTCATCAATACCTTGAAAAACCGTGACGACCTCGCCATTTTCCATTTGCATCCCATTACGGATGAAATAACGGTCATTCAGTTGTTGTTTAATGGTATCAGCCTGCATGGGTGTAAAATTAGTCACTTGTCCAAGACCAGAACTGGACACCATTAGTGGGCTACTAAACCATGTTGATGGCGAAAAAACTTTGAACCCGGCACAGCCAGATAACATTAATACCGTACCTAAAAGGGAAACTTTTAATACTGGGGCAAGCCATGTCTGGCTATTTAGATTTGCATGTTGGGACATATCATCCTCTTTAATTCGTCGCATAATGCATATTGTGACAATCTATTTGCCGAAACATTCAAACCAATGAACCAACAAATAGCAATTAACTTAGAAATCCATTTCGTGGGTTAATTTTTTCGAGTAAATCAGACGTTCAGGTTGTTCTTCTTCATACTGCATTTTTTCAAACATATAGATAGCAGCATCAAATTCTTCACTCACTAATAATTCTATTCTACCGCATCCACGGGCAATCAATTTCTTTTCGAGACGACTCACTAACGCATTTGCAATGCCACGACCACGGTAATCAGGGTGTACGGCAAGATAAACGGCGGTGCCACGAATACCATCATAACCGCCCATAATAGTGCCGACCACTTCCCCAGTTACTTCAGCAACTAAAAACAAGTCTGCACCACATTGTAATTTACGTTCGATGTCGAGTTCAGGATCGCCTGAAAATTCATTAAGAGAACAGCGCTCCCATAATGTCAGCACCTCTTCATAATCACCTTGGCGGAAGATCCGTATTTCCATAACATTTGCCCGTTTAAACTAATCTTCCTGCCATTATCACTGGTTTTACAACACAATCAATATTCAATATGCCTTTTTTAGCTTAAAGGAGTATACTTTAGGCATTATTTTTTCCCTTTGGTTTTATTAAAAAACAATGAATTACCCTGATATTGATCGTGTAAAAACCTATTTGCAAAACTTACAAGAGACTATTTGCAAAAAAATCACTGAGCTAGATGGTAAGGAAACCTTTCTAGAACAAACATGGGAGCGCGCTGAAGGCGGTGGTGGTCGTAGCCGTGTTTTAACAAATGGCGCCCTCTTCGAACAAGCTGGTGTAAACTTTTCGCACATAAAAGGCGAGCAACTTCCAACCTCAGCATCAGCACACCGTCCTGAACTTGCTGGTCGTAGCTACCAAGCCATGGGAGTTTCGCTTGTTATTCACCCATTAAACCCGTATATACCAACCACTCACGCCAATGTGCGCTTTTTTATGGCGGAAAAAGAGGGGGAAGCCCCTGTTTGGTGGTTTGGTGGCGGGTTTGATTTAACGCCATATTATGGTTTTACTGAAGATGTTGTTCATTGGCATACTGTTGCACGCGACTTATGTCTTCCCTTTGGTGAAGATGTTTACCCAAAATACAAGCATTGGTGCGATGAATATTTCTTTTTAAAACATAGAAATGAGCCTAGAGGTATTGGCGGTTTATTCTATGACGATCTCAATCAGGGTGGTTTCGAGCACTGTTTCAACTTTACCCAAGCTGTTGGCGATGGTTTTTTACACGCTTATGTGCCAATTGTTGAAAAACGAAGAAACTATTCATGGGCTGAACAAGAGAGGCAGTTTCAGTTATATCGTCGTGGCCGCTATGTAGAATTTAACCTTGTTTGGGATAGAGGTACATTATTTGGTTTACAAAGTGGTGGTCGAACTGAATCAATTTTAATGTCAATGCCTCCACTTGTTCGCTGGGAGTATGACTATCATCCTGAACCAAATAGTCCTGAAGAAAAGCTCTATACTGACTTTTTAATTTCAGGTAAAGAGTGGTTATCACCATAATTAATAATATTCACTTATAGAGAAAGGTAGAAAAATTATATTTTACCTTTCTAACAAAATGCAGCAGTCATTAACTTAGTTCCTTAGATATCATATAGTTACAATTAAAACATAACCGATTATGATTCCATCTCACCCAATTGAAATGGAGTTATATCATGAGTCATATCCTTGCCCGTTCATTATTATCCCCATGTTTAGTTTCTAATCTCATCACTGAAAATGATTCGGCTGAGCTGAAATCAACACTGATACATATCAATGATATGATGACCCGTGTCTATACCGATGAAGAAGTCCAACGCCAACGTAACTTGCTATCCCATTGTAAAATGAGTGCTGATAGTCACTATAAGCGTGTTATTCGCGATGCCCAACAACTTGTTGCACACAGCAGCCACACACACTCTGATCTCCCAATTTGCCAACTAGATGAACTGTCAGATGATGAGCACATGCTCTATGACGACTATAAAGTTGTAATGAGCGAAGGGGATGCCAAAGCGCCATCAAAATCTGCAGGGCATGTTTTTGATTCCATCGGGACTATTCGTACATTTTTTAAGGAGAAATTAAATATTGGTCAAATGTTTGGCTGTGCTGCTAATATCAATGCGATTATTCATTTTGGAACAAACTACTCCAATGCATTCTGGGATTCTCAAGCTATTTTCTTTGGGGATGGAGATGGAAAAACTTTTGGCCCATTCTACAATGACATTGACATAATCGCACACGAACTGGCTCATGGTTACATTAGCTCAGAAGCTAACTTTAACTATATTTTTCAATCTGGTGCACTTAATGAATCTGTCGCTGACGTTATTGGTATCATGGTCAAACAATACGTCAACAATGAAAGTGCCACCACATCCAACTGGCTACTCGGGGAAAACCTTTTCATTAATAAAGTGAAAGCACCTGCCCTTCGTTCTATGTCTAAACCTGGCACTGCCTATTATTTTTCAAAATACAATAAAGACCCACAAGTTGCTCATATGCAAGATTACAAGGACTTACCTTATACCGTTGATAACGGAGGAGTACATATCAATTCAGGTATTCCAAATCGTGCATTCTATTTATTAGCCACTGAGTTAGGTGGGAATACTTGGGATGTTGCAGGGAAAATATGGATCGCAACCGTTTCTGATCCTGTGATTACGGCAAAGTCTAACTTCAAACAGTTTGCAACAGCCACAGTGAATAATGCACGTAAGCTATTTGGCGAAAAAGTTGCCTTACAAACACAAAAGAGCTGGGAAGATGTTGGTCTGATACTCGATAATAATGAATCGCTCACAGCACAGTAACGCATTAAAATACAGTTAGTTACCCATTAGTTTTACGTTATTTACATAAAAAGGCCGATGTTTAAGCGAATTCAATGCCCAATATTCAGCCTTATATTGCAGTCTATTTTTAACTAAGCCCACACGTTAACGTTTTTTCTTTTTACGACCCGGTTGTGTAAATTTTTTACGTGTAGGGTTTTCTGGTTTTGCCTTGGGTTTACTCCCTACGTTTTGCTTCGCCCCATTATTGCTCTTACTACTTGCTTGTGCTTTTTGTATTTTTTTTGGCTTAATATCTGATTCTGATTTCTCCATCATATCAAATAGTTCGATAAGCTCATCATCGGTTAAATCCCGCCATTCACCTACAGGTATTCCTGCTAGTCCCACATTCATAATACGAATACGTTCAAGCTTAGTCACTTCAAAACCAAAGTGCTCGCACATACGGCGAATTTGACGGTTAAGCCCTTGCACAAGGGTAATGCGAAAAACAAATGGTGCTTCCTTTTTGACCTTACACTTTTTGGTCATTGTCCCTAAGATAGGAACACCTGCCCCCATGCCACGGATAAACTCATCGGTAACAGGTTTGTTGACCGTCACAAGGTACTCTTTCTCATGGGAGTTACCCGCACGCAAAATTTTATTAACCAGGTCCCCATGGTTGGTCAAAAAAATCAGCCCTTGAGAATCTTTATCTAATCGCCCAATCGGGAAAATACGCGTACTGTGATTCACATAATCAACAATATTATCTTTCTCACCACTTTCTGTGGTACTGACGATCCCCACGGGTTTATTGAGGGCAATAAGAATTAAGTCATCTTCATTACGCGGCTCAATCAATTGACCATTCACCTTGACCACATCACCTGCAAAAACTTGGTCACCAATACCTGCGCGTTTCCCATTAATAAATACATTACCTTGCTCAATATAACGGTCGGCTTCGCGCCTTGAGCAAATACCACTTTCGCTAATATATTTGTTTAGACGCGTAGAAGAACGAGTATCCATAAATTCCCTCAATCATTTATGCCCCGCCGACGCCATGATTATGCGTTATTGGCCACACGGGTTTGCGCTTTAATCGCTAAATTTGTCAAAAAGTAATATAACAAAAAGCCGTAACAGGTTGATGTGTTACGGCTTTAACGTCCATTAAGGCTAAAATGCCTTAATGACAGACTAACGTTTTTTCAAATGCTGCATCAAACGCTTACGCTTACGTAATTGTGTTGCTGTCAGCTTATTTTTCTTATCCGCATAAGGGTTTTCACCCTCTTTAAACAGAATACGGATTGGTGTTCCCATTACTTGTAATGAACGGCGGAAATAGTTCATCAAATAACGTTTATAGCTGTCTGGTAAATCAGATACTTGGTTCCCGTGGATCACTACAATTGGTGGGTTATGCCCCCCTGCATGAGCATACTTCATTTTCACGCGACGGCCACGGATCAACGGCGGTTGATGCTCATCTTCTGCCATTTTCATGATACGGGTCAGTAGCGCGGTACCAACACGACGAGTTGCGGATTCATACGCTTCTTGAACAGATTCAAATAAATTACCCACACCACTGCCATGTAGCGCAGAAATAAAGTGAATACGCGCAAAATCAACAAAACCCAGACGCAGTTCAAGCATATCCTTTACATGTTCACGATCTTCAGGCTTCATGCCATCCCATTTGTTAACCGCAATCACCAATGAACGCCCCGCATTCAAGATAAAGCCCAGTAAAGACAAATCTTGGTCAGAAATACCTTCACGTGCATCAATGACTAATAAAACGACGTTAGCATCTTCAATGGCCTGCAAGGTTTTGATGACAGAGAATTTTTCAACCGTTTCCGTCACTTTTCCGCGCTTACGTACACCAGCCGTATCAATGAGAATATATTCGCGCTCATCGCGTTCCATTGGGATATAGATACTATCACGCGTAGTGCCAGGCATGTCGAATACAACCACACGTTCTTCACCTAAAATACGGTTTGTTAACGTTGATTTACCGACATTTGGGCGACCAACAATTGCTAATTTAATTGGTAACGTTGTTGGGTCAAAATCATCTTCTTCGTCTTCTGCGAGCTCACCTTCGGCTTCTAACGCCGCCCAATAAGCCGCATTTTCCTCTTCTTCCGTTAACTCAACGTCTTCTTTATCTTCACCAATAAACGGTTTCAATGATTGTTCGATTAATTGAGTGACACCACGTCCATGGGATGCCGCAATGGGATGGATTTCACCTAAGCCAAGAGAATAAAAATCACCAATTGCCGTGGTAACATCAATACCATCCGTTTTATTGGCAACTAAATAGGTTTTTTTCTTACGGCTACGTAAGTGTTTAGCGATGCCTTCATCCGCAGGCATTAAGCCTGAGCGAGCATCTACCATAAAGAGTACGATGTCTGCTTCTTCAATGGCTTGCAAGGACTGCGCCGCCATGTGTGTTTCCACACCTTCTTCAGTCCCATCGATACCCCCCGTGTCGATAATAATGAATTCATGCCCTTCAACTTCAGCACGCCCATATTTACGGTCACGAGTCAGACCAGGAAAGTCCGCTACTAATGCGTCACGGGTACGGGTTAAACGGTTAAATAACGTGGATTTTCCTACGTTTGGACGCCCTACCAGCGCTACGACGGGTATCATTCTTAGATGCCTCACAACTTTAATTAACTAAGGAATTCTGAGGCTTAAACTCAGAAAACAAAAAAACGAAACGGCTCCTGTTATCAGGAACCGTTTATTTTATCGGTAAAATGGCGGTTTGTCAGGAAATTAACGCGTTAACAGATAAACTGTTCCGTTTTTCGCCTGAACCATCAGCTTATCACTCGCCACAACAGGTCGAGCATGAATACCAGAGCTATTCAATTTGTTTTGTGCAACAAAGCCGCCAGTGTTCATATCTAACCAGTGTAAATAACCTTCTTTATCACCAACAACGAGGTAGCCATTATACATTTCTGGTGCAGATAACCCACGGTTTAGCAGCTCTTCTTGCGTCCACAGAGTCACGCCATCACTTTTACGCACAGATAATACACGATCATTTTGGTCTACCAGATATAAGTTTTCACCCGATAAAACCATGTTATTCACAGAACCTAATTCGCGTTTCCACAGAATTTGGCCAGAGCGCATATCTAACGCAGCTAATGTGCCGTTATAGGCAATTGCATACACTTTACCATCATCAATGATTGGCGACATGTCCACATCATTCAAACGACCAATTTCAGTTGAGCTGGTCACTTGTGAAATACGTTGCTGCCAAATCAGCTGGCCTTGAGATAATAACACAGCACTGACACGACCGTTATCACCACCCACAATTGCGGCGCCAAAGGCCACTGCTGGCGCTGATTCACCACGTAAAGACAGTGATGGCGTATCCATATTCACGGTCCATTTAATTTCACCGCTGTTTACATCTAGCGCCTGCAACTGGCCATTACTGGTGTGAATCATCACTAAGTCGTTACTAACGGTTGGCTTAGATAGCGCTTCACCAGCAACTTCTACATCCCAAACAACTTGGCCATCTTCTTTGTTCAACGCAATCACAGTGCCACGTTCGGTACCAATAAAGATTTTGTCACCATCGATAGTTAAACCACCAGACAGCAGCGCAGACAAATTAGCAGAAAGGAAGCCTGTACGCTTTGAGAGATCAACAGACCAAATTTCTTTGCCACTATCGAGCTCAAGTGCTTTTACTAAACCTTTACGATCAGCCGCGTAGACGGCTGAACCATCCCAAGCTGGCGCTAATTCAGAGTAAAATTGTTCAACACCATTACCAACAGATTTATCCCAAACAATTGATGGAGTGAATTGATTCTCAACCTGTGGAAGTGGCGCCATAATGATAGAATCAGTTTCGCTGGAACAACCGGCAAGTAAAGCTGAAGCGACTAGGCCTATCAAAAGAGTTTTGCGCAACTGCATGTTTGTCGTTTCCTTTCTTCTTATGAATTAGATACGTTGTTCAATTTCAGAGTCAAAATACCTCTAAGAGATTGAGAACCTTCACTTTCTAACCCCTGTGCGTAAGCAGCTTTCGCGCCTGCTTTATCGCCCTTATGGAGCAGAGCATCACCACGGACATCCTGTGCCGTTGCTTGCCATGACTTACCTTTAATGTTCGCGACAGAAGCAATTGCCGCATCAGCATTACCTTGTGCAAGCTGTACACGCGCTAAGCGCAAGTTGATAAGATCTTGCATTTCAACCGTTTTCGCTTTAGCCAGAGCATTGCTTAATGCCGTTTGAGCGTTCGCTAAATCACCTTTATCGACAGCGATTTGTGCGAGTTCCAGCCCCATCATGGCACTGTAAACATCATCCGTTTCAGCTGCAAATTTTTGTGCAGCAATCACACCTTGCTCTGAACCTGAGCGTAATTGGGTGTTGATGGTTTCATATTTCTGCGCGCTTTCTTGCAGGACATTGACTTTATGAGACTGCCAATAGTTCCAACCGAAGACCCCACCCACACCAATGACGAGACCAATGACTAATGGCGCGCCATAATTCGCGAAAAAGCGTTTAATCGCGTCAACTTGATCATTTTCGTTTGTATAGACTTCCACTTGTCTCTCCTTAACCTAATAGCTCAGTGATACGTGATGCCATTAGTTGCTGTGAAATAGTTTCTTGCGCGCCAGTCCGTAAATCTTTTAGGGTAACTTGGCTATGATTAATTTCATCTTCCCCCAAGATCAGGGCAATTTTTGCGCCTTGTTTGTCGGCTCTTGCTAACTGTTTCTTGAAGTTTCCACCACCGTGGTTAGTCATTAACCGCAGTGTAGGTAATTCGTCACGTACTTTTTCTGCAACCAGCAGCGCAGCTTGTTGGCTGTTATCGCCAAAAGAGGCCAAATAGACATCAGCAACTGAAGTGTCTGCCGTAAATTCAGGGTTCACTTCCTGAACTAATAACACCATGCGCTCCATGCCCATCGCAAAGCCAACCGCAGGTGTTCCACGACCACCCAGTTGTTCAACTAAGCCATCATAACGACCACCCGCACACACAGTACCTTGTGAGCCTAACGCTGTCGTTACCCACTCAAAAACGGTGCGATTATAGTAGTCAAGACCACGGACTAAACGCTGGTTAACGCGATATTTAACCCCCGCATTATCCAATAATTTGCATAAGCCATCAAAGTGCTCACGTGATTCGACATCAAGGTAGTCAAACAGTTCCGGTGCATCATTCAATAAAGCTTGAATATCTTGATTTTTGGAATCTAAAACGCGTAATGGATTGGTATACATACGGCGTTTACAATCTTCATCCAATTTATCTTTGTGCTGTTCTAAGAATGCAACGAGTGCTTCGCGGTAATTGGCACGCGCCTCTAAAGAACCAATAGAGTTCAGTTCTAGGGTGACATGCTCGCTAATCCCGAGTGCTTTCCACCAGCGCGCGGTCATTAAAATGACTTCAGCATCGATATCTGGCCCTGCTAAGCCAAACACTTCTGCACCTAATTGGTGAAATTGACGGTAACGGCCTTTTTGTGGGCGCTCATAGCGAAACATTGGTCCTAAATACCATAAACGCTGTTCCTGATTGTACAGCAGGCCATGCTCAATACCCGCACGGACGCAGCCAGCGGTATTTTCAGGGCGTAATGTCAGACTTTCTTCGTTACGGTCATTGAAGGTATACATTTCTTTTTCAACAACATCCGTCACTTCACCAATCGCTCTGCGAAATAGCGGGGTCTGCTCTACAATCGGGGTACGTATTTCACTAAAACCATAACCCTGTAAAATATTTTTTAATGTTGCTTCGATTTTCTGCCATACACGTGTATCAGCTGGCAAGTAATCATTCATGCCTCGAATGGCTTGGATATTTTTTCCCACTTTCTTTCTCTATTTTCAGAATGACATTAGTTTGATTATAAGAGCGAAATATCATCAGGTTCAATCAACAAACAGCAAATCCTGATACGAATCGAGATTTATCCGTGGATTTGCACAGTACTTGACCAATTTCAACTGCAAACACAGATAATAATTTGAATTGTGCACTAAAAATTTCAAGCTACAACAGATAACTGTGTAGCTTGAAATGACATGAGCAAATTTAGCTTTTTAAATTAATCTCAATTCGGTTACTTTCGTCCATCATGGCAGCTTTAGCACGAATCTTCGCTTCTAACTGGTCGATAATTTTATCATTATCAAAACGTTCTTTTTGGCGCTTGCCATCTTCATAAAAACCGCTTTTGGTTTTTGCGCCTGCTACACCTAACGTTGACACTTCAGCCTCACCTGGGCCATTAACCACACAGCCAATAATCGAGACATCCATCGGTGTAATCAGGTCTTCTAAACGCTGTTCAAGTTCATTCACCGTACCAATCACGTCAAATTCTTGGCGTGAACAGGTTGGACAAGCAATAAAGTTTATGCCACGAGAACGAATACGCAGTGATTTTAGGATATCAAACCCAACTTTAATTTCTTCGACAGGATCCGCTGCTAATGAAATACGCAAGGTGTCGCCAATTCCTTCTGACAGTAACATACCAAGGCCAATCGCGGATTTAACTGAACCCGCACGCGCGCCCCCCGCTTCGGTGATCCCTAAATGCAGCGGCTGGTCGATTTTATTTGCCAGTAAGCGGTATGAGCCAACGGCCAAAAATACGTCGGATGCTTTAACGCTGACTTTAAACTGATCGAAATTCAGTCTATCCAAGATATCAACATGACGCATCGCGGATTCGACTAACGCTTCAGGCGTTGGCTCACGATATTTTTCTTGAATATCTTTTTCCAATGAACCGCCATTCACACCAATACGAATAGGAATGCCATAATGACGAGCACAATCAACAACTTGGCGAATACGTTCTTCACTACCGATGTTGCCAGGGTTAATCCGTAAGCAATCCACGCCATATTCAGCAACTTTCAACGCGATGCGATAATCAAAGTGAATATCTGCCACTAATGGCAAGTTAACTTGCTGTTTAATCAGTTTAAAGGCTTCCGCAGCGTCCATCGTCGGAACAGAAACACGCACAATATCAGCACCTACACGTTCGAGGGCTTTAATTTGGCGGACAGTGGCTTCGACATCAGTAGTGCGGGTATTCGTCATTGACTGAACAGCGATGGGGGCACCGTCGCCTATTGGCACGCTACCTACATTGATACGGGTGGATTTGCGTCTTTTTATCGGTGATTCGTTATGCATTTTTCTTTAATTCTCCGAACGTCCATGTGCTCTTTGTTACCGTGGTATAGTGTTAACTATTGCTTCTATGCGTTCCACTATACACAAGAAAGCAAACTATAACCTATCAAAAAAGATGTTTTCGGATATAGTTTGCTTCTTCTTTACAATATTTTTTAAGCTTCTGGCAGCTTGAATTTCGCAGGGCGCTTCGCTTTGATAAAACGGCTTAAATCAACGGGATTACCTTGGAATTGAACGGTGACATTAGCAGGTGCACCAATATTCAAGCGGTAAGGCGCTGTGCCATCCAATTCCAGTTTATCACCATTATTTTTAGCGCCACTGAATAAAATTTTATTATTCGCATCACGAACTTCTAACCAGCACTGCCCTGTAAAATTCAGAACTAATGCACTGCTACTAACTGGTGCAGGTTCTTCCGTTTGCGTATTTTGCGTTCGATCTTGTGAAACAGTCGATTGAGGTGCATTCGGTAATGGAATGGTTCTCACGTTTGCTTGTTCAGAAGCACTATTTGATACAGCACCTTCTGGAGCCAATGTTTCTGACGTATTTTCCAACACCGCTGTTCCCACTGTAATTGAAGGATCATCGATTGGATTCGGTAATTCAACAGGTGTTGTGTTGTTGTCTTGTTGAGACAAAACCAAATCACTTTGATTTGCCATCGAGACTAATTCATCTTTTTGCGCGTTGTGGTCTTGCCACCACCAAATACCTACCATTGCTATCAAGATAATCACAATCAACCACGTCAGTTTCATTAACCAACCTTCGCGTTTTTTGCGTTTTTTACCCAACGAGTAGCTTTGCATTGGTGATACTTTCGCCAGAGGGATAGGCTCTTCCACTTTCATGAGTGCCTTAATATCACTTTCTGGTACGCCAACCATCCGCGCATATAAACGAATATAACCACGTAAAAAAGTGGGTTCAACACCAGCAGGAGCAATGTCTTCTTCTATCTCTTTTACCGTACTGGTTTTAAGGCATAATCGTTCTGCAACAATATCTTGCGTTAGCCCCATGCGCTGACGTGCCTGCGCTAATAATTGTCCTACAGTGACTGTAGTTTGTTCGGTATTATTTTCGATAGTCATTTGCTGGCAACACTATTTCCAAGTTAAAAAATATAAAGCAAATATTTATAAGCTCTATTCGTCAGAATTTATCATAGTTCTGAAACAACAATTAAATTTATCTTATTGCTTCACTATTGTAGGTGAACAAAGGCGTTTTGCCTAACGTAAAAACGCCTTGAAACATTACCTAACTCACTTATTGGATAATATCTATAAATCAGACTGATTTTACTTGGATAGGTTCCCCTGCTAAGCGTTTTTTCAACGTTCGCTTGGTTCTATCGATCACATCGCCAGCTAATTGACCGCAAGCTGCGTCGATATCATCACCACGAGTCTTACGAACTATAGTCGTAAACCCGTATTCCATCAACACTTTAGAAAAACGATCGATACGACTGTTCGAACTTCGACCATATGGTGCTCCTGGGAATGGGTTCCATGGGATCAAGTTAATTTTGCTTGGTGTGTTTTTTAAACATTCGGCCAACTGGTGCGCTTGTTCTACGCTATCATTCACGTGATCGAGCATCACATACTCAACAGTGACACGGCCTGCATTCGCATTCGATTTTGTCAGGTAGCGATTCACACTATTGAGGAAGGTTTCGATATTGTATTTTTTATTAATTGGAACAATATCATCACGAATATCATCAGTTGGTGCATGCAGTGAAATCGCCAATGCCACATCAATCATATCACCGAGTTTATCCAGCGCAGGAACGACACCTGACGTTGAAATCGTGACTCGGCGTTTTGATAAACCAAAACCAAAATCGTCTAACATGATTTCCATCGCAGGAACAACATTGTTTAAGTTAAGTAATGGTTCACCCATTCCCATCATCACAACGTTTGTAATTGGGCGGCGTCCACTGGATTTTAGTGAACCAATAATTTTTGCGGCACGCCAAACTTGACCGATAATTTCGGAAACACGCAGATTACGGTTGAAACCTTGTTGCGCTGTCGAACAGAATTTACATTCCAGCGCACAACCCACTTGGGATGAGACACACAATGTTGCACGATCAGCCTCTGGAATGTATACCGTTTCAACCAGTTGATCGCCAACTTTAATCGCCCATTTGATGGTGCCATCCGATGAACGTTGTTCATCTGCCACTTCAGGAGCGCGAATTTCAGCCACTTCTTGTAACTTGGCACGAAGGACTTTGTTGATATCCGTCATTTGCTCGAAATCATCGTAGCAGTAGTGGTAAATCCATTTCATAACCTGATCGGCACGGAACGGTTTCTCACCCATTTGTGCGAAAAATTCACGCATTTGCTTGCGATTTAAATCGAGTAAGTTAACTTTTTGATTCGTTTTTTCTGGTGTGACAGAAATAGCGGAAGATGTTGCACATTGTGCATCAGTCGTCATATCGGACATGTGTATTGCCTCGTTGTTACACTTTCGGCAGTGCTGAGTTCAGCACGACGTAGATTTTGAGTAGTCTTAAAAATATAAGCGCCCTGCTAAATTATAGCAGGGCGTGGCATTGTACAAACTTTACAACAATAATGCTAATGCACGTTTATTAACGTGGGCAGATTTCATCAGCAGTGAAAAAATACGCGATTTCACGTGCGGCAGACTCTTCAGAATCTGAACCGTGAGTTGCGTTCTCTGTGAAACTGTCTGCGTAGTCAGCGCGTAAAGTACCCGCTAATGCGTTGTCTGGATTAGTTGCGCCCATCAGGTCACGGTGACGTTGAATTGCATTTTCGCCTTCTAACACTTGCAGCATGATTGGGCCAGAAGTCATGAATTCAACCAGACCATCAAAGAAAGGACGGCCTTTGTGTTCAGCGTAGAAGCCTTCAGCTTGTTCACGCGTTAAATGCATCATTTTAGCAGCAATGATTTTGAAGCCCGCGCTTTCGAAACGGTTGTAGATAGCACCAATCACGTTTTTCTTCACAGCGTTTGGTTTAATAATAGAAAATGTACGTTGAACAGTCATAAATAACCTCTTAGCGATTTATTAGGCCTTTATTCTTTGCTCTTCCCTGTAAGTTAGGATGCAAGAACGTAAAATAGGGGCATGTTGTAGTTTTTTATATTATTTCTAATTCGGATATTAGGGTTTTTGCCTCTAAAAATCAGCGCACCTAGGAAAAAGAAAAATAAGGCGTTGATTATAGGGGCTCTGATTACAATTTCCTACAGTCACAACAACATTTTGTTAAAGTTTTTATAGCAAAAAACACTATTTTTTCGGGTAAGTCACGTTTTTCCTCTGTTACTTAACTCTAAAGTTTAGCGCGGTGACTTGCCCGCTTAAATCTAAAACAGATATTTGGTAATTTCCGCTTTTTTCGAGCGTGAGCAAAATAGAGCCATTTTGCTCAGTGGAGTTCACTTGTTCACCATTTAAGAACCACCATTTCTGCCCTTGCCCACCTTGTGTGACTAAGCGTAAATCCAAGCTAGTTTTCCCTGGCAAGCGCTGTAAAACTTCCCCATCACGCACACCCGAAATCAATAACGGTGGCATTTCTAATTTCAATGGCGGGCAGCTTAAATCGGCTTTTGGTAGACGATTTTCACGTTTTTCACTTGAAGGCAACCAAGACTCAACCGTAATTGGCCACAAATGCACCTCTTTTTCTTGAGCCTTTGGACAATCTGCTGCTACTTGTAAACCTTGGTCATTGACCCAAATTTTTTGCCTTAGTCCTAATAATGATTCTTGATCACGTGCCATTAATGTTGGCGGGATGGTGTTATCCAAAACCCAACTTAAACGCCGCTGACGGCAATTGTTATCGTCTTTTAATAACGCTGTCCCCCCTGGCCAACAAATCACCGCTTGGCTAACACTTGCGGGCTTAGTATCTTTTGGTAGCGTCTCATGAGAGAGGTAAATTCGGCTCAATAACATGCCATTGACTTGGTTCATAATCGGGATGGCCGTTGCAACGCCTAATTGCCCCGCGACGGGTGTGGCATCAGGTCTTCCAACCCAAACCCCGATGGTATATCGCGGATTGACACCTATCGCCCATGCATCTCGGTAACCGTAACTTGTCCCTGTTTTCCAAGCCAAGTTCAGTTGCCCTGATAAATTAGCCTCTGGAACTGGACGTGCCTCTCCTCCCATAATACGACGGACAATCCATGCAGCTCCTGGCGACATCAATGCCCTATCGCGAATTTCATCCGTCGGTTTAAAACGCAGCGGCGATACATTACCTTTGCGTGCAAACGCACTATAAGCTGACACCAAGTCTTCCATCCGCGTTGCTGTACCGCCTAAAATCAACGACAAATTTGGCTCACTGCCCATAGGGAAACGTAATTCAGTACCCACGTTACGCAATTGTGCGGTAAAGCGTTTGCTGCCATACACATCTAATAGTTGCACTACGGGCAAGTTTAATGAGCGCACCAGCGCATCACTCACGCTCACAGGGCCGTTAAAACCGCTATCAAAGTTACCTGGTCGGTAATCATTAAAACGCCTAGGCACGTCCTGTAGCAATGATTCAGCGTGGATCAGGCCATCATCCATCGCTAGCGCATATAAAAACGGTTTTAATGTCGAGCCTGGAGAACGCCAAGCGCTGACCATATCTACATGACCAAAACGGCTATTATCTTGGAAATCTATCGAACCTATATAGGCTTTCACCGCCATATCAGTGTGATCGACCACTAAAATCCCCAAGGAAGTTTGCTTGGGAAGTTGGTTTTTCCAGTTCATTGCCATGTCTTCCAGTTGACTCTGTAAACTGGCATCAATGGTCGTGTCAATGATCGACTCTTGAGCATCTTTGGTCACTCGTCGAGCCAACAGCGGGGCAGAATGTGGGTTTTTACGTGGTGCGAGCCAAATTTGCTCTTGCTTAATATCCGCCACTTTTTCGTGGCTCCAGACTTGGTATTCTTCAAGTCTATCCAGCACTTTATCTCGCGCCGCTTGTGCCCTTTCTGGATAGCGGTCTGGTCGTAAGCGGCTTGGTGCTTGTGGTAGCACTGCAAATAATGCCGCTTCACTGGCAGTAAGCTTGGCAGGGGATTTATTCAAATACACCCAGCTTGCCGCACCAATACCTTCTATCGTGCCCCCATAAGGCGCACGGTTTAAATACATTTCGAGAATATCATCTTTCGAATAATGATATTCCAGTTGAGCCGTTCGCCACAATTGCTTTAATTTTCCCCCCAGAGTACGTTCATGGGGGTCGATAAGCCGTGCCACTTGCATGGAAATGGTACTACCACCAGATACAATTCGCCCTGAGCTAACAAACTGCCCTGCCGCACGCACTAATGAAAATGGGTTCACGCCAGGGTGACGATAAAAATGACGGTCTTCGTAAGTTAATAGCGCTTCGATAAAATCAGGGGAAACCTCATCAATTTTGACAGGAAAACGCCAAATTCCGTCTTTATCCGCAAAACGCCACAGTGGTGTGCCATCAGCGGCCACAACGGTTCGTGCCATTTCGATCTGTTTGATTGGCAAAGGCCAAATTTTATCTGCTGCTAAAAATAATAACGGCAGCAAAATGACCAAAGACACGAACGTAATGCCTGTGCGACGTAACCATTTTTTCATTGATGGGTGTACCGAAAAAGAAGTAAAGAAAAGCCCTTATATTCCACAACATAAGGGCCTAAGGTGATAATTAGCGAACGATTTCGACTTGCCCTTCTGAGTAGCCAGTTGCACGCCAATCAGGGACATACATTGACTCAACTTGTGGGACAGGGATGCTATACACACCTGGTGTCACGGCACGCGCTAAGTAAACCAAGGTTGTTGGGCGATACTGCTGAACCTCAACGGCAGCCACAAAGCGATCGTCACGGTATTCCATATGACGAATTTGTGATTGTTGCATGTCATCAATCAGTTCTTGCAAATTCGGTGCTGATTCACTTAAATTCGCGCTGCTATTGGCTAAGTTTTGGTTTTCCAACTCTAAGCCCGCAGGCAGCAAATCTACGACTAGTGCATCTGGCACGCTTTGCGATGCTTGAACTTCCAGTTTCACCACCACCATTTCACCGCTTCTTAATCTATCCAGTGAAATACGGTTACCTTTCATATCAAAGTAACTGCGTTGAATTCCTAGTACATTCGACATTGGTTTCGGTGAACGTTGTGGATAACCCACCACATTCAGGCGCGTATACAATGTGTTTGTGCCACTGTTTTCAATGCTATAGCCGTTTTGAATTTGGCCTTTACTTAAGAACTCACTAACAGGTTTGTCCGAAATCATCGGCGGTTCTTGCCCGTTAATTAACGCTTTCCACGGCGCTTCAGACTCATTCAAGTAGAAACGCCCTGCTAAGAACAATGCATTGCTTTCTTGAGTTGAGAAATAACGTTGCGAAGTCAGGTTATTTGACAGCGTTTGCAGTTTTTGGTCACGGGATTTCGGCATCAAATTATATTCATTTAATAACGCAATGATCATCGCATCATCACGAATGGTTGAGCCGTAATCACCAATATAGTTATAACCAGTACGTTGTTTTTTCAAGCCCTCAATAATCGCACTTTCACCACGGGATTTATCCCCCATCAGATTTAATGCCACCCCTAACTGAACCAATGGTAACCCGCTGATTGCATTGTTACTTTGGCTATACAGTTGGCGCAATGCCCCTAATGGTGCTTTTTGCTGTGATGCTAACACTAAACCTGCATACGCCTGTGTCGCAAAACGTGCAGCTGGCTGGTTGTCAGTGTATGGGTAATTGATTTGATTACCATCTTGCAAGTAACTTAACAGACGCGTATTGGCGTTGCTCAGTGCATCTTGCGGAACAGTGAAGCCACGTTGATTCGCTTTGTTTAAGAAATCTGCGGCATAAGCCGTTAACCAGTATTCTTCACGGCCGTTTCTATCCCATAAAGAGAAGCCACCATCGCCGCGTTGCATGCTTAACAGGTGTGGAATACCAATTTCAATCGCTTTATGGCGATCCGCATCTGTTTGCGTTTTAATCCCTAGCTTGTTCAGCTCCGCTTGTGTGGAGAACAATGACGGATACAGACCACTGATAGTTTGCTCAAGACAACCGTACGGATACGCAAATAGCTCGCGAATATAACGAGAAATATCTAACGGTGGACGGCTAGTTAACAGGACTTGCCCTTCCAGAGTTTCAGGGTTCAATGCCGCTATTTGATTCGTTGGTAATGACCACACTGTACCTGGTTCAATTGCGGTTGCAAACGCTACAGTTTCCGCAGGTTGAGCAGGACGCACGCCCACTTTCCAGCTGTTGCTGTAATCTTTGTTCGCTTCCCCGTCAATCTTCATGCCATTAATGGTCATCGACACTTCACCTTGACCAAAACCATAGTCAGCTTTGACAGGTAAATTGATTGTCGTGCGCTTACCTTTTGGCAGCGCTAATTCACGGCTCGTCACACCATCCAACTTCACCATGCCTGACGCTTTGAAATTCACGGTCAGGTTTTGCGTGTTGTCTGTCATGTTAGTCAGGTCGAGGGCGAAATAGGATTTATCACCACCTGCCATAAAACGTGGCATCGACATTTGCGTCACTAACGGTGCGGCAACAATCACTTTGCTATCTGCATGGCCGAAATCTTTTTCATTCCACGCTTGTGCCATCACACGCAGTTCACCATTAAAATCAGGGATTGCGAGGGAGACTTCCCCTTCCCCATTTTTATCCAATGTGACAGGCTTGGCTTGCTCAGCGATAATCTGTACTTCTGTCAGTGGCTTCATGCCACCCCGTTCCAGCGCAGCCTCTTCGCTATCACCACCAAAACGCAGGTTCGCAACTTTACCTTGCCCTTCAATCAGATGACCATAAACGTCATATTGGTCAACACTGTAACGCTTACGACCAAAGAATGCGTCGTATGGGTCTGGCGTTTTGAAATCGGTGATATTCAGTACACCCGTATCCACCGCAGATAACAGCACATTCACTTTTTCAGGAAGTGGCTTGCCATCTTGCGCTGTCGCTTTAATCTTCACCGTTAAGTCTTGGTTCGGGCGCATTTTATCTGGCGACGTTAACGCTAAAGCAATTTTACGGTTTTCATCCGCAATCGGCAGATGCAGCACACCTACAGCACGTTTAACGGTGGCTTCTTTCGAGTCATCACCTGGGCGAACGACAACAGCTGAAATATATAAATCATGACGTGCCCACTCTTTATTCACAGGCACTTCAACGTCTAAGCCTTTTTCAGGCACATCTATCTCTTCCCACCATAGAGGGCCATTGCTCGATTCAAGTAGAACGTAACCTTTACCTGCTTTTGGTGATTCAATGCGAACTTTCGCCTTTTCACCTGGTAAATAAGCGGGTTTGTTCAGGCTTAATTTCACTTGGTCAGGGCGTACAGAACCGCTTCCGCCAGTGTTATCTTGCCATGAATAGCCCGCCCAGAATTGCAGGCTAGAGACTAACTGGTTTTCTGGATTCAGCACTTCAATGCGAAACGCGCCCCAATCCACAGGGAACGAGACTTTGGCAGTACCGTCTTTTGCAATCGCGATATTTTCATTCGCCATCACTAAATCTTTTTGGTCGTAATTGGATGACCAACCACCACTTTCAGACCAACTCCAGTAATAATCGCGACGCTCATACACTAAACGCACGGTTAAGTTGTCAGCAGCTAGTTTATTACCCGCCGCATCCGCCATAACTAATTCGAACTCCGCCAGTGAATTTTCGTCCACATTATGGCGTTTCACATAACGGTCGGTGCGATAATCATAGATTTCTTTTTTCGCGAATAATGGGCGAATACCCACCAGTTTTTCCGCTGGCCAAATCGCTTGTTCCGCACGGCGCGTCACAGGGCGACCACCCGCTTCTAATAAGCTGGCCTGTAAAACCGCAGAAATTGGTGAACGAGTCGAACTCCAATTGCTATTTGGGATAGAAATAACCGTTTCACCATTGCTATCGAGTGTTAGGTCAAATTCATCCAACTTACGTGGTAAGCCTTCTTCATTGACGGCACCAAATTCAAAACCTGGCAATTTTGCGACAGCTTCACGGTTCGCTTTCAGGAGTATTTGCCCTTGCAGCTCATTGCTCGCCGCTGGTGCACCATACAAATAACGACCTTGAATATCAAAATCAACAGACTGAGTGGTTAAACGCGGCACATCACTGCCAACGATTTCTAATGCCATGCGTTCTGGCATAAAATCTTCAACATTGAACTTATAGTAACGCTGAGGTGAGCCATCCCCTAAATCAAAGCGTAATGACCAGCCACCAGTTTCGGCATTTTTTGGAATTTCAAATTGGTATTGATATAACCCATTTTGGTTTTCCTCAGGTTGCCAAACAAAGCTGCGCACCACTTGCCCATCGGTTTTCAAGATGTCAACTTTAACAGGCTGAGATTTAACAGGGTTACCATCACCATCACGCAGCAAACCATTTACTAGCAATAATTCACCAGGACGATACAAATCACGAGGGCCAAAGGTAAAGAATTGTTTTGCAAAACCTTCAGGCCCTGAAATATCGAATTCAGAAAGGTCCAACGCAGGTTGTGTTAAATCGATCATACTGGTTTGCCCATCATGGGTTGCCAGTAACAACTTGCCGCCAGCCAATTTATCTAATTGCGCATGACCGTCACCATCAGTGGTACCTTTGGTCACTAATTGGCCTTTTTCATCCAAAATACGCAATTCCACGCCTTTAATTGCGGAACCTTTAGCTAATGACTGAGTGAAAATATCCACACGGTCTTGGTAGCTGTGCAGCGATACGCCAATATCACTTAAAGTGAATACTGTTGCAGGGAATTGAT
Organism: Providencia sp. PROV129; assembly: GCF_028482245.1. NCBI lineage: Bacteria > Pseudomonadati > Pseudomonadota > Gammaproteobacteria > Enterobacterales > Morganellaceae > Providencia > Providencia sp. PROV129. Next base: position 125,491 of record NZ_JAMPQD010000008.1, read on the forward strand.
AGCTGTATGAACCCGCTTTTTGCATGATTGCAAGGTACACGCCATCTTGCTGAAGTTCTTTGATGTCTTTCAGTGGCAATAAAATGGTCTGGCGGGTATTTTTATCTGGATTTAAATCAAAACGCCCTGTATAGGCCAGTTCAACCTTATCAAGAAATTCTTCGGAGTACCAATACTCGTAGTTACTGCGGTATTGCCACTGAGCTAAAAATTGCGGTAACTGTTTTTCATCCACACGGAAGAAATTCACATCCACTTTATCGACATTCAGCGCAATAACAGGCAAGCCTTGTGCCACTTTACTTGGTAATAAAGAACCTTTACTTGCAAAGCCAACGGTAGGAATGATTTGCGCCGTGGTGAACTTTTTATCGAACGTTTCAGAAATAGTGCGCTCATTAACCGCTTTAATACCTGGATTAATAGTAAGGTTTAATTCTTTTGACGGCGGTAAATGGCGAAAACGCAGTTCCATTTGATTATCAGACAGTTCCCAAGCACCATCTAATTTCCCTGACTTCACATCAATCAGGTTCACAAACTGCCCGAAATCTTGATTTGCTTGTAGCGGAACAGAGAAGGTAATGACCATCGCACTTGCACCATCAAGCTGCAATTCAGACGCATCCAGTACCGTTAAATCTTTCCCTGCGTATTTTTTAACTAACTCTTCAGTGGAAAGTTTTGGTGCTGTTTTTTTTTGCTCCGCAACGGGTGCCGTTTTGGTTTGATTTTCTGTCGACGATGCAACATTGTTTTCTTTTGTGGTTGGCTCTTTCGCGGTGTCATCACAACCAGATAATGCCACGACCGATGCTAATGCGATTGCAATATAGCGTTTTTTCGTTTTTAGACCCGCCAATGAAGCCCAACTAGATTGTTGTTTCATTACCGCCCGCCCTTTAATTAGTTAGAAATATTCTGTTTTTTTAAGGTATTAACAGGAAGTTAAAACCCATTATGCATTTAGAATGGCTTTAGATTATGCATAAATGAAAACGATAGATTTTTGTTTCATTCATCAACATAATTTAACAGAATGTGATCAAAAGACCTATCAGACAAAACGGAAAAAACTATCAGAGGCTAAAACAGTGGGAATGCGAGATATTTTATAAATAGGAAGTGAAATATACGTATAATTAATTATCAATAATCTGTTTATGAGTGAGAAAATACAGTTTCCCCACTCAATACGTGATTTTATCAGGTATTTTTTACAGGGATAGTGTCACGTAAAAAACTGCCTAAACGGCGCTGATAAAACGGCTGAACATGTTGAGTAATAAAATGACTAATACCTTTTTCATGTTCATTGACCACACAAAAATCAATCGATTCATCATCATTTAAATACTCACAAGCTAATGTACCTGCTTCATGAATAATTGTATCGATATTCTCTGCGCCAGTGGTAAATTCCAATGCAATCATTAAAATAGGGTTTTCGTCACCCTCTTCATCTTCAAGCGCTGACACCATAAAAGCCCGTCTGACGACCTTATGTTGCTTAAAAAACTCAGTCAGCGCATCGACAATCGCTTGTGGCTCTTCATCTAACACACTTAATTTCAACGAGGAACCTTTCGGCACCGTTAACTCTGTAAATTGGATCTCAGTTTCTTGGTTCGCATTATGATTGTTCGATTGCTGCGACATGCTCATCCCCTACCATGAAAAAATAATCGTTTATTATACGCGTACTTTTGTTGAGGTAAAAAATTGTTGAGATAAAAAATAGGCACGGAAAGTTTCCCCTTCGTGCCTGATATCAATAATCGCAATTTATTTTGCTTTACTGATTAATAAATTCGCTAATGTTCTCACACCTATACCTGTTGCGCCCTCAGCCCATAGGCTGACTGGCGATTTACGGTACGTTGCAGAGCAGTCAATATGTACCCAATTTTGACGGTAGTTTTCAACAAAGTGGGATAAAAATGCTGCGGCGGTGCTCGCACCTGCGGTGTGTGATGGCGCTGCAATGTTATTTAAATCGGCAAAGCCTGATGGCAACTGTTGACGATGGAATTCTGCTAGTGGCAAGCGCCAAAATAGTTCAAACTCTGCATCAGAAGCACTCATTAAATCGGCAACTAATTTATCATCAAAGCTTAAAACGCTGTGGTAATCGCCACCTACGGCTGTTTTTGCTGCGCCCGTTAAGGTTGCTGCATCAATGATAAGTGTTGGTTTTTCTTTGCTTGCATCAATCAAACCGTCCGCAAGGACTAAACGACCTTCCGCATCCGTGTTCATAATTTCAACGGACTTACCATTACGGTAACGAATAATATCGCCTAATTTAAATGCATTGCCGCTGACCATGTTGTCTGCTAGGCACAAGAACATTTTGACACGTTTTTTCAAGCCGCGTGAAATGGCTAATGCTAGTGCGCCAGCTAGTGTTGCTGCCCCGCCCATATCCGCTTTCATAGAGTTCATAGAAGAGGATGGCTTGATGCTATAACCACCTGAATCGAATGTAATTCCTTTACCCACTAATGCCGCAAATACGGGCGCATCAGGGCTTGCTCCTGGATTATAATCTAATGCTAAGAATACAGGTGGGCGGCTAGAGCCACGACCGACGGTATGAATACCTGCATAACCTTGTTCTAATAAATCATCACCTTTTACAATACGATAGCTAATATCTTGCGCACCAACGGTACAGAGTAAATCGATAGCACGTTGAGCCAATTGTTCAGGGCCGAGTTCTTCTGCGGGCGCATTAATCACATCGCGCACCCAATCCACGGTGCGAATGCGGTTTTCTAATTCTTTACGGTCATCCTCTGGCAATACAGGCCATTCAATGGTTCTTGCCCCTTTGGGTGCACGAAAACCTTGCCAAAATGCCCAACTTTTTTCTAAATCCCAACCCTCGCCAGTCAGTGCAACATTGCGGATACCCTGGCCGTCTAATTTGCGACCCGCACTTTGCACTGCACAAAGTTTACCAGCGTGCTTCAGGTGGATTGTCATTCCTTTATCGCCAGAGCTTAACAATGCGCCCTCGCCCCAACAAGGTGCTGCTGGCTCACAAGAAATCATTACTGGCATAATTTGTTTTGTCATCGTTTTTCTCACTTTGTCTATTTTTACCGACAGCAAAAGCCCAATAATCTATCGGCAGATGCCTTTACCTTAACCGATAAATAGCGTTAGCGATATCATTATAGTGCTGATATAAAATAAAAAACCGAGCACATTTTCTAATGATTGCTCGGCCTTTAATATTAATTGCTAATTATTCGAACTCATCCAGCCAAACTAACAAGATAGCTTCTAGGATTTTTTCATTCGACTTTTGCGGGTCATCATCAAACTCTTCTAAGTCGCAAATCCATTGGTGCATATCCGTAAAACGAACTGTTTTAGGGTCGACATCTGGAAACGCGTCATACAGTGCTTCGCCGATTTCACGGCTATTTGACCATTTTAAACTCATGTTCTCTCACCAATTTGATTATTAAGCTTTCGTTAGCCCCAAATATAACCCACAATCCAACGTTCGAAATAGTTCACGTGTATCCAGCACCCCTACAACGCAAAATATGACTAACTATTCAATGCTCTAGATAGTTCGTGTTGTAGGTAGGCGGCGATTGAGGGTATCTCGGGGAGCATACAAAAGTATGTGACCCGAGTACTTGAAAGAAGCCAACACCCCTACAACGCGAAATATGACGAGCATTTCGATTTTTTAGATAATTCACGTTGTAGCTAGGCGGCAAATTGCGCTAATCCCTAGGAGCATACAAAAGTATGTGACTAGGGATTAGCGAAAGAAGCCAACAACGCTACGGCGTGAAGTATGACAAAAATCAGTGTTCGCGGGCGTGATTGATAGTATATTTAGGCAGCTCCACCACTAAGTCCTCATCCGCTACCATTGCTTGGCAACTCAGTCGGCTTTCAGGTTCTAGGCCCCATGCTTTATCCAGCATGTCGTCTTCTAATTCACTGCTTTCTTCTAGAGAATCAAAGCCTTCGCGCACTATACAATGGCAGGTTGTGCAGGCACAGGATTTCTCGCAGGCATGTTCCAGTTCGATACCGCTACGCAGTGCCACGTTTAAAATCGACTCACCCTCTTGTGCTTCAACTACAGCACCGTCTGGACATAAATCACTATGAGGTAAAAAAACTATTTTAGGCATAATTATATCTCATCCACAGAATGGCCTGACAACGCTTGGCGAATAGATGCATCCATTCGACGCGCAGCAAAATCCTGCGATTGCTTATCCAGTTGTTTAATGGCATTTTCAATTGCGATGGGGTCAGTACCCTCAACCGCTTTAATTAACTCATTGACCGCATTATCAATTTCTGACTCTTCGTTTGGCGTCAGTAAATTTGCATCTTGGGCTAATGCGCTCGTTAAACTTTCAAGCACTCTTGCCGCTTCAACTTTTTGCTCCGCTAGGCGGCGCGCAGTTAAATCATCTTGCGCGTTAGTCATTGAATCTTTAATCATGTTTGAAATTTCATTGTCTGTTAAACCATAGGATGGCTTAACTTGAATTGAGGCTTCTACTCCCGTGGATTTTTCCATGGCGCTCACGCTGAGCAGGCCATCGGCGTCCACTTGGAATGTGACACGAATATGCGCACCACCTGCCGCCATAGCGGGGATATCACGCAGAGTAAAACGCGCTAAAGAACGGCAATCTGCCACCATTTCACGCTCACCTTGTACCACATGAACACTCATTGCAGTTTGACCATCTTTGAATGTTGTGAACTCTTGTGCGCGGGCAACTGGGATAGTGGTATTGCGTGGTATAACTTTTTCCACTAACCCCCCCATGGTTTCTAAACCAAGGGAAAGTGGGGTCACATCCAGAAGCAGCATGTCACTGTCAGGCTTATTACCCACTAAAATATCGGCTTGGATAGCCGCGCCAATGGCGACAACTTTATCAGGGTCGATGGAGGTCAGTGGTGTTTTACCAAAAAACGCCCCCACTTTTTGACGCACAAGTGGCACACGCGTCGAACCACCGACCATCACGACATTTAGCACTTCATCCGCTTCTACGCCCGCGTCTTTTAATGCACGACGGGATGCCATTAACGTGCGCTTAATATGCGTTTCAATCAATGCTTCAAATTGTTCGCGATGAATTTTCCCCTGCCAACTAGCCAGCTCAATAGTGGCTGTGTCTGCATCACTCAATGCAATTTTTACGTCAGTGGCAATATTCAATAACTGGCGATTTAAATGGTGGTCACCTTGCAGTGAAACACCGGCTTGGTCGGCAATCCACTGCGCAAGAACGTGGTCAAAATCATCACCACCAAGCGCTGTATCGCCTCCCGTGGCTAATACTTCAAACACACCACGACTTAAACGTAAGATAGACACGTCAAATGTGCCGCCACCGAGATCATAAACTGCGATTACCCCTTCTTGCCCTGAATCTAAACCATAGGCAATTGCAGCGGCGGTCGGCTCATTAAGCAAGCGCAACACATGCAGCCCCGCAAGGCGAGCCGCATCTTTGGTTCCTTGACGCTGCGCATCATCAAAATAAGCGGGCACCGTGATCACCACGCCATCCATTTCTCCGCCAAGGGTGTTTTCTGCGCGTTTTGCCAGTGTTTTTAAGATATCGGACGACACTTGAATAGGGTCAACTTGCCCTGTCGCTGTATGGATGAACGGTAATCCGTTTTCACTCGCGGTTAATTGATAAGGCAAATCAGGGTAGCGTTTTTGAATATCAGCCAATGAACGTCCCATCATTCTTTTTACAGAAATAATGGTATTCACGGGGTCTTGTTCTGCAAGTTGCTTTGCATCCCAACCTACACGCTTATCCGTAGTTTGGTAATTGACGATAGAGGGCAGCAAAACACGCCCTTGGCTATCTGGTAGTGCAGCTGCTTCACCACTACGTACCGTGGCGATCAACGAGTGCGTCGTACCTAAGTCGATACCCGCCGCCAATTTGCGTTGGTGCGGCGCAGCGGTCATACCTGGTTCACTGATTTGTAATAAGGCCATAATCGTTTTCTCTTAAAATTCGTCCAGTAACCGTTCTTCGAGCTGCTCAGCTTGTTGCTGTAACTTATCGAGAAAACGCAGCTTACGCACAGTATCAGCGGCTTTTTCCCACTGCATCGCATCTAATTCGTTGACCATTAGCAAGTTTCTATCTTGCTGCATTTTTTTGACGTTCTTTATAAACACCGCCAATAAGTCAAGCGAATTGGCATTGTTTTCGATATTGTCGAGCTCTTCACGTAGCTCAAGTTGTTCCATCAAAAATACAGTATCATGCATAGTATGTTGTTCATTATTAATATCGAAACCATGCAATGAAAGCAGGTATTCCGCGCGTTTTAGCGGATGACGTAAAGATTGGTAAGCCGCGTTGATCGTGGCGGCTTTTTGAAGGGCTTGCATTTTTTCCTGCTCAGAGGAGGCAGCAAAACGATCAGGGTGGTATTGACGCTGTAAATCTTGAAAGCGCTGTGTGAGTTGTTCGCTATCAATTGCGTAATTTTGGGTTAACCCAAAGAGAGTAAAATAATCCATAAGTGCTTAGTGTCTCGAACCGGTTACCAATGCAACAAACACGTTGTTTAACAGTATCAGCTACATTGGTCGAAAATCATGCGTTTATGAAGGCATTATACGTGAAAACTTTCACCGCATCCGCATTCGCTATTGACGTTAGGGTTATTGAATTTAAACCCTTCGTTTAAGCCTTCTTTGACGAAATCCAGCTCGGTACCATCTAGATAAACGATGCTTTTACCATCGACAATGACTTTTACACCTTTATCTTCGAAAACTGTGTCTTCTTCATTGATTATATCAGCGAACTCAAGAACATATGCCATTCCTGAACAACCTGAAGTTCTTACACCTAAACGCAAGCCTTCACCTTTACCGCGATTTTGCAGGAAAGATTGAATACGCAGCGCTGCACTTTCTGTAAGAGAAATAGACATTGCAAACCTCACTTTAGAAACAAACAAGGCAGATGCTACACAATTGTCGCATCCGCCTTCAAATTATTTTTATACCTTTCACCCCGTTGATAAGTAATCACTTACTTAGCGATATTCAACATGTTGGATGAGCGATATTTTGACCAGATATAGGGCGGTAACTTTTTGTTATTTATTAATATGGGTTGCCCTATAAACTGATTTAAACCTTATTTGCTTTGGCGTTTGCTTTTGTAATCTGCAATAGCAGCTTTAATTGCATCTTCTGCCAAAATTGAGCAGTGAATTTTCACTGGCGGCAATTCTAACTCTTCTGCAATCGCTGTATTTTTGATTGACTCCGCTTCGTCTAAGCTTTTGCCTTTCATCCACTCAGTCACCAGTGAACTTGATGCAATTGCTGAGCCGCAACCGTAAGTTTTAAAGCGTGCATCTTCAATAATGCCGTCATCGCTAACTTTGATTTGCAGCTTCATGACGTCACCACAAGCAGGTGCACCTACCATCCCACTGCCGACACTTGGGTCACTGTTGTCGAATGAACCAACGTTGCGTGGGTTTTCATAATGATCGATAACTTTTTCACTGTAAGCCATTTTTAAACTCCTGAAACCGTCTGATTAATGGTGAGACCATTCGATGCTGTTAAGATCTACGCCGTCTTTAAACATTTCCCATAAAGGAGACAGCTCGCGTAAGTGGCCAATTGCGCCATGAATCATTTTGATTGCATAGTCAATTTCTTCTTCTGTCGTGAAACGACCTAAAGAGAAACGGATTGAGCTGTGTGCTAGCTCATCATTCATCCCTAAAGCGCGCAGTACATAAGAAGGTTCTAAGCTTGCAGAAGTACATGCAGAGCCTGAAGATACAGCCAAATCTTTTAATGACATCATCAGTGATTCACCTTCAACATAGTTGAAGCTGACGTTCAGAATGTGCGGCGCACCGTGTTCCAAATCACCATTGAGGTAAACTTCTTCGATATCTTTAATGCCATTCCACAGACGTAAACGCAGGCCACGCAGACGTTCAGATTCCGCTGCCATTTCTTCTTTAGCGATACGATAAGCTTCACCCATGCCCACGATTTGATGTACAGGTAATGTCCCTGAACGCATACCGCGCTCATGACCGCCACCGTGTTGTTGTGCTTCAAGGCGAATACGCGGTTTACGGCGAACATACAGCGCACCGATACCCATAGGGCCATACAATTTGTGTGCAGAGAATGACATTAAATCCACTTTTAACGCACTTAAGTCGATAGGTAATTTACCCACGCTTTGTGTTGCATCCACGTGGAAAACGATGCCTTTGCTACGGCATAATTCACCGATAGCCTCGATATCCTGAACCACACCGATTTCGTTGTTCACATGCATGATAGAAATCAGAATGGTTTCTTCGCGAATAGCGTCAATTAGGTCTTGCATCGCAATTAAGCCATTGCTTTGTGGTGACAAATAGGTCACTTCAAAGCCTTCACGTTCTAATTGGCGACAAGTGTCTAAAACGGCTTTATGTTCCGTTTTACAGGTAATAATGTGGTTGCCTTTCTTTTTATAGAAATTCGCTGCGCCTTTAATGGCTAAGTTATCAGACTCCGTTGCGCCTGACGTAAAGACGATTTCACGCGGGTCAGCACCCACTAATTCAGCGATTTGGTTGCGTGCAATATCAACCGCCTCTTCGGCTTGCCAGCCAAAGCGATGAGAACGGGATGCAGGGTTACCGAAGTTCCCATCCATTGTTAAGCATTGCATCATTTTTTCAGCCACACGCGGGTCAACCGGTGTTGTTGCTGAATAATCAAGATAGATTGGTAATTTCATTGCTCACATACTCCAAAGGACAAGCTAACTTGCCTTTAATTTTTTAAAGACACCGATGGCGGAACTTAGCTCTTCGTCTAGGCACTCACTACTCGGTATCGACTGCAATTTTTAATATAATATTTTAAGCACGTACATTGATAATGGATTCAGGCGTGATGCCGTTTGGCATGCTTTTACGTTGTTCATTATCTTGTCTATCAGCCACAACCATCACTTCTTGATTTTTCACGAGCTCATCAAGACTGATGCTGCTAAGGAAACTGGTGATTCTGTCACTTAAGTCACGCCATAATGCATGCGTTAAACAGCGGTCGCCGTTTTGACAACCTTCTTTATTACCTTGGCAACGGGTTGCATCAACCGATTCATCAACCGCAGCGATTACCTCAGCAACAAAAATTTGGTCAGCGTCTCTACCAAGCAAATAACCACCGCCCGGACCGCGAACGCTAGAAACTAGCTCGTTTTTACGTAAACGAGAGAAAAGTTGCTCAAGATAAGAGAGGGAAATTCCCTGACGTTCAGAAATATCAGCTAAAGGTACTGGACCAGACTGAGAGTGTAACGCGACATCTAACATCGCAGTTACTGCGTAACGTCCTTTGGAAGTGAGTCTCATAACATATTACTCCGTGGTAAAATATGGCTGAATTGTGACATTCCTGAGTAATTTAGTCAACTATTTACCTGACTATTTTACTCAAGTATTATTCACTGACTTTCACCACGGATTTCGCCTCACTTTTTCGCCCATTTTTCCATCGACGTTAAGATACCGCGCAGAATGTGTAGCTCTTGGGTTTCAATGTGCGCACGAGTAAATAAACGACGTAACTTATTCATAATTAAGCCTGGATGCGCTTTGCGAATAAAGCCCGATTCATTTAATACGCTTTCAAGGTGCACATAAAAACGTTCAACATCTTCAGAGGGGGGATATTCTACCTCATCATCATTTGAGGTCACGGGATTTTTTTCATCCATGGCTAAATACGCCATACGGATCTCATAACTGACCAATTGTACCGCCATAGCAAGGTTTAAAGAACCATACTCAGGGTTAGTTGGGATATACAAGTGATACTGGCATTTTTGCAATTCTTCGTTGGTCAAACCAACACGTTCACGACCAAAAACAATCGCGACTGGCGATTCTTTTGATTGCTCAACAGATTTTACACCACATTCCCGTGGCTCAACCATCGGCCAAGACAACGTCCGCGAACGTGCGCTGGTACCAATCACCAACTTACATCCTTCAAGGGCTTCATCTAACGTTTTGACGATAGTCGCGTTACCAATAACATCGCTCGCCCCTGCAGAAAGTGCGATTGAATGCGAGTCAGGTTCAACAAGAGGATTGACGAGGTACAGATTTGAAAGCCCCATGGTTTTCATTGCACGGGCGGTGGAACCCATATTGCCTGTGTGTGAGGTCTCAACAAGAACGATACGAATATTTTCTAGCATGGTTTATACGTTTAATGAAAAAATTATCGGCATAGCTTAACACAAAATTGCTTATTGTGACGAACATCTATATACTTCTGCTCTCAAGTTTTTTGTTCTTTAACATTCCAGTGGAAAAAGCCCATGCATCCGATGCTTAACATCGCCATACGTGCCGCACGTAAGGCCGGTAATCACATAGCTAAAAACTATGAAATGCCTAGCAATATTAAAGTCACTCAGAAAGGAACGAACGATTTCGTTACTAACGTTGACCAAGAATCTGAGCAATTAATTATTGAAATCATCCGTAAGTCTTATCCAGACCACACAATTATCACTGAAGAAAGTGGTGAATTATTAGGTAAAGATGATGATGTTCAATGGGTAATCGATCCACTGGATGGCACTACCAACTTCACAAAACGTCTCCCTCACTTCTCTGTTTCTATCGCTGTACGCGTTAAAGGCCGTACTGAAGTTGCTGTGGTTTACGATCCAATGCGCAATGAATTATTCAGTGCAGTTCGTGGACAAGGCGCGCAATTGAACGGTTACCGCGTCCGTATTGATGAGAAACGTGACCTTGATGGTGCTATCGTTGCAACAGGCTTCCCATTCAAACAAAAACAACACGCCCCTGTATTTATGAACATCATGACAGCGATGTTTGATAAATGTGCGGATTTCCGTCGTACAGGTTCTGCTGCATTAGACTTATGCTATGTGGCTGCTGGCCGTGTCGATGCGTATTTTGAAATCGGTTTAAAACCATGGGATTTTTTAGGCGGCGAGCTCATCATGCGTGAAGCTGGTGGGATTATGACTGACTTTATCGGTGGCCATAACTATTTAGCTTCTGGTAACTTAGTTGCAGGTAGCCCACGCGTTGTTCGCGATATGCTGTCCATCATGAAAGATGAATTATCTGAAGCGTTAAAACGTTAATTTCTCTTTTCGTTAAAGCCCACTTCATATGTGGGCTTTTTTGTGGCCATTTTAAAATAAAATAACACCTTTGATTAAGTCACGATTATTGATAACATCTTGCTCATAACGCTCGCCAATGGAATCAAAATCAAACTGGTGAGTAAGCATCATTTCACTTGATATTTTACCTTCAGCCATCAGTCTAGCAACTTTATTAAAGTCTTCAGGGGTCGCATTACGACTGCCCATCATTGTGGTTTCTTTTTTATGAAAATCAGGATCAGAGAATGAAAGGTTGCCTTTGAATAACCCCACAAAAATAACTTGCCCACCATGACGAATTAAATTAACGGTATTATTCATCGCATGCGGGTTACCCGTGGCATCAATCAATTTTTCGGCTAACATCCCGCCAAAATAGGCTTCAATGACGGCCAGATAGTCCTCAGAAGCAGGATCACAGGTTTTTACACCCAATACTTTTTCAACATGTTGGCGTCTTGCCAAGCTAGTATCAGCAACAAGAACATTTGCTCCATCTGCTTTTGCAATAGCTGCAACGCCAAGACCAATAGGCCCCGCACCGACTACAAGAATGGCATCATTTGGTTTAATTTGTGCTCGTCTCACCGCGTGGGCACTAATAGCGAAAGGTTCAATTAACGCCCCATCGATATCAGACACGCTGTCTTCAATGGCTAATATATTTTTTTCAGGGACATTCAGATATTCACAAAACCCACCATCTTCGTGCACACCAATCACTGAAATTTTTTCACAACAATTGGTTTTCCCGCTTTTACATGCACCACATTCATAGCATGCCACATAAGGCATTACAGCAACACGCTGCCCCACTTTCCATTGTTTTACATCATCAGCAACTGCACAAATAGTCCCCGAAATTTCATGCCCTAAGACACGTGGGTACTGAAAAAAGGGCTGATTCCCTCCCCACGCATGAATATCTGTTCCACAAATTCCTACCGCATGTATCTTTATTTTGACTCGCCCAGCCTTAACAACAGGTTCTTCCACTTGCTGGTAAACTAATTTTTTTGGTTCCTGACAAATCAATTGCTTCATATCACCCTCCATCAATTAATCCGTCTTTTTTAATTTAAAAAACATAAATTAGGTATTAAACAACTAATTTTTGTGATTAAATGTTTTCAAATCGGTATTAAATCGGTTTTTTAAACATAAAAATCATAGAGGGATACTGAAGATGGTAAGAAGTAAAAACTTACGTTACAGTTCAATTAATGAATTCCTAGACGCTATTCATAAAAATCTACTGTCTTCGCCATTTCCTTCACAATCATCTTTAGCGGAGATGTTTAATATCAGTCGTACGACGGTAAGACATACGATAGAATATTTACTAGAAAAGAAAATCATTGAAAAACAAGGGAGTGAATATCATGTTTCCCGATACCCTAACAAAAATGATTTCTTCCCCGTTGAGTCTAGCCTCCCCGATCAACAAATCGTTTTATTCGAAAAAGCCTTTTATCAAATGATAAAAGAAAAGGAATTGATGCCAGGTGACACATTTACTGAACTTCAATTAGCTAAAAAAAGCCATGTGAATTCCAGTGTAGTACGTGAGTTTTTAGTTGAGTTTTCACGTTATGGTCTGATTAAAAACACCCATCGCGGCAACTGGCACATGATGAAATTTTCCCGCGAGTATGCAGAAAAATTATTTGAATTCAGAGAATTACTTGAAACCAATGCACTAACACACTTTTTAAACTTACCCGCGGATGACCACCGCTGGATTTTAGCGAAAGAGTTACTTTTAAAACATCGCGCCCTGAGGGAAACCGTCACAATCAATTACCGGGACTTCTCTCAACTTGACTATGAATTACACAGTTTAATTTTATCAGGTGCTAATAACCCTTTCTTTAATCAGTCACTTGAAATAATTACTGTTATTTTCCACTTCCAATATCAGTGGGATGAATCAGACCTAAAAGAGCGAAATGTGCTTGCAATTGAAGAACATATGACCATTCTCAGTGCACTAATTAGTCGTAATGACCTTGTGGCAATGAATGAGCTTCGCCACCATTTAGACACCGCTAAACGAACTATGATCAATTCTATTCAACAAACTTACGAGTAAATCGAACCATAAATAATTTGTTATATCACCATAGGGAAACAATTGATTTTTCTCATCTACTCTTATTTTCATTATTTTGTTTTTATCTGGATTTTTCCTTAAAAAAACCAAATAAACTATAAATAACATTTAAAAACAAAGCGAAATAAAGAAAAATCAATTTAATATCAATAAATTAAACAAACACCCCCAATCAACTTTAAATTAAAAACTGTTTTTTACTCATAAAAAACAGATTAAAAGCATGAAAAAGCCATTTAATCCACAAAATTGATGCAATTAATAGTGCCTTTCTCTAAATACTTCTAGTCTGAGTCCACACCAGAACATATATACGCATAATAACTAGAGGAATGGCTATGAATTATTACCTGAACCGAAAGTCAATGGTGACAAAGCAATACCCTGAAAAAATTCTTCAATTTGGGGAAGGTAATTTTTTACGTGCATTTATTGATTGGATGGTTGACCAACTTAATGAAAAAACAGATTTCAATAGCGGCATTACACTTGTGAGGCCCATTGACTCTGCTCACCCATCAATCAATAAACAAGATGGCCTATACACTGCCATCACCAGGGGACTTAACGAACAACAGCAACAAGTTGCTGATATTAGAATTATAAATTCAGTTAATAGAGAAATACTTATTTATTCTGAATATGATGAATTTATAAAATGTGCAGAAAATCCTGAACTGCAATGGATATTTTCTAACACCACTGAAGCTGGCATTGTGTATCATCATGATGTCTGTTTTGAAGAAAAACCAGCAAAGAGCTTCCCAGGCAAATTGACCCAGTTTTTGTTCCATCGTTACCAATATTTTAAAGGGGATAAAGATAAAGGTTTATTTATTATACCTTGTGAACTCATTGATTATAATGGTGAAAAGCTTAAAGAATTTGTTCTTCAACATGCACAAGATTGGGATCTGCCAGATGAGTTTGTTACTTGGCTAAATGAACACAATACCTTTTGCTCCACATTAGTGGATAGAATAGTCACTGGTTACCCAAAAAACGAAATTGAAAAATTAGAAAGCGAATTAGGCTACAAAGACGATTTTCTCGTTACTGCTGAATATTTTTATCTATTCGTCATACAAGGTCCAAAGATCTTAGAGGAAAAATTGAAGCTTAATTCTCTTCCATTAAATATCAAAATTGTTGATGACATTAAACCCTATAAAGAACGTAAGGTTGCTATTCTTAATGGTGCTCATACCTCAATGGTGCCTGTTGCTTACTTAGCTGGCATAAAAACCGTCAGAGAGGTGACTTCCAACCCAACCTTTTTGGCCTATGTTAATGAGCTTATCACTCATGAAGTTATCCCTGTTTTATCCCAACAACCCTCTGAGTTAAATCAGTTTGCTGCAGATGTTATTGATCGCTTTAATAATCCCTACATTGAGCATGAATTACTTTCCATTTCCCTTAATTCGCTCACTAAATTTAAAACGCGGTTATTACCCCAGTTAATTTCGTATTCTCAACAACGTAATGCTATCCCCTATTGTATTTCATTTTCACTTGCAGCTTTAATTGTCTTTTATCGTGGCAAATTCAACCATCTGACTATTCCATTGAAGGATGATGAATATTTACTGGAACGATTTAAGGTTTGGGACGAACTCTATGATACCGATATTACGCAGCTCACTTACAATGTGCTCGCCATGTCAGATTTATGGGAAATAGATCTCAATCAAATTGATTCGTTAACTGAGGATATCGCCTTAAAGGTTACACATATTTTACGCAGTGGCACTCAAGCAATACTTGAAGCACGATACACCAAATAAACAATAACTATTTAAAACAATAAGTCCCCCTACAGGAGATACACTTATGAAACTGAGCACATTAAACGGGAAGAATATTCTAGGCTTAACACTCAGCGCCATGTTTTTAATGGGCAGTATGGCAGGAACCGCTTTTGCAGAAGCAAAGTATAAGCTTAAAGTCGCTTACGAAAATAACCCTGGAGAACCTTTTGATCTCGCTATTCATGAATGGGCAAAAAAATTCAATGAAAAAACCAATGGTGAAGGTGAACTTATTCCTTACCCAAGCTCACAATTAGGTTCGAAAAAAGATGTCATTGAGCAGATGAAATTAGGTAGTCCACTTATCACTCTCGCAGATGGTGCTTTCTTTTCAGATTATGTTCCTGACTACGGCATCATGTTCGGCCCATATCTAGGCCTGTCATATAAGGACATTTTTAAATTAAATGCCTCTCCTTGGTATAGCTCGCTGGAACAGCAGCTAGACAAAAAAGGGTTGCATGTTGTTTCTAAAGATTGGTTGTATGGGTCTCGTCATATTTTAGCAAATAAAATGGTGCAAACTCCAGATGATCTAAAAGGTCTAAAAATTCGCGTACCGAACAACAAAATCCAAATTAAAGGATTAGAAGCAATGGGAGCTACACCGACACCATTGCCATTAGCTGAAGTTTATACTGCACTTAATCTTAAAATTATTGATGGTGCAGAGAATCCAATTCCTGTGTTATACGGTCAAAAACACCATGAAGCAGCGAAATACTTAATTTTAACTGGCCACGTTGAAAACGTTACTAACTTAGTTATGGGTAGCAAAACATATAATAAATTACCTGAAAATATCCAACTCGCCTTGGTTGAATCGGGGAATGAAGCTGGTCAATACCTCACCGAATTAGTCCTGAAAGAAGAAAAAGAAATTATTGAGAAAATGAAAAGTGAAGGTGTCACTGTTGTTGAAGTTGACCGTACCCTTTTCAAAGAAAAATCAAAACCATTCTATAACGAATTCCCTGAATGGTCTGCGAATTTATATCAACAAACACAAGATATTATTAATAACTAACCATCTATATTGGCGGTTAAACCGCCAATATTTTTAAATTAATAAATGGTTATTTATGACTTTCGCAAGGATCTTTTATGTTTAAATTTCTAGGGAAACTAAGTGATATTGTTTCATCGTTAGCTGTCGCTGCGATTGTCATTATCACAATTCTTGCTGTATTCATGCGCTGGCTGCTGAATGATCCGCTAATGTGGAGTGAAGAGGTTCTCATCATTTGCTACATATGGTTAGTCATGATCGGCGCTGCTTCAGCTGCTGGAAAAAGGATGCATGTTAGCATTGATGCAATTACATCTCTTTTTCCTCAAAAAATACAATTATCTATCGCCGTAATAACGCATATTATGGCCATCGTTGCGTTATCTATTTTTGGCTACCTTGGCTATGAACTCTCTCTAATCGCCGAAGATAAGATCACTCCAATAATCGGCGTTTCTTATTATTACATCGACCTCTCCGTTCCTATTGGTGCATCCATTATGGTGTTATTTTCCGTTCAGCATTTATTGGAAGATATGAGCAAACTGATTAAAGGGGATAAACCATGTCAGTAGTTATCGCCTGTATTGTCTTAATTTTTTGTTTTTTAATTAATGTTCCAATTTTCTTAAGTGTATTAATCGCGTTATTAACATATTTCTTTTCCGCTGGGGATATTTCGCCACTCATCGCTGTACAGCGTATTATTGGTGCTGGTGAGAACGTTACTTTACTCGCAATCCCATTTTTTATTTTGCTAGGTAACTTGTTAAATTACACTGGAATAACAAGCCGAATGTTGAAGTTTACTGGCACATTATCTGGCCACTATCCTGGCGGTTTGGCGCAATCAAACGTTTTGCTCAGCACGATGATGGGCGGGCTTTCTGCATCTAACCTTGCGGACTGCGCTATGCTGTCTAAAATGTTAGTGCCAGAAATGACCAAATTAGGCTATGGAAAAAGCTTTTCTGCCGCAGTGACCGCGGCTGGCTCACTTATTACCCCAATTATCCCCCCAGGGATTGCCCTAATTATTTATGGTTTTGTTGCCGATGTTTCTATTGGCAAAATGTTTATGGCTGCCATTATTCCTGGCTTAATGTGTTGTGTCGCATTAATGGTTGCAATTTATCTTATTGCTAAAAAACGAGGTTATAAACCTGCTCGTGATAAAGCACCGACTTTTGCTGAAGTTTATCAAACAGGTAAAGGGGCAATGTCTGCCTTTTTATTAGTATTAGTCATTATCGGTGGCATTCGATTTGGCATTTTCACCCCAACCGAAGCGGGTGCTATCGCAGTATTATACGTCATCATTATTGGCACGTTCTTTTATCGTGAAATGAAATTAAAAGATATTGCAGCTTCATTCTTAGAAACTGCCCGTTCAACCGCAAGTATTATGCTAATTATCATGACTTGCTCTGCTTTAGCATGGGTGTTAACTAACGAGCAAGTCGCACAAGATGTCGCCAGAATGATGACGAGCTTCTCTGATAATCCTTACGTATTTTTAATGATTGTTAATGCCGTTTTATTAATTTTAGGGATGTTTATTGAAGGGAATGCCGCCATTATTGTACTTGTTCCATTATTAATGCCTACTGTTAAACTATTGGGAATTGACCCTATTCACTTTGGGATCGTCATGATACTCAATCTCGCAATTGGTTGTTTAACACCACCAATGGGCACAGTCATGTTTGTTGCAACTTCAATTACAGGTGTACGCATTGCCGACTTTATCCGTGAAGTTATGCCACTCTTCTTTGCCTTAATTGTGGTTTTATTATTAGTTACATTCATGCCATTCTTCACCACTTTTTTACCTAGTTTATAATTTACAACGCCTCTAAAATGGTAGCTAGATATAATTCTAGCCACCATTTTTTACATTTATAATTTTTATAGATTAATTAAAATCAAAATAATCAGAATTATTAATTTCAAAGTAACACAGTTACACTATTTAAAAATTTCGTGAATTTATTTTAAACTTAGCTCTTAACTCCCTAAAAAAACAATCACGCTAATGACAAAAACATCTGAAACATTCACATTAATATCTTAATATTCATAAAAAACACTTATTTAGTGTATTTTTTAATCTATAATTAAAAATACATTTTCATTATTTTCATTAATATACAAAAGACGGCAATCTCATTTTTTTATTTTTTAAATTTATATTTGAAAAATATAAGAACTATATCTAGCATGAAATAAGGCAGCTAATTATTAACAGGCGGCCATTCAAAGTTATATAACTTTATTCTACTTGACCTTAATGGGGTTAACTATGTCTAGATATATACTACCTCTGTCTTTACTTTCTTTATCTGTTGTATCAGGTTCAGCACTCGCAGTAACAAACAGCCCTGGAGGTATTATTTCAATCTCAGGCGCTATAAGTGATACTACCTGTACTATTAATGGTGGTAATAGTGCTGATATGTCTATTGCCTTAGATCCAATTATTGCAACTGACGCTGGAACAACGGCAAATACAGTAATAACCAAAAACCAAAAGACATTTGCATTAACATTTTCGAATTGTGCTCAAGTTGGAGGGGGTACGCCTACTGGTACGTTAAAACTGCACTTTTCTTCCAGTAATATCTCGCCTTCTGGTCTATATCTGGTGAATACCACCGTGAATGAAAACGACCCAACGGTTGCTCGTAATGTGGGTTTTAGCTTGTCACAAACCACATCGCCAACTGTTGCTATCCCGTTAAATACAACATTTGATACTGCCCTAACCGCAGCAAATACAACTGGAGCAACAGGTGCAACATTAAACCTTATTGCAAGTTATTATAAAACGAATACAACCGCAGCCCAAGTTGGTGCTTTGCAATCTAACGTCATTTACACTGTTTCCTACTTATAAATAGCGTCTAAGCCAGGCTTTTATTAGCCTGGCTTTACAGGGATATTATGATGAAAAAAGCACTCCTATTATTCGTTATTTTATTTTCCAATAATTTATTTGCCAATGTCATTATTACGGGAACTCGAATTATCTATCCTTCAGATGCTGAGAGTATGGCAGTACAATTATCAAACAATAGTAAAACAGCTTCTCTTGTTCAGTCATGGATTGATAGTGGAGATGAAAATTCGACCCCTGAGAATTCAGATGCACCCTTTTATCTCTCGCCACCTATTGTAAAAATAGAAGGCTCACAAGGACAGCAACTTAAAATAAAAAAAATAGATAAAACTCTACCTAACCATATTGAAAGTGTATTTTATTTAAATGTACTGGATATTCCTAAAACACCCGATACCGCTAAAGGTAAAAATACGATTCAGTTAGCCACGCGATCTCGAATAAAAATTTTTTATCGTCCTGTGGAATTAACCGAATCACCTGACGATGTAATTAATAAAATTAATTACCAATTAAACAATAACACCCTATTAATAAAAAATAACTCGCAATATCACTTTACGGTTGCTGCATTGACAACAACCAATGATAAAAAAAACTCACTGATTGATTCAGGAATGATATCTCCAATGTCTTCTCTTGAGTTTCCGTTAAAACAGGTATTAAAAAATCGTGACCTTGTTTTAGTTTATGTCGATGATTATGGCGTTTTCAAATCTCACAATATTAAACTTTAAAAGAAGATATCATCGTGAAAAAAGAAAACTATCTCTATTTCCTAATTTTATTAGGACTGCAAAGCTGTCTCAAAAACGCGGTAGCAGATGAATTTGAGACATCCCTATTAGTCGGTAAATCCGCACAGGGTGATATTTCACGATTTTATACGGACAGTAAAATTCCTTCAGGAAAACAACTAGCAGATCTTTATGTAAATAATAATTGGAAAGGCCAATTTGAAATTGAGATTGATCATGACGGTAAAGTCATCAGCCTTTCCTCTAACGATGTTAAAAAGTTAAATTTAAACTTATCGCCAAGTGTGATTGAAAAAATTCAACAGCAAGATGTTATCCCTATTGATTCTTTAGTGCCAAATGTTCATTACAAATTCAATATTAATGAATTACGACTCGACATGACGGTGCCCCAAGTGGCATTAAAACAATCTGAGGCCAACTATGTCGACCCAAGCTTATGGAACTACGGTGAACCTGCAATTATTTTTTCTTATAATACAAATTATTACAGCTATAAAGAAAAGAAAAATGCCAAAACCAGTAGCGATAATTTTTATGCAACACTCAATTCGGGTGTCAATTTAGGGGCGTGGCAATTTAGGGATGAATCAAGTTATCGCAACAGTTCCCATGGTTCATCAAAATGGAAAAATAATACGCGTTATGCCTATCGTCCCATTAGCCAAATAAAATCAGGTGTTAAAATCGGTGATTTTTACACCCCTGCGGCGCTATTTAACAGCCTGCGTATTCGTGGGATTGCGCTGGCGACCGAAATGGGGATGTATCCCAACTCGAGCCAAAATTTTGTTCCTATCATTCGCGGCGTGGCTCAGACCAACGCATTGGTCAGCGTCTATCAAAATAATAACTTAGTTTACCAAGAAAACGTCCCACCAGGTGAGTTCTCCTTTAACGACCTTCAACCCAGCGCAGGCGGGGGGGATTTATTTGTCGTTGTACAAGAGGCGGATGGCCGCAAAGAAACCTTCACCGTCCCCTATTCTGCGGTTCCTGATATGCTTAAAGAAGGCATTTATACCTACAACCTTCTTGCTGGAAAAACAAACATTGAAAGCACACACTACCAGCCTAATTTTACACAAGGTGAAATACACTACGGCCTGAATAACCTCGTCACTCTCTATGCAGGTATGTTGTTCAGTGAGAAATATTATTCCGGCGTTGTGGGGAGTGGTTGGAACTTCAGTTTTGGTGCTATTTCCGCTGATGTGACACACGCAAATGCAAAACTAGACGCTGGCTCTCAGAGTGGGCAAAGTTACCGACTGACTTACAGCAAATACATTAATTCAACCTCAACCAATTTAACGTTGGCGTCTTACCGTTACTCAACGAGCGGTTATTATAGCTTTATGGATACTATCTACGCCCAAGATAACTATCGCGCGTGGAAATCTTATCAAGATGACCTTTCCCAACAACTGGGGAATGATGCACCTTCCGACTTATCATTAACTAATTTTGATGCCCTGCGCGGGTCTCGTGCAAAAAATACCTTTACGTTGAATTTGAATCAACAACTCGCCGATGGTTACGGTTCGGTCTTTGTTTCTGGCACCCATCGCGATTATTGGAATACCCATGGCAGCAGCCGTGAATACCAAGCGGGCTATGCCAATAACTACAATGATGTGTCCTACAGTGTATCGGTTTCTCGTATTCGTAATTATGATAATAAAGAAGAAACACGGGTGTATGCGAATGTCAGCGTGCCATTCTCTTTGTTTGAAAAACGCGCCAATATTAATCTCGGCAGTTACTTTACCGATTCACATTACCAACAAACAGCGTTGAGCGTTAGCGGCATTGCGGGTAAAAATGATCAAGTCAATTACACAGTGACAGCGACCAACCAAAGTGGCGGGAATAATTTAGTGGGGGCAAATGCCAGCTATCAACTGCCATCGACGACCCTGTCAGGTTCATATACTGAAGCCAATAACTACCGCCAAGCGGGTTTAGGGGCAAGAGGAACGGTGGTCGCCATTCCTGAACATATCGTTTTTTCAGGAGAAACAGGCCAAACCTACACCATTATCGAAGCGCCGTTGGCTAATAACATGATGGTCAATTCAGATAAAACCACCCTCACCAATCAGCAAGGTGTCGTATTGGTTGCGAATTCAACACCTTATCGAACAAATACCTATACCCTTTCTGATACTGACAAAACATCAGGCGCAGAAGTCCTTGGCAATATGGCTAATGTGAGCCCGTATCAAGGTGCCGTGAATTATATCAAACTCGAAACAGACACGCGTCAAACTTACATATTTAGAGCCTCACTGGCCAATGGGGAAAGTCTGCCATTTGGTACTGAGGTAAATAATGAACAAAAACAAAATATTGGTTATGTGGGGCAATCTGGAGTGATCTACATTAAGAGCGATCAATGGCCTTCCATTTTGTACATCAAGCTCAATTCTAAGGAAAAATCAGAGTGCGTAATTAAAGACCCCGTTAATACCATGGATAAAAACCATAATTTTTGTCGATAAAGGACGTTATGATGAAAAAGACGCTACTGGCACTTCTCTTACCCGCATTATTACTCGCAAGCTATGATGTTGCTGCCAGTTGCAGTAATGCGGGAGAAAAAAATGCACCGCCACTGAATTTTGATATATCCACGGAACTCACAAGCACATCAACCACCGTGAACAAATCAACCCGAACAAAATTTACAGGTCAATATACCTGTGTAGCACCAGGGCTACTTCAATCAAATACAGTGGGCATTGACAGCCCATTTCGCCAATCAACAGTTGCGATTGGCTTTAATGGTGGGAAACAAGTGGTTTCTATCTCGGTCAGCGGTATTAGTCAATCAAGCGTGACTAATATTCCCCCAGGTACCTACCCCGCCTCTAATCTAGATACAAATTTTACGATTCAATTTAAATTACTCAGCAGCCCACCCGCAAATAATTATAAAGAAGTTGCAGGTAACAGTGTGTTAATCAGCCCAGTAATGATGGCAACGGATGTAACGGCATTAGGTCTTATCCCTTGGCTACTGCGCCTTCTCTCAGACTTAGTCACGTTTCTGTTAACCCTGCAATGGCCAACACATGCTGAGGATATGTTTTACCAACCGATGCAGTTAACCTATAACCCAATCCTAACAACCTGTAATTTTACTAATCAAGGATTAGTCGTTTCGCTTCCGCCTGTCAGTATCAACACTGTCAAAAATGTGACTCGAGCTGGCTACACGCCATTCACATTGAATTTCACGTGCCAAGATTTCCTCGCGGGTAGCACCGCTTCTCGCGATGTGTCTATGTTTTTATCCAGCGGTAGCTTACTGGCAAATGATAAAACCACGATAAACAATACCCTAACCCAAGGTGCTAAAGGTGTCGGTTTTCGGCTCGTCAAAACGGATAACCTCACTGCCCCTTTATTCCTTTCAGACAGTGTAACGGCACAAAATACTGCCACAAGTATTTTTTTCGTCCCAAAAGGCAATCCCATTTCACCATCCTTTTCCGTCAATTTAGGGGCTTATTATTATCCCTATAACCCCAATATTGTCACTCAAGGGGCGGTATCTGGTACGGCAACCGTCGTAATGTCTTACAACTAAAAAAGGAGCGATGATGAAATACTTAGGAGGAATTGCCTTATTACTGATAAGTTTACAAACACAAGCAAGCCTTGTTTTACAAGGAACTCGGGTTATTTTTCCGAGTGATAAAAAAATGGTTGGCATTCAGATGACTAATTACAGTGAACAGCCGACGTTAATCCAAAGTTGGATAGATGAAGGGAATATTAATTCGACACCCGAAACAACCAATGCGCCATTTATTGTCACGCCGCCTATCAACAAAATAGCCGCTAATGAAGGCGTTCAGCTCCGCATCCGTTTTCTTGGTAATAACTTACCCATGGATAGAGAGTCTGTTTATTATTTAAATGTTTTGGATATCGCACCCAAGCCTAAAAACACCCAGGGTATGAATACGCTCCAGTTTGCCATCCAAACTCGAATTAAAGTGTTTTACCGCCCTATTTCGCTGTTACCCCTTCCAGATACATTATTGGATAGCGCTAAATTTTATGCCGATAACGGGCTATTAGCCGTGAATAACCCAACACCTTATTTTCTCAGCATTGCCAATATCTACACAGCAAATAACGCCAATGAGCTTATTGCTAAAAGTTTAATGATCGCACCATTTTCGACTCAGACAATCCCCTCGGGGAAAAAAGTGGTTAATGGAGAAAATATTACCGTGATTTATATTGATGATACTGGGCAGCAAATTGAGCATCAAACCAAGCTATAAATGAAGGTGTTTCACTGCATTTATAGCTCTTTGATGGGAAGATTATGACTGTGCAGTCACTTTAGGGCGAATAAATAACGCAGGTACAGCAAGTAGCGCCATCAAATAAAAGACCACGCCATGATGAGCAGGAACACGCTCATAAATATAACCGACAATAATTGTTAATACCGCTAGACCACCACCCGTCGCCAGTGCCGAATAGACACCCTGTAATGGGATAATTTCATTTTCTTTACGCGCGCTGATAAAACGCATTGCCGCAAGATGACAAACAGTGAACGTTCCACTGTGTAAAATTTGCACGATAATAAGCATAGGTAATGCGGTAAATGCCCCCATCATCCCCCAACGGATTATTCCACAGAATGCAGATAACAACAGTAAGTTACGTGCACTCCAGCGCCTAAATAAACGGTGACTCAACATAAAGACAATAACTTCTGCGACAACACCCAATGACCATAAGTTACCAATCACTAAGTCTGAATATCCCGCTTCCTTCCAGAACAGCGAGGCAAAACCATAGTAAGCTGCGTGAGCACCTTGCAATAAAGTCACGCAAATCAGAAATCTGACCACATTTTTATCAGCAATCAGTTGTTTAAAAGTAACTTTATTACCATTATCTGCTTTTGCCGCCCCCGCAGGCATTATTGTAGGCCTCAACATCGCCCCCAACAATAAAGCTAAGCAGCTGATAATCAAAGCAACCATAATTGATTTATGGCCCCAAACCCCAGCTAGATAACCCATTAATGAAGAACCAATAATAAAGGCTATCGAGCCCCAAACACGGATTTTGCCATAATCAAACGTAAATTGTTTCTGCCATGTTCCTGCCAATGAATCCCCTAATGGAACCATTGGAGCGAAAAATAAGTTAAAACCAATCATCACAAAAAGCAGCCATGCCCAATGGGAACCAAAAGCAAAGCCAATGGAAAAAATTAAGGATGATGCAGCCAACAACCGCAATGCAGTAATTAATTTTGACGGCTCTTTAACTAATGGAGTGATAAACATCGCCCCAAGAAAACGAGCCGCAAGGCCTACACCAAGCAAAACACCGATCATTTCGGCATCAATGCCCTCACCCTGTAGCCAAACAGACCAAAACGGCAAAAAAATACTGTATGCAAAAAAGTAGGTAAAATAATCAATTGCTAGCCAGTGCGTTGATGGAATGACCATCATCCCTCCATTTTTCAATGCAAAAAACCCGCTCATACTTAACAGTAGAAGCGGGTTTAGGTAACTAAAAGTCGTTATATTATGCGTAAACTGGGTATTTTTTGCAGATTGCTAATACTTTTTGTTTCACGCTCTCAATGGTCGCTTCGTCATTGAGGTTGTCTAGAATATCACACATCCAGCCCGCTAGCTCGCGCGCTTCAGCTTCTTTAAAGCCACGACGCGTAATTGCTGGAGAACCAATACGCACACCTGAAGTGACAAATGGGCTCTTCGGATCGTTTGGTACACTGTTTTTGTTTACGGTGATATTCGCACGACCTAATGCAGCATCAGCATCTTTACCCGTGATATTTTTGTCAACTAAATCAACTAAGAACAGGTGGTTTTCAGTTCCACCAGAAACAACTTTATAGCCGCGTTGTTGGAAAACGTCGACCATTGCTTTCGCATTTTTCGCAACTTGTTGTTGGTAGACTTTGAACTCAGGTTCCATGGCTTCTTTAAGTGCTACGGCTTTACCTGCAATAACATGCATTAAAGGACCGCCTTGCGAACCAGGGAATACGGCTGAGTTGATTTTTTTGTACAGCTCTTCATCGCCGCCTTTCGCGAGGATCAAACCACCACGAGGACCCGCTAATGTTTTGTGAGTTGTGGTTGTCACAACGTGAGCATGTGGAACTGGGTTTGGATAAACACCTGCCGCAATCAGACCCGCAACGTGTGCCATATCAACGAATAAGTAAGCATTGATAGCATCTGCGATTTCACGCATTTTAGCCCAATCAACCACGCCTGAATACGCAGAGAAACCACCGATAATCATTTTTGGTTTATGTTTTTCAGCTTGCGCTTTGATATCGTCGTAGTCAATCTTACCGCTTTCATCGATGCCATAAGGAACGATATTGTACAATTTACCAGAGAAGTTAACTGGGGAACCGTGAGTTAAGTGGCCGCCGTGCGCCAAATTCATACCCAGCACAGTATCACCTGGTTGTAGCAATGCCATGTAAACTGCCGCATTCGCTTGTGAACCAGAGTGTGGCTGCACGTTTGCGTAGTCTGCACCAAATAATTCTTTTGCGCGGTCAATCGCTAATTGCTCAACGACATCAACATACTCACAACCGCCGTAATAGCGTTTGCCTGGATACCCTTCTGCATATTTATTGGTTAGCTGAGAACCTTGAGCCTGCATGACTCGTGGACTGGTATAGTTTTCAGAAGCAATTAATTCAATGTGTTCTTCTTGACGTTGTACTTCTTGCTCCATTGCTTCCCATAATTTTGGATCATAGTCTGCAATATTCATTTCACGCTTTAACATTCGCTTCTCCTGCCTCAGCAATTCAATAGGTTGACAATCAATTCATCGCAATAGCACACAGTGTAAACTCTTTTTCGTTCTTGAGATAGCCCTAAAGAAAAAATATACGCAAACGATTGCATTAATTTTTTTCACGTCATTTACCACTTTCAGCCTCATTATAAAATAGCTCAAATTTTAAATTTTGACGGAGGAATATCTGGTATTGCGAGTCCCTTCTCATTATGTGCCTATTTTTGCCCTATTTTGTCTATTTGCATCTTTACAGATACCCTTAAATATTATAAGTTGTATTTAAAATACATGTTTATAAATAAACTTTATGTCTCTCATAAAAGTGAAGATTTTCGGCACAAAATTCAGCTATCCCACTGAAAATTAAGTGCTATATTTTTGGATGGTTCAGAAAAAATGCCAAACTCTTCCTAACAGAGAACATGAAAAAAATTCAGGAGCACCTGTATGTTAGACAGCCAAACTATCGCTATCGTTAAATCAACCATTCCTGCTATCGCAGCCACTGGACCAAAACTTACCGCACATTTCTATGACAGAATGTTCAACCAACATCCTGAATTAAAAGATATTTTCAATATGACTCACCAAGCTAATGGTGCGCAACGTGAAGCATTATTTAATGCAATCTGCGCTTATGCTGTGCATATTGAAACCCCTGAAGCATTAATTTCTGCCGTTGAAAAGATTGCGCAAAAACACGTTAGTTTAAATATTAAGCCTGAACATTACCCTATCGTCGGCGAAAACCTACTGGCTGCCATTGATGAGCTCCTCAATCCTGGTCAAGAAGTGCTTGATGCATGGGGCAAAGCCTACGGGGTATTAGCCGATATCTTTATTGGTCGTGAAGCCTCAATTTACCAAGAAAATGCCGATAAAAATGGGGGTTGGGAAGGTTTACGCGAATTTAAACTGAAACAAAAACAGCCACAAAGCGATGTTATTACTAGCTTTGAGTTCGTCCCTGTTGATGGAAAACCCGTCGCAGGCTATCGCCCAGGTCAATACATCACAATTTATATTAATCATGATGGATTCGAGAACCAAGAGATCCGCCAATACTCCTTAACGACAGCACCTAATGGCCAAAGTTACCGTATCGCAGTAAAACGCGAAGACCAAGGCGCTGTGTCTAATTTCTTGCATCAGCACATCAATGAAGGGGATAGTATTTATTTAGCACCACCATGTGGTGATTTCTTTATCGATGTTGATAACCAAACGCCCGTCACACTCATCTCAGCAGGCGTTGGCCTGACGCCAATGTTAAGCATGCTAAGCCACCTGACGCAACAAGGCCATGAAGCAACGATCAACTGGCTACATGCGGCTGAAAATGGAGCTGTTCATGCGTTTAACCACGAAATTCAGCAATTGATGGCCAAACAAAAAATGGGGCATTCTGCCATTTGGTTTAACCAGCCTCGAGGCAATGACCGCCTCGGCTTTGATTACCAATATGAAGGATTAATGGATTTACAAAAAGTACGTGAATGGATTGACCAACCGAATATGCAATTCTATTTCTGTGGTCCAGTAGGCTTTATGCAACATGTGGGTCAACAATTAATTTCGATGGGTGTTGATGCCGATGCTATCCATTATGAGTGCTTTGGCCCACATAAAGTGCTGTCCCTGAATTAATAGATAAAAAAATGCTCTTCGGCTTAGAAGAGCATTTCCTGAAACGTATCAGCCAAAAGAAACTGTTCTAATGGCTTGGTGTTTGAAGTTTTTTCACAGCTTAGCGGTAACGGGCCGCATAAAAAATACACTGTTCTAATCCCATTCCTGTGTATTTACCGTTACCGCCTTTTAACCCTAAAGTTAAATTGCTTCCTCATCTTGCTCACCCGTACGAATACGGATCACACGTGCAACATCATAAACGAAGATTTTACCGTCACCAATTTTACCTGTTTGCGCTGTTTGCATAATAGTTTCAACGCAGTTTTCTACAATATCGTCAGGGACAACTATTTCAATTTTGACTTTCGGTAAAAAGTCCACCATATATTCCGCACCACGATACAGTTCGGTGTGCCCTTTTTGACGACCAAACCCTTTCACTTCCGTAACCGTCATCCCTGTGATCCCGACTTCCGCCAGTGCTTCACGTACATCATCAAGTTTAAATGGCTTTATAATTGCATCAATTTTTTTCATAAATAGTTCCTGTTATGACCAATTTTTACGGCCAAAACCTGAGGTGATCGGATAACGGCGGTCTTTACCAAAATTCCGCATGGTAATACGCGGCCCAACAGGTGCTTGTCGGCGTTTATATTCATTCAGATCAACCAAGCGCACCACTTTACGGACAACTTCTTTATCAAAACCTAGCTTGATAAGGTCATTCACGGATAAGTCTTTTTCAACATAACCTTCTAAGATAGCATCTAATATATCGTAAGGCGGCAAGCTATCTTGGTCTAACTGCCCTGGAGCCAGTTCTGCAGATGGCGGCCTATCAATCACACGCTGTGGAATAGCGGGTGAAAGTGTATTGCGATATTTTGCCAGTTCAAAAACCAATGTTTTTGGCACATCTTTTAACACATCAAAGCCGCCAGCCATATCACCATACAGTGTTGAATAACCCACTGCAGACTCACTCTTATTACTGGTCGTCAGGACTAAACGGCGGCGTTTATTGGACATCGCCATTAAAATAACAGCACGGCAGCGAGCTTGTAAGTTTTCTTCGGTGGTATCAACCGCAGTTCCTTCAAACATTGGACTTAATTGCGCCATGAATGAATCAAACATCGGTTCGATAGAGACAATATCAAATTCCACACCTAACAACTCAGCTTGTTCTTTGGCATCATGAATGCTCATTTCTGAGGTATAACGGAACGGCATCATCACCGCTTGCACACGTTCTTTACCGATAGCATCTACCGCGATAGCCACTGTTAAACCAGAGTCGATCCCTCCAGATAACCCAAGGATTGCACCATTGAAACCGTTTTTATTGATATAATCGCGAGTCGACATCACTAAGGCTTGATATACCTGCGCGACAGGATCATTTTCAATAAACACACTACCTTCACTTACCAATTCCAGCTCATCAAATTGTACCGTAACAACTTGTTCTTTGAATTCGGGTAATTTAAAGGTTTGTTTGCCTTTATTTGCAATGACTTTCGAGCCACCATCAAATACCAACTCGTCTTGTCCACCCACTTGGTTGAGGTAAACGATAGGCATGTGAGTGCGTTGGCAATGGTCAACCAGTAAGTCGCTACGGATATGTTCCTTGTGAATATCATACGGTGATGCATTGATAGTTAGTAATAACTCGGCTCCAGCACCTTTCACCGCATCAACAGGCTCGTCATACCAAATGTCTTCACAAATCAATAAACCTAATTGATAGCCTTTGAATTCTACCACGCAGGTTTTTTCAGCTGCGCTGAAATAGCGCGGTTCATCAAAAACACCGTAGTTTGGTAGTTCTTGTTTAAAATAGCGAGCATGCAATTTCCCTTGATAGAAGAAAGAAAGTGCATTGAAAATTTCGTCCCCTTCATAGCAAGGGTGGCCGACAATAATTGCCGTTTCTGCACTCGCCTTTTGCAAACGTTCAAGCTGAGCTTCACATCTGTCTTCAAAATCTGCACGGAAAATTAAATCCTCAGGCGGGTAGCCTGTCAGAGACAGTTCTGAAAACATCACAATATCGGTTTGTGAGGCTTGTTCACTCACGACTTGTAACATGCGATCGCAATTACCTTCGATGTCACCGACTAACCAGTTAAGTTGTGCGAGTGAAATATTAAGCTTACGGCTCATAACGTGTTTCTTCTCCCGAAGCGTGAATACGGTTTACCTTGTCCACGTAGATTATATAGGTGAATAATAGTTAATTATTCTTTAAAGTCATTAGCTTCCAAATCGTGGCGGCCAAGTAATTTATAAAATTCTGTGCGATTTCGTCCAGCCATGCGTGCGGCTTGTGTGACATTGCCTTTCGTCATCTGCAATAACTTGCGTAAATAATTCAATTCAAATTGATTACGTGCTTCAACAAAGGTTGGCAAGGCAGTATTTTCACCTTGTAACGCCTGGCTAACAAGGGCTTCACTAATAACAGGAGATGTTGTTAACGCTACACATTGTTCAATCACGTTAACCAACTGGCGTACATTACCTGGCCAAGTTGCTGTCATCAGGCATTTCATCGCATCACTTGAAAAACTGCGAACAAAGGGCTTATGCCGAGACGCAGATTCTCTCAATAAATGATTTGCTAATAATGGAATATCTTCTGCACGTTCATTTAATGCAGGAATACGTAAATTAACCACATTCAGGCGATAATAGAGATCTTCACGAAACTCATTTTTTTCCATCGCTTTGGGTAAATTACGGTGTGTTGCAGATAAAATACGCACATCGATGTCTAAGTCGCGATTGCTCCCTAATGGGCGAACTTTGCGTTCTTGTAACACCCGCAATAGTTTTACCTGCAAGGGCATTGGCATATCGCCAATTTCATCAAGAAACAGTGTGCCACCACTTGCGGCAAAAAACAGCCCCTCGCGGTTACTCACTGCCCCCGTAAAGGCACCTTTTGCATGACCAAATAGTTCAGATTCTAAAAGTTGTTCTGGCAATGCGCCACAATTGATAGCAATAAAGGGTTTACGGGCGCGCGGACTTGCTTTATGAATGGCCTGCGCTAACACTTCTTTACCCGTTCCACTTTGGCCGTTAATCAGTACACTAACGTCTGATTGTGCCACCATATGGGCTTGTTCAAGAAGACGTATCATTAAAGGGCTGCGGGTGACTATCCCCGAACTCCACTCTTCATCACTCATCGGTGAAGAAGATAAAGCAAGTGCTTCATCAATAGCTTTATATAAAGCATCTTTATCAACAGGTTTCGTTAAAAAGCTGAACACGCCACGTTGTGTCGCAGCAACGGCATCAGGGATTGAACCGTGTGCCGTTAAGATGATAACTGGCATATTAGGATGCGCTTTTTGAATTTCATCAAACAGCGCCATTCCGTCCATCTCATCCATGCGTAAGTCACTTATCACCAAATCTAACTTTTCTTTCTGTAAGATTTTAAGTGCTTCAGGGCCACTTTCCGCAGTGGTCACTTTAAACCCTTCACTGCTTAACCGCATCCCAAGTAACTTAAGTAAGCTAGGGTCGTCATCAACGAGCAGTAAACTTGCCGACTTACGGTTTGTCATTATTTCGCGTTCTCCGATGAAGGTTGTTCTACAGGAGGCTCTGCGGGTTTTGTTGCGTCAGATGAGGTTTCTTTATCGCCTTCAACAACGCTTTCGACTTCTTTTTCCGTTTCATTAGTGCTTTTTTTCCGTGAGGAAAGTTGACGCTCAATGTCTGTTAAGTTTTCGAGTTTGCGCGATGTTGTGTTCAGTTCAAAAGCTAACTTAGCGTTGTCTTCTTTTAAGCGATCAAGCTTAGTATCCATTTCTTGCTGTAAGCGTTTATAGCGCGCACCTGCATCTGAAAGGTTAATAATTTGCACTTGTTGCTCACGCCATAACTGTAATAAAGGGCGTACCGCAGTTGGAAAACTGAGGCTATATGTATTAATGCTGTCGAGCATTTTTCGCCGCTCGGCAATCGTTGGGTCAGCTGAATTTAACAGTATATTTTGTTGAAATGCATCTGACCAATTTGTAACCTCTATTTTGCTTGCATTTTCACGTGCTTGTGAAGTTTCTGTGCGATCTGCACAATCCATCATACGCAACCAAAATAGCGCATTTTCACGAGCAGCAGGCTGGTCATTTTCCCAAATTGTATCGCATGATGCATAACGATAATCAGTCACTTTCACTTCAGGCACAACCACTTGTGCCAGCGTTTCCAGTGGCGATTGACCATTTTTTGCTACGCACCCGCTTAGGATAAGGGTAAAGAATACCGCCCCAAAGCTGCCCCCTGTTCGTCTCATCACGAATGGGCTTATTTGATTAAGTTTATTTGGCAGTGCTTTACGATAAAGCATTGCCAAAAAATCTGTAGACCGATTGACCATTATTCATTCTCTGCTGTTAGAGGCAGTTCAATTCTAAAACAGACATCTGCTGATTTATATGGGACTAGTGAGAGTTCTCCGCCCATTTGTTTTATACAATCTTGTGCAATACTTAACCCCAATCCACTCCCTTTCACCGCACCTTTTCTTTGCAAGGACCCTTGGTAAAAAGGCTCAAAAATCATGCTTTGCTCAGATTCGGGAATTGGCGTACCTGTATTTGCAACTTCAATCAGCAGTTTATTGCCTGTTTGACGACTCGTGATCCAAATATTACCTGATTCGCCACCATAGTGCACCGCATTGGAGTAGATATTATCAATAACTCGCCCAAGTAAAGTGGGTTCCGCTAAACAGCTTTCGACTTTTAAACGGACTTCCGTTTTAATATTTTTGGCTCTAGCAGGTAAATTATGTGCATTAACAATATCTTCAATCAATTTATTTAGGTCAACTAATTGGGCTTCTGGTGGGTCATCAACCAATTTACGATTATAATCGAGTAACTGCTCAATAAGTTGCTGAAGATGCTTACTGCTATGATCAAGAATTTCAACAACCTCCCTTTGAGAGTCAGTTAATGGCCCTGCGACTTCATCAGCAAGTAATTCAGTGCCTTCTCGCATACTGGCGAGTGGTGTTTTTAACTCATGGGAAATATGACGTAGAAACTCATGTCGTTGAGACTCAAGCCAAGCCAAGCGCTCACTTAGCCAAATAATACGCTGAGCGATTGTACGAAGCTCTCTTGGTCCTTTAAAGCGTTCAATGTTACTGGCTAGAGTTCGGCCAGTACCAAGGCGATTGATCATTCGCTCAATGACTTTCACTGGCCCAATAATCATTCGAGTAAATAAAGTCACTAATAGTGCACTGAGTAAGAACAAGATCAAACTTTGCCAACCGAATAATTGCCCTTTATTTGCAATTGCTTTTTGCAACTGTTCCCCACGGCTAAAAATCACATCGCGAGTTTCCTGTACAAGTGCGGTATTTTCTGCTGAAAATTGCTCCAAGGCTTGAGTGACTTTCGCGGTAGGTTCATTATTTTCACATGCCACTATTTTAAGTTGTGCTAATGTTGCAGTGAGCTTTGAGGTGTCAGATGTTTGAGGCAAAATGGTTTTTTGCCTTTCAAACATTTGTTCATAATCGGCAAATTGTTTTTGGTATTGAGTTTGCAAAGCTGCATCTTGTAATACGCAATATTGACGATAGCTTCGCTCCATTTCCAATGCGAGACTGCTCATTACCTCACTGCGTCTGGCATCCAGTAAAGTAGTTTTATTGATATTTGCGGCTTGGTTACTCAGTTGTTCTAAGCTTTGATACGCTTGATATGCCAAAACTAATAAAGGCAACAAGACGAGCCAAAATGCCATCACAACCAGTTGGCGCAAGGAACGCGGGAAAAAACGCCATTTGCTCAATACATTCATCTCATACCCATTAAACGTATTTCAATGGTAGCAGAACTCTCTCCCGTGCGAAAAGGTGAATTCGGGTTCTGAGTTCCATAGCATAAAAATCAGACTAACTATGACTGAGTCGCTGCAATGAACGTGCCAATTTTTGTATAAAAATGAGTATTTTCAGTGAGGTATACCCTAAGAGGGAATATTTTAGAGTATTTATTAATATCCTCTAAATAATTCGGATTGCAGCTGAGTGCGGGTAACGACGTTGTGGTTCGAAGTATAACAGACATAGGAAGGCGGAGATAAGGATCGACCTTAACTCCGCCAGCGATGATTTACTGCTTGTATAGGATTATGTCTTTACATTAAAGATAATCATATAGGTGGTGCCTCACTCCACGTGTCGCCCTGTGTTTGATAAGGCCCGAAGGCGAGTATCTGTGCTGTTGGACGGTAGGCACCTTACTTTGGCGTCATTCTGGCTTTATGTGGTATGTTCCCAACTATTTTTGGACCGACATAATGAATTGAATGAGCAACTGCATATTATTATGCACAACCCATGCCAACTTTTCAAGTAAATATATAACCCATTAAAAAATAAGCAAATTAAATTTATTACTTCTTTTAACTCTTTCTGAATACGCTGAAACGGTTTATCCGAACCTTCAGTTTGTCGCTAATTTAAGACACTCAAAAGCTCAATTTATAAAAACTTTATTTATCATAGAGATAAATGTCTCCTTTTGGCGACAGTACATATGGGGTGTTGTCGCTAATTTTAGACAACGGGGAAAAAACGCTAACTCTACGCTGCTTATTTTATCTTTTCACCAAGAAATAATTAATAATATTTATAGTTTCACAAAAAACACTTCCCACCTCAATCTTAAAATTCACAATAAAAAAAACATAAAAATCAAAATAATACACTAAGTTAATCAATTAAATTCAAATAAAGCAATTCAATAACTATTTACCTTTACACTTTAATAAATTTAAACAATACTTAATATTGATAATCGATGCATGTTCTCACTTTGAAATTAATAATTGGAGATTGTATGAATCCTACTTCAGAAACTTCAAACAAAGCAGAAAATATTGACATTGCCGTCCGAGTCATTGAAAAAGTGACGGGTTACATGTTTCAAGCAGCATTACGGGCAGCAGTTAAATTAAACATTGCAGAATATTTAAAAGATGGGCCTAAAACGTCACAAGAGTTAGCAGAAATTATTAATGGCAAACCAAAAGTTATCCATAAAACACTACGTATATTAACAACTCAAGGTATTTTTAAAATACAGGATGATTTGCACTTTGCCTTAACCCCCGAAGCTGAGTTTTTACTTCCTGACCATCCTTATTCATTACGTCAAGCGATACTCATGCTAACAGATAAGACTTTCTGGATGCCTATACATAATCTTGATGAAATTATTCTTGGCAAACCTGTATTTAAAAATATGTTTGGAGGGACATTCTTTGAATACTGGCAGAAAAATGTTCACTTACCTGACAACTTTGATGTCGGCATGTCATCTATGTCACGCATTGAAAATGAATACGTTATTAATGCATATCAATTCCCAGAAAATATTGTGATTGCAGATATTGCTGGAGGCTTAGGAGCATTACTTTTTGAGGTATTAAAAAGAAACCCCACCACTAAAGGCATTCTATTTGATCAGCCTCATGTATTAAAACAAACAATATTACCTCTACTCGGTGACGATTCGCGCTGGACCACCTACCCCGGTTCATTCTTCGAAAAATGCCCTGAAGCTGATATTTATTTACTCAAATACATTACTCATGACTGGCCAGAAGACAGTGTAATTAATATTTTAAAAACCATTCGCCGTGCGATGAAAACAACATCAAAACTCTTGCTCATTGATTGCATCGTCGCTGATGATAACAAAGTAAATATTGGTAACGATATAGACTTAATTTGTTTAAGCCTTTCACCCGAAGGTGGCGAACATACTATCAGTGAGTTTGAGACATTATTAAGCAATGCGGATCTTAAACTTAACAGAATAATCGATACCCATTGTCATATTCATATTCTTGAAGCTATACCTATATAATTTGATTAAACCAATGAATGCCGACCTTAGGGTACAAGTGATAGGTAGGCATTTTATTCATTGAATAAAACCACCGACATTTCTGATACACTTCAGAATTCTCAACCTTCTTCCTAGCTTATCCTTTCTCATCTTGATATAAGATTTCTCAATACCCTATTCATCACAGAATATAACAACATGATAAAAATCGCCTTAGTTGATGACCACGTCGTTGTGCGCTCTGGTTTCGCACAGTTGCTGA
The DNA here is from genome assembly GCF_028482245.1 of Providencia sp. PROV129. Lineage (NCBI taxonomy): Bacteria > Pseudomonadati > Pseudomonadota > Gammaproteobacteria > Enterobacterales > Morganellaceae > Providencia > Providencia sp. PROV129. The sequence goes on from NZ_JAMPQD010000008.1 coordinate 161,950, forward strand.
CCCTAGAACCCGATATTTCCGTTGTCGGACAGTATGCTAGCGCCCAAGAAGCATTGCCAAAGCTTCTTAATTTAGAGATTGATGTCGCTATTATGGATATCTCCATGCCAGATGAAAATGGTTTGCAGTTGTTATCACGACTTCGCCAAAAAAAACCAGACTTCAAAACTATTATTCTCAGTATTTACGATACCCCTGCTTTTGTACAAAGCGCCTTAGACGCAGGGGCCAGCGCTTATTTAACCAAACGCTGCGGGCCAGAAGAGCTGGTACAAGCAGTACGTTCTGTTCACCAAGGGGGATGCTATTTATGCGCAGACGCCATGCGAGCGCTACGCCATTCACCGCAACAACATCAAGGGATGCAAGAATTAACGCCTCGGGAGCGGGAGATTTTTGATTTACTCGTAGCAGGCCTCAGCGTTAAAGTGATTGCAGAACAACTCGAGCTTAGCCATAAAACAGTGCATGTCCATCGCGCTAATGTGCTCGGTAAATTGCAATGCGAAAACACCATTGACCTCGTACACTACGCACTAGAGCACAACCTTATTTCAAGGTCTTAATGGCATGAGTAAAAACCTGCGTTTAACACTTCAATCTATTTTTCTACTCTTTACCTACTCATTACTGTGGATTGGGTTGTGGATCATTGGTTTTTATTTAAGTGAAAACAGCTTTCAGGCAACCTTATTTTTACCGCAAGGGCTGCGCCTTGCCTTAATGATCATTCTCTGGCGGCGCTATTGGCCTACTTTGCTACTTAGCGAAGGTATTTTGAATTTTTGGTTATCTGGGGAGCAACTGCTTTTCCAACCGATTTTACTGCTATCTCCACTATTAAGCCTTGGTGTGGCTTTTGTTATTCAAGATATTTGGTGGCGCTATACTTTATATTGGCAACGTTTATTATTGTTGCTAGCTGGTGTCGCTGCAAACAGTGTGCTTCATGCATTGCTGTTTGGCTGGCTATCATCCTATTCCATTAGCCAACTCTTTTTAACGACATTCACTGGGGGGATATTACTCTCCCCATTTGTTTACCTTATCTATGAATACCTGCATGAGCAGCACTACCAAATGTTGCTTGACTATGGAACTCCAGACAAACAATTACGTACTTCTTTGATTGTTTGGTGTTTTTTATTTTGTGTAGTGGGATTAAGTGCCCAAGTCTTTTTCGCACCTGAAATCGAACGTTTGATTGTTTTACTGGTGTTTATTCCAAATGTGTTTATGGCTTACCGCTATGGCTGGCAAGGAGGGGTGCTTTCCGCATTATTAGGCAGTTTAATTATTACTTTTGCGCGGCAATTTCACGGTGCTTTTGCAGACTTAGAAGAACTGGAAATGTTTCTCAGCACTCAAGCCTTAATCGGTATTGGGCTGGGGATTGCCATTAGCCGCCAAAAACAGCTAGCCAATAACCTACAACGTTATCGACAACGCTTAGAACAAGAGCTAAAAGCACGACGTGATCTGATGCGCCAATTAGTTCATACTGAAGAAGATATCAAAAAAGCCATCGCCCGCGAATTGCATGATGAAATTGGGCAAAATATTACCGCCATTCAGATTCAATCCATGTTAGTCAAGAAAACAGCGCCAGACTCATTAAGCCACCAAGCGGCAAGCCAAATTAATGAGCTTGCTCAGCAAATTCACCAATCGACTCGGCAACTGTTGCGCCAATTGCGTCCGCCTGTATTGGATGAGATGTCCCTCGAGAATGCGCTCACCCATTTAATCGCAGAATTTTCCTTTCCTGAAAATAATATTCAATGCCATTTTCGCTATGCGCTACAAGAAACCCCCGTCAATGAAACCGTTCTATTTACGTTGTACCGCCTTGTTCAGGAATTACTTAACAATATCAGCAAACACGCGAAAGCCACACAAATCCACATTTCACTAGCGCAAATAGGTGACTCGATCCAGCTTGTTGTTGATGATAATGGCGTGGGTATTCCCTTTAGCAAACGCACGAGTGGCTTTGGTTTACGCGGTATTGAAGAACGCGTTAGAGCTTTAGGGGGAGATTGGACTCTCATCACACAAAACGGTACGCAAATAATTGTTAACTTGCCCACATTTTAAGATAAAACATCACAAAAATAGGAATTATTCCTAGTCCTCTAATACCTTCTCTCATCCCTTTTGTTAAAAACTTGATTACATTTTGCCAAACACGAGAAATACCATCATGACAGGTCAACATACATTGGATTTGGATAGCACTTATCGCTTTTGGCGCCGCCGACTGATGTTATTCATGATAGTGGGTTATGCCACCTTTTATCTGACGCGAAAAAGCTTCAATTTTGTCATGCCTGTCATGCAGAGCGAATTGCTGCTCGACAAAAGTGATATTGGCTGGATTGCCACGGCATTTTACCTGACTTATGGCATTTCCAAGTTTTTATCGGGTATTTTCCACGATATCACAGGCTACCGCTGGTTTATGGGTGCAGGTCTTGTGATGACGGGGCTACTGAATATCATTTTTGCCTATTGTTTATCGTTCCCTGCCCTTTTGTTGGTATGGACGCTAAACGGATTTTTCCAAGGTTGGGGATGGCCACCTTGTGCACGAATTCTCACTCACTGGTACTCACGTAATGAACGTGGTTTCTGGTGGGGGTTGTGGAATATCTCCATCAATCTCGGCGGCATGCTGTTGCCTTTGCTCACTGCGCTGTTAGCAACGCAATACAGTTGGCAAATGGCATTGATAGTGCCTGGGTTGATTGGTGTGGGGGTTGGGCTTTGGTTATGTCGCCAGCTGCGAGGAACACCACAAGAAGAGCAACTACCCAGTGTTGGGCAATGGCGCCAAGATGTGCTGGAGCTACGCCAAGAGCGTTTATCCCCCCCGATGCCAATGTGGGTGATTTTAAAAGACGCGATTGTTTTCAACCGCATGATTTGGTTATTAGGTTTCTCCTATATTTTGGTTTATCTCATTCGTATGGCGATAAACGACTGGGGAAATCTCTGGTTAACAGAAACACACGGCACCAATTTACTCAGTGCCAACGCAACATTGTCGTTATTTGAATTAGGTGGGCTACTTGGCGCACTGTGCTCAGGATGGGGCTCTGATATTTTGTTTCGCGGGCAGCGGGCACCAATGATTTTGCTGTTTTCATTGGGGTTGTGTATCTCAGTCAGTGCTTTGTGGCTTACCCCTATTCATCATTACGCTTTACTCGCAGTGTGTTTTTTTGCTATCGGCTTTTTTGTTTTTGGACCACAAATGTTAATCGGTCTCGCTGCAACAGAATATTGTCATAAAAAAGCAGCGGGCGCGGTAACGGGTTACCTTGGGTTGTATGCCTATCTAGGGGCTGCAATTGCAGGGTGGCCGCTCTCTCAAGTCATCGCACATTACGGTTGGTCAGGGATGTTTACCTTACTAGCCAGTGCCGCTGCCTTGATGGGGCTACTGCTTATGCCGCTTTTGATTGCGAATGTCAGCAAACGAGAGCACATGGCAGGATCTGTTTCACCCTCTGATAATTAAAATCTGATAAAGGATTGAAAATGAAACTGAAAACTCTCTCTACTCTAATCGCAGCAGGCTTATCCCTCGCCGCAATTTCGACCACTGCAAGTGCGGCGGGTCGCCTTGTGGTTTACTGTAGTGCAACCAACGCGATGTGCGAAACAGAAACCCAAGCATTCGCTAAAAAATATGATGTGAAAACTACGTTTGTACGTAACGGCTCAGGCAGTACTTTAGCTAAAATCGAAGCTGAAAAACGTAACCCACAAGCAGACGTGTGGTATGGCGGTACATTAGACCCACATTCACAAGCAGGAGAAATGGATTTACTTGAGCCATACAAATCACCAAAACTCGATGAAATTATGCCTCAATTCCAAGACCCTGCAAAACGCAAAGGTAACTATTCCTCTGCGGTTTACATCGGAATTTTAGGCTTTGGAGTGAATAAAGATCGCTTAAAAGAAAAAGGCTTACCTATTCCAACTTGCTGGAAAGATTTAACCAAACCTGAGTATAAAGGTGAAATTCAAATCGCTGACCCACAAAGCTCAGGAACTGCGTATACCGCACTAGCAACATTTGACCAACTTTGGGGTAACGAGCAAGCCTTTGATTACCTGAAAAAATTAAACTCTAACATCTCTCAATACACCAAATCAGGTATTGCCCCAGCACGTAATGCCGCACGTGGTGAGTCTGCAATTGGTATCGGCTTCTTACATGATTATTCATTAGAAGTGGAAAATGGCGCACCATTAGAATTAATCGCACCATGTGAAGGTACGGGCTATGAAATTGGCGGGATCAGTATCCTGAAAAATGCCCGTAACATGGATAATGCTAAACTGTTCGTGGATTTCGTGTTGTCTAAAGAAGCCCAAGAGCTGAGCTGGAAAGAAGGTAAATCTTACCAAATCCTCACCAATACTACGGCGGAATCGTCCCCAATTTCGTTAAAACTGAACGACCTGAACCTGATTAATTACGATATGGACAAATACGGTGATGCCGATGTCCGTAAGAATTTAATCAACAAGTGGGTTACTGAAGTCAAAATGAGCAAATAACCACCCTGTGCGGCGTGAACGCGCCGCACTGAGCACTTACTTAACTAAAATAAAAATTAATTTAATTAAGCTCTAAATAGATTGGGTTGTCACAAGGTGGCAAGCGACCTTATTCCGAGGAACATACACAAGCATGTGACTAGGATAACAAAGCAAAGCCAATACCGTGACAGCGCAAAATATAACTAGATAAAAATTCTAACTATTATCATTAAGCTCTAAATAGTTTGGGTTGTCACAAGGCGGTAAGTGACGTTATTCCTAGGAGCATACACAAGTATGTGACTAGGATAACAGAGCGCAGCCAACACCGTGACAGCGCAAAATATGACGAGCTTAGGGGGATCTATGTCTCAAACCCTAGCTCTGACACCACCTAAAAAGCGAGATAGCACCTTTTTTTGGCTGCTATTGGCATGGGTTGGTTTCGCCTTGTTACCGTCTTGGAGCCTTGATTATGGCTTACTTGACTCAACACAAGATGAAATTCTCGCCGCTTATGGTTGGAGCAGCATAAACATTAGTTGGCTTTGGTATCTCTTGCCATCTGTACTGTTTATTCGCCCGTTAACACCAGCGGATCGTTATCATAAAACACGCCATTACTTCGATATTGCTGTCGCGGCTATCACTGCCGTTGTGGTGATCATCACGGCTTACTTTGATGGTAAGGGCCTTGGTTATTCCGCCATTGTGCTGTTTATTGCCCTAGGTATGGTGATGACGCACGCGTTAACCCGCCTTGAGTGGCTGGGTGGCGACCAATTCGTCATTGGGTCGCTTATCACCGTTATCGCACTGATCACGTTGTTTATCGTCTTCCCAAGTGTAGCGATTTTTATCCCCATGTTTACCGATGGTAATGGGGATTTCGCGCCATTTGCCTTTGTGGCAATTTTAACGCAATCCCATATTGTTCAGGTTATCATTAACTCGGTATTTCTCTCTTTAGCCGTGGGAGCTGGCTGTACCTTCTTTGGGTTAATTTTAGCTATCTACACCACACGTATTGCGAAACGTTCTGCCATTATTGGTCGCGTATTTTCTATCCTACCTATCGTTACACCACCTTTTGTTGTGGGCCTTGGTGTCACCTTGATGATGGGTCGCTCAGGTTATATTACTGAATTTCTGGCGACTTACATGGGGTTAGAAAATACCAACTGGCTGTATGGCTTTACGGGAATTTGGCTCGCACAGGTTCTGGCCTTTACCCCAATGTCATTTATGATTTTGGATGGTGCGATTAAAACCATTCACCCATCATTGGAAGAAGCCTCTTATACCCTGCGCGCTAATCGTTACCAAACCTTCTTTAATGTGTTTATGCCATTATTGAAACCTGCATTAGCTAACGCATTTTTAATTGTTATTGTTCAGTCACTGGCCGACTTTAGTAACCCATTAGTGTTAGGCGGTAACTTCGATGTATTAGCGACGCAAATTTATTTCTATATCACAGGTTCTCAGTTAGATTACCAAGCAGCCAGTACCTTGGGCGCTTCCTTGTTAGTCTTCTCTCTGTTGGTATTCTGTGTGCAATATATGTGGATTGGTAAACGTTCGTACGTCACGGTTTCGGGTAAATCTTATCGTGGTGATGTCCAACCCTTACCATCGTCTTTAATTGCCACTGTCACGACATTCTTAGCGATTTGGGTCGCCTTTAACGTTCTGTTATACGGTAGCATTTTCTACGGAAGCTTTACGGTGAACTGGGGTGTGGATTACACCTTAACGTTAGATAACTTTATTAAGTTATTCGGTCAAGGTATGAGTGATGGCGCATGGCCTTCATTGCTCGATACCCTTCTGTATGCAGGAATTGCCGCACCGATCACCGCAATTCTGGGTCTATTAATTGCCTATATCGTGGTGCGCCAAGATTTCCGCGGTAAGAAAACCATCGAATTCACCACCATGTTATGTTTCGCCGTACCTGGTACAGTTGCGGGTGTGTCATACATCTTAGCCTTTAACGACACACCGTTCTATTTAACAGGTACAGCGGCCATCGTAATTATTTCGATGACTATGCGTAACGTTCCTGTGGGGATCCGTGCTGGCATCGCAGGATTAGGCCAAATTGATAAATCATTAGATGAAGCGTCGCTAAGCTTACGAGCAGGTTCTATGCGTACTATTTTCTTTATCTTACTGCCGCTCTTGCGCCCTGCGATTTTATCCGCGCTGATTTACAGTTTTGTACGAGCGATTACCACTGTTAGTGCAATTGTGTTCTTGGTTACTCCTGATACACGCGTAGCCACCGCTTACATTCTTAACCGTGTTGAGGATGGTGAGTATGGTGTTGCGATTGCTTATGGCTCCATTTTAATTGTGGTCATGCTCGCAATTATCTTCTTATTTGACTATTTGATTGGCGAAGCCCGTGTTTCACGTTCCAAAGCCAAAAATGCACAGTAATCATGGAGTAACTGACATGACACAACCGAATTCTTGTGAAACAACTAGTTTTGTTGAATTAAAAAATGTGACTAAACGCTTTGGTAGCAACACGGTTATCGATGATTTAAGTTTGTCCATTCCCCAAGGCAGCATGGTGACCTTATTAGGTCCATCGGGTTGCGGAAAAACTACCGTTTTACGTTTAGTGGCAGGGCTCGAAAAGCCGACCGAAGGCCGTATGTTTATTGATGGGGAAGATGTAACCGACCGTTCAATACAACAGCGCGATATTTGTATGGTGTTCCAGTCCTACGCTTTGTTCCCCCATATGTCTTTAGGGGATAACGTAGGCTATGGCTTGAAAATGTTAGGGTTACCGAAAGCTGAGATCAAAAAACGCGTTGATGAAGCATTAGAGCTGGTGGATTTAGCTGGCTTTGCCGACCGCTTTGTTGACCAAATTTCGGGAGGACAACAGCAGCGTGTCGCCTTAGCTCGAGCGTTGATCCTCAAGCCAAAAGTGCTGTTATTTGATGAGCCGTTAAGTAACTTGGATGCCAACTTACGCCGTAGCATGCGTGAGAAAATTCGCGAGCTACAGCAGCAATTTAACATCACCTCCTTGTACGTTACCCATGACCAAAGTGAAGCCTTTGCGGTGTCTGATATGGTGTTGGTGATGAACAAAGGGAAAATCATGCAATTGGGCTCACCGCAAGAGCTCTACCGCCAGCCAGCGTCGAAATTTATGGCGAGCTTTATGGGGGATGCCAATATTTTCCCTGCAACATTGACCGCGGATTCTGTGGATATCTTTAATTATCGCTTGCCTCGTCCTGCGCAAATTACCTCAACACAAACGCAAGTCACTGTGGGTGTTCGCCCTGAAGCCATTACCTTGAGTTTACAGGGTGAAGATAGCCAACGTTGTACGGTTACTCACGTTGCTTATATGGGGCCTCAATACGAAGTTACTGTTGATTGGCATGGCCAATCCATGTTGCTACAGATCAATGCAATACAGTTACAACCTACTGTTGGAGAAAACCTTTATTTGCAGATCCACCCTTACGGCATGTTTATTCTTGAATAATTAAATGCCTTTAAATAGCAGAGAAGTAACTAAGTTAAATAAAAGCTAACCTACAGCTGAATAACTTGATGTTTGTGAATATACATACTCCTCCTCACTTAAGTGCTGGAGGAGTATGCACTTGAGATGAAAACGGAGCACTTAGCGCAGGCCTCAATCCTTCAAATCAAACTTTATTTTTTCCTAAAAAAACAATTAACATACTTAAAAGAATAAATAACATACCGATTATCATTGAGATTGTCATCGACTCATCTAAAAGGAAGAATGAGGTCATTACACTAATGATAGGCGAAATAAGAATTGAGTATGATGATAGCTTAACTCCTCCGTGCTCTATCATATAATACCACAGAACATAAACAATCACGCCATTTGCTAGCCCAATATAAATAATTGGGATATATACAGTCAATAAAAATTCAGAGTGTATATTACTCAGTATTTTTACATCAACATTTAAAAATGGAATGAATAAAAAAAGCAAAAGCAATGCGACTATATTTTGATAAAAGACTTTTGATGTTAAATTTATTTTCAAAATGATTCTTTCAGATAAAATGGTTCCTAGTGCCCACATAAATGCACTTAATAAAATTATCACTTCACCAATACTTATACCAACTGGTGATATAAAGATAAAAATACCACTAATGCATAACAAAGATACAAATACTGACCTAGTTTCAATATGTTTATTCATTACACCCAATACAACTGTTGCCATTACTGGCATGGTATAAACAAGTACAGATGCCTTTACCGCATCCGTATGCTTTAGCGCCAAATTGTTTAATATAGGAACTAAAAAAACATTTAAAAAACCAAGTGGAATACTTTTTACAAAATCTCGCAAATTAAACCGACACCGACTAAAAAAGAAAAAAACAAAACACAAAAAAACAACTGAGATAATTAGTGAGTAGATTCTAAAAGCCCAAACACCTACTTGGTCAATCGCTAGTTTTGATATAGGAAATGCACTTCCCCATATTAATGATATTAAAACAGCACATATAAGCACTTTAATTTTATTCATTATATCTCACAACTAATGCCATTCGTTTACTTGTTTTATTAGATGTTACTGTAGAAACGAAATGTGGGATTTCCCTTTTTTTCGTATCAAAAATTAAAATATTTAGATAGGATGGTATCAATGTTTCTAAAATTGTCTTTCTCTGGTTATCTAATATCATCGTTAATCCGCCATGATTTGCATCCCATCCCATCGTTAGGCTAATCACAATACCTATACCATCATCGGAGTCACAATGTGTAGTTAAAAAATCATCTTTATCAAACTTGCTTAAATACATATTTGATATGACATTGATTTCCCTTCCTGTTATTCTCTCTAAAAAATATTTAAACTTAACATTATTGACAACAGAAATTAAATCACCATAAACTATTTTAATTGCATTAAAACATATTCTTTTAAATGAAAATGAAAACTCCCCATTATCTCTATCTTCAAATGCTATTGTTTTTTCATAATTAATACTATCTATATTGGTGTCAGAAAGATAGAGATCTTTTACCCCTCGCCTATTTTTTATAATAAAGCTCCACTTATCGTCTTCAATGTTATTGAGCAATCTGAAGTTAATTTCAAAGTCAGGAAAAAAATCATTTATTGGAAAATGAGTATAACCATTCGTTAAAAATTCTTTTTTATGTCTATTTATCCCCATTGAACAGATCCTCTTCCGCAAATCTAAAGTCCCTAAGTGATATTTTGACTTTTCTTCCCTCCAATGAGATAGCGTCATACTTGGTGATAACTTTGATGACTTGGTCAACTACCAGCCCTGACATTGCAGCTAGTGATGGTGAACTTTGCCAAGCATTCACTGTTCTTACGCCATTTAAAAACTGCTGCTTCATTCTTGCTTCTTGAAACTCTCTCACTGTCGAGTCTTCACTATAGAATATTTTTTTTATTTTATGCTTTGCATCAAAGTATGTTTTCCCTATTTGATTATTTAAATAAATAGGACCTATAGAAATCTCATGGGGATCCCCCCCAAGCTCAATGATAGGTATTGATTTATCAATAGCAACTTTATGTATTATCTCCTCTACTGTGTTTTTTTTGTAGTAGCCTAAACTTGCCCATGCAAGCAAAACCATATCAACATTATCAAGTAAATCGTTGATCCTATTTTCATTCGGTATTAAAAACTCAAAATATTTTTCTATTTTTGTATGTTTATTATGTCGATGTATTCCATTTTCAGCTGAATCAACTTTACTTTTACCTATATCATCCTCAGTGTATAGGACTTGCCTATTTAAATTTGATAATTCGACAATGTCACCATCAACAATTCTTAGTGTACCAACGCCCATTAACGCAAGTTGTAATGAACACCATGTACCCCAACCGCCCATTCCTAGAACAAGCACTCTACTTTTTTTCAAACGTTCCTGATACGTTATCGATGATAAATTATCATTATCGACTAAAGAAAATTGGAGTAATTGGCGGTCGTACCGTTCGATCTCTCTAGAAGTCAGTATTTCAGATGAAATAATATTATCTTCAACTAAGCCACATGATATCAATTTGTGAATAAACGCGATAACTTCGTGTTCTTCAACATTTAATTTTCTATTTAACAGCTCCTTTATTATTCTCGGTAATGTATGTTCACCATCTAATTTAGATAATACGACTCTTACCCATTCAGGGGGAGATTTTATTATTTTAGCCTTACCGGGAATTTCACCTATACAAATATTTCCATTATCAGAATCAATAATATGATGAGAACGTTTTATTATTGGCTTTGTTATTACATTGTGCATATCTATTTGTCCTTTTATAATGCCGCCTATAGCGGCATTAATTTAATATTTATTCATCTAATTCAATTTCTTCATCCTCATTGTACATTGCAATTTCTTCGCTAATAGACGATATACGTTCAGTTAAATCATGCAACACTATGTCATTATTCATAATTCCACCTAAAATAAATTAATTTTGAAGTTATCCACATTGATAACTTCAAAATTAAAAACCATTAAATAAAGTAAGTCAACATCAATGAAGGAGTAAAAAATGAAAGCATGTGAACAATAAAAATGTTGATAATTATATTATTTAAACATCTATATATTTTAAATTTATAGTATCAAAAAAACAGCGCCTAAGTTTCCTTAAACGCTGTTTTTTTAATTATGGGATTAATTATAAAAATGCTTTATATGGTAATTCAGGTTCATTTTTAAAAATGTCACTAAAGCCACGGAAGTGTTGGTAGTGCATGCGGTCTTTATCTGTTGGATAAGTGTATTTTCCACCAACTTGCCAGAAAAATGGGGCAAATTTATATTGTAAGCGCTCTTTTTTCATATTCCACAGCACTTCAATTTCCCGCGGGTCATTTTGGAAGTTTGCCCAAATATCATGGTGGAATGGAATAACCCGTTCACAATCTAATGATTCAGCTGCACGTAAAATATCCGATGAGGTCATTTTATCGGTCACACCACGCGGGTTTTCACCAAAAGAAAGCAGTGCGACATCAATATTGTAACGATTACCGTGTGCCGCATAATAGTTTGAATAGTGTGAATCACCTGAGTGATAAACCGAGCCGCCGGTGGTTTCAATTAAATAGTTGACCGCCCGTGAATCCATGCCATCCAAAATGTCCTTATCATAAGAAGAGACCCCTTGAGGTAGTGTCACTAGCGCCGTGCGGTCGAACGAATCTAATACGCGGATTTTCATGTCCCCCACTTCGAGTACATCACCGACTTTGGCGACAATACAGCGCTCAGCGGGCACTCCCCATTTTGTCCATAAATCCACGCACGCTTGTGGGCCAATAAACTTAACATGATCACCGCAGTTTTGCAGTACGGCCGCCGCCACGTTCACGTCGATATGATCAGCATGGTCATGGGACGCTAAAATGGCATCGACTTCTTTAATCGCAAATGGGTCAAGAGGGAAAATTGCTGTACGTAAGTTGGGTTGCAATGCTTCTACTCCGCCCATACGCATCATTTGATGCTGCTTGTTCATGAGTGGATTTTTTTGCGTTTTTTTCCCTGTTCCACACCAAAAATCGATGGAAATATTCGTATTACCTGCGCTTTTCAACCAAATACCTGTGCAACCTAACCACCACATTGAAAATGTATTCGGCTCAACAACCGTTTTTTCAATTTCTTCATTTAGCCAAGTTCCCCACTCAGGAAACGTGCTTAAAATCCAAGATTCACGTGTAATTTCATTGACTTTGCTCATAGTGATAATACCTTTTTCCAGAATTTTAGATGTCGGGAGCCCGATGCCTTAATGAGAGAATTAAGGCATGAAGGCAAATTGGTTTAAATTCAATAAATCAGGTAGTGGATGGGATTAAACGAGTATCACTCGCGTCCCTTGCGCTTGAATTCCTTTAATCACCTCAGGATTGGCATTTCTTCCCGTGATAAGAACATCAATTTTATTAGCTGGGCAAAATAACATTCCCGTTCGATGCCCCACTTTGGAACTGTCAACAACCACCACTAACTTGTCTATTTGATCTAGCATCTGTTGCTCTGCCACAGCGGTTAACATATCAGCTTTATATAAACCCGCTTCTGTTAGCCCCTTCCCTGACGTGAACATCCAGTTACCTGCGTAGCCCATCAGCGTATTGAGGGCTGGGTTTAAAAAGATGTTTTGTGCCTTATTATACTGCCCACCAATTAAAATGACGTCTTCATGGTCTTCATCAATCAAATAACTGGCCAGTGGAAAATAATTAGTCACAATCTGTACGTTTTTACCACAAAGCTGCTGCCCTAACATAAAGGCGGTTGAACCACAGTTAATCACTGCACTTTCCCCTGGTAGGCAAAGTTCAGCCGCTTTAATCGCGATTTCTGATTTTTCCTCGTAATGATCAGCACTATTAATATTGAGTGGTGTCCACTTACGCTTTTTCGTTTCAATTCGTTCTGCACCATTACGGACTTTCCGTAACTTACCCTGCTCGTCAAGCTTTGAAATATCACGACGCGCAGTAGCAGGAGACACATTAAACTGTTCGGTAATATGAGAAACGTTAATCACCCGCTGCGTTTCTAATAACGACAAGATTTCATTGTGTCTTTGCACTTCATTCATAACTATCGCCTTATTAAGAAATAATCACATCAATGACAAATTATGATTGAAAATGATTATTGGTGATTAGTTTTGATTCTATTTATCTCATCCAATATTGTCAACCTTTGCCTAAGCAAAAAATTGATATTTGATATAAATAAAATTATCATATTGATTTAAAACATTATTTTAAATTTTACGTGATCAAGTCGCCATTTATTTATTTTTTTACTGGTAAAAAAACAGACAAATGCAAACAATCATAAAAGAGCAATTCGTGATTACATTTGATCATAATTGATTTTTGCGCGACCGTTTATCCATTTTAAATGATTATATCGCAATAACACCAGATACGATCAATATGATTAATCTCTGACCCCTATAAATTACAAATACAATTTGATTAGAGGTAAAAATATGGATTTTTTATACGACGCTTTCTATATTTTTTACAGCCAAGTAATGACTAAAGCGCCTCTGTTACTCGGCTTAGTCACTTTTATTGGTTACTGGTTGCTAAAGCGCGATGGAACAACAATTCTCAAGGGAACAATCAAAACGATTGTTGGCTTTATGTTAGTGGGTGTCGGAGCCAGCACCTTGGTATCTAGCTTTAAACCTGTTATTGAAAAAATGTCTGAATATCATGGCCTCACAGGTTCAGTTATCGACCCATACACCTCAATGATGGCAACCATGGAAACCATGGGTGATAACTATTCGTGGGTCGGCTATACCGTGTTGTTAGCTCTCGCGATTAATATTCTTTTAGTGCTCTTTCGCCGCATCACGGGTATTCGTACCATCATGTTGACAGGCCATATCATGTTCCAGCAAGCTGGTTTGATTGCTGTTTTCTATTTTGTGCTAGGTTCAAGCATGTGGGAAACTATTTTGTACTCTGCAGTCTTGATGGCGCTGTACTGGGGGATCTCCTCCAATATTATGTTTAAGCCAACGCAAGAAGTGACTGGCGGTGCTGGTTTTTCTATCGGTCACCAGCAGCAGTTTGCCTCCTGGATAGCCACTAAGGTTGCCCCAAAACTTGGTGATAAAAAAGACAGTGTTGATAACTTAAAATTGCCAAAATGGCTGCATATTTTCCACGATAGCATCTCCGCGACGGCCATTGTAATGACGCTCTTTTTTGGCGTTATTTTGATTTCTTTTGGTCTGACTAACCTGCAAACCATGGCAGGCACCACGCATTGGACTATCTACATTATTGAAACAGGACTGAAATTTGCCGTTGCTATTCAAATCATCGTGACAGGTGTGCGAATGTTTGTTGCAGAACTGTCTGAAGCATTTAAAGGCATTTCCGAGCGCGTTATTCCTAATGCCGTGCTCGCCATCGACTGTGCCGCTATCTATGCGTTCTCGCCAAATGCGATGGTCTTCGGCTTTATGTGGGGTGCAATCGGCCAGTTTGCTGCTGTATTGGGTATGTTAGCCTTCAACTCACCCATTATGATCATCCCAGGATTTATTCCGATGTTCTTCTCCAATGCGACCATCGGTATTTTCGCTAACCACTTTGGCGGTTGGAAAGCCGTGATGAAAGTCTGTTTTGTGATGGGCGTCATCGAAATTTTAGGATCTGCATGGGCGATTGACTTAATCAACCGCCAAGGCACGGATTTTAGTGGCTGGATGGGTATGGCCGACTGGGCATTAGCGTTCCCAGTGATTATGCAAGGCTTGTCATTCTCAAAAATGTTCTTCTTTGTCATTGTCGCTCTTGCCCTTGTCTACATGTACTTTGCCGCGAAAAAACTGCGAGCAGAAGAGGATGCCGAAGGTGCCCTTGAAGCGGCCATTGAAACAATAGAAGAAGACGTTGAATCAGCCCCACTTGAACACAGTGGTGCTAAACCGGTGCGCATCTTAGCAGTATGTGGTAATGGGCAAGGTTCCTCTATGATGATGAAAATGAAAATTGGCCAATACCTTGAGAAAAAAGGTATCCCACACGTTATGGATTCCTGTGCGGTATCCGACTATAAATCGAAATTAACAGCAACAGACATTATCGTCTCGTCAAAACATTTAAGTTCAGAAATGGACCCAGGTGAAGGTAAGTTCGTCCTTGGCGTACAAAACATGCTCAATCCTAATTCATTCGGTGACGAGTTGCTAAATATCATTCACACCAATTTTATTCGTAATTAATCATGTTGATGCCTCGATAAACGTCCCCCCATAGCTATCGAGGCAATTATCACCCAAGAGGAAGTCATAATGGGATTCAAACAATCATTAATCGACAATAATTCTATTCAACTCCATGCCAATGCAGCCCATTGGCGCGATGCTGTTAAAATTGGCACAGATATGCTGGTTGCCTCTGGTGCAATCAAACCGACTTACCATGACGCCATCATCAGCAGTGTTGAAAAACTGGGCCCGTATATCTGCATCGCCCCGCATCTAGCCCTACCCCACGCGCGGCCTGAAGATGGCGTTATTCGCACTGCTTTTGCCTTAGTTACCTTAGAAAAACCCGTTATTTTTGATGGGGAAGATGAACCTGTCGACGTTTTAATTACACTTGCGGGTAGCTCTTCGGACGAACATATGGAAGGATTGATGGAGGTCACCCAAGTACTTGACGATGAAGATAGTGAAACGGGTGTCGATCTTAACAAACTACGCCAATGCCACACAGCCGACGATGTATATCGCGTGATTGATGAGGCACTCGCGAAAAATGCTTAAAAGGATTCATTGATATGTATAAAGTGCTCGCATTAGATTTAGATGGGACGGTTCTGACAGCTCAACACACAATCCACCCAGAAGTGAGGTCTGCTATTCAACATGCGGCGAAACACTGCCACGTAATGATTGTCACGGGACGTCACCACACCGCTGCGCGCCCTTATTACGATGAACTGGGGTTAACCACGCCAGTTATTTGCTGTAATGGTACCTATATCTATGATTATCAAAACGAAAAGGTGCTCACACAAACATCAATTGCCAAAGACGATGCCTTAGCCTTTATTGAATTGGCACAAAAAAAACAATTTAAATTGGTGCTATATACCACCAATGAAATGACCTATTCAAAATCACAACCGATTGACTACATGAAAGATATGGAACAGTGGGCAGCGGATCCAAGCCTTGCTCATCCCCCTAAAATCTACCGTATTGATTCATTTGAAGAACAGGTTCGTGATACCGATTACGTTTGGAAATTTGTTGTTGAAGGTGACCCTAATGCCATTGAACAATTAATGGATGTCTCGTGGGTGAATGACAAATTCACTGCCGAACGTTCATGGGTCAACCGCATTGATATCGCCTGTAAAGGCAACAACAAAGGCATGCGCTTAGCGCAATACGTTAACCAACTCGGCCTCGAGCCTGAGCAAGTGATTGCCGTCGGCGATAACCATAATGATATTTCCATGATCCAATACGCAGGGCTGGGTGTTGCGATGCCTCACGCTGATGACGCAGTCAAAGCGCAAGCCAATGCTATCTGTGCCACCGATAACAATCACGATGGGCTCGCCCGTTTGATACGAGAAAAAATTCAAGGATAAAACCATGACTAAACCGTTGATCCAAATCGCGTTAGACCAAACTAACTTACCTGCGGCACTGGAAGTTGCTGAAAATGTACACACTTTTGTTGATATCATTGAAGTAGGCACAATTTTAGCGTTTGCTGATGGTATGAATGCAGTGTCGACGTTACGCCAAAGATATCCAGATCACATTCTAGTTTGCGATATGAAAACCACTGACGGTGGCGCAATTCTTTCGAAAATGGCATTTGAGGCAGGTGCAGATTGGATCACGGTGTCAGCGGCAGCGCATATTGCCACCATTGCAGCCTGTAAAAAAGTCGCTGACGAATTTAAGCGTGAAATTCAAATTGAAATTTACGGCAATTGGACATTTGACGATGCACAAAATTGGGTAGATTTAGGTATCACTCAAGCTATTTACCACCGTTCCCGTGATGCCGAGCTCGCTGGTATTGGCTGGACCGATGAAGATATCGAAAAGATGCGTAAGTTATCTAGTTTAGGGCTAGCACTATCAATAACTGGTGGCATCGTGCCTGAAGATATTCACCTATTTAATGGCATTAAAGCCAAAGCCTTTATTGCTGGTCGTGCCTTAGTGGGTGAAAAAGGCAAAAAAACCGCGGAAGCGTTGCGTGAGCAAATTAATCGTTTCTGGAAATAAGCTATTTGATGTACCACCTATAGTTTGCCCTAAAATAATATTCATTTTTAGGGCAAGTTATTTTTAGATTGTCACTAAATACATAAAATAAATATCTCTGTGACTCGCTTAATTATTAAATTGCCGTTCCTTTATCCATAAAAACTCTTACAAGGCTCGCTGGGTTCCATTCGGACTTTATATTATTAACACCATGACTATTATATTCGTCCTGTAAGCGCATTGTTGCCAATGCATTTCCCAAGTATTCAAGTTTTTGTTGAGTTGTATATTCCCGCATACCAGGCAATAAATTACGATGAATAATTATTGGGGCTTCCACTCCATCTGCCTGATTAATAGTTACTTTATAGCCTGACTCAGATTGATAAATATATTGTGTTATTTTGTTTTCATTATTTTCTTTTAAAATAACTGGAGTTTCATTAAAGCTAATTAGGTATATCTCATTCGTTCCATTGCCATAATCAATGGTGCTTTCTCCCCTAACACCACCATCTATAATAAAAACATTATCTCCTTTTTTATCGTGTATTTCCCCATTATGCCCATTGATAATAAATACGTCATCGCCGGCACCACCATGCAAACTCGCAGTTCCTCCTCTAGCATCAAACACATTATTACTCAATTTATTTTTAGACAATGAAATAGAACCCTTTTCAACGTCAACTTTAAAATATCGACCATGACCACTTTCGTCCATTAAAACAGAAGATTTACCATTTATGTTAAGCACAAGCTCACCAAATGACTCACCCTGATTAATGATAATATTCTCCTTAGACATATCAATGAAATCATGTGAAGTATTTTTGAAAAAGCCCTTAAATGCATACATTGGTTGCCAAGGCAATAATGGTTTTTCCCTTTTCCAATACTGCTGATGTTCTGCTAAATATCTGACCATATAGCTCATACTTTCTTTTACGTCATTAGGGATATGTTGAGGAAGGCTATCATAGTGGTGAATATTATTTTTACTTCCCTCATTTTCTGGGAAATATTTTATTTTCACCTCACGAAGCTGCGATTTTGACGTATAAACTTGATACTGTGAGTTTTCTTCTTCGACTATTGTATATGCTTTATTAAAGTGCATTAAATGTATATTATTAATACCATTGTCATCATCTATAATTGTAGTTCCCATACCAATTGAGCCATCAACAATGTATTCGTCATTCCCCCATCCCCCCTTTAAAAGGTCATTACCTAAATCTGAAAGTAGCAAATCCCCTTGGCTCCCACCGTCTATAACATCATCACCGTTTCCACCGTAAAGAACGTTTATACCTTTTAATGCCTTAACGTTATCATTCCCATCCCCTGCATTAATAATGATCCCCCCACCACTGAAATCTTTAATTTTATCATCACCTGCTAATGTGTCGAAAACTCCCTCAGGGCAAGCTTGCCCCCTAAGAAGATAAATGTCATCAGACTGTTGGGTAAGCTCACTCACTGGATTACCCACAATAACCTTATGCCCTTTAGGATCGAGTTTAATTTGATATATATTTCCATTTGCATCTTTTAGATACACAAGATTCAGTCGATTATGTTCATAATTAATAAATTTAATTCTTGATTTTTTATCATTAAATATATTTTTAAAATATATCGACTGACCATCCACCATCAAATCCTTGCCAAGCCCATCAGAAACTTTAATAATTACACTTTCTTTCCCTGTATGATTTCCATGCAGTTCTGAAAAATCAAATGTTACTTCAGAAATGATAAAGTTATCTTCTTTTAATTGATAAATGTCATTTCCTTTCGTAACCATAATATAGCTATTTTTATTAATCATAGTGACTAAATCATCTTGGCTGCTACCTGTAAATCTTAAATTTTTAATATCTCCATTTAAGTTGAAATCCCCCCACATAGGAGCGTGATATCCATGGTTATTCACTATAATGTGCTTTTTCTCTTTATTAATAATAACGCGACCACTTTGATCCCTTGGAAGGTAATCCCTATTTTGTAAGTAGCTTACTTCGTAAAATTTCTCTATACTCTTCTTATAACTATCATTTGTTAAAATGGGATCTAATCTAAACCCATCCCGTGTATAAAGTTGATAATCATGATTTAATACTTTTCCCTCATCTAAGTCCTGATAAACATTTTTTAATGTGACGTTTAATTTTAAAGTTTCTGAGGGATTATACGGTGATTTTGCGCTAATCGTTAGCGCTAGGTCATTACCCGCCAATTTAACGTCTGTTATCTCATCTAAAGAATAGCCTAAATGAATTTTACTTTTCCCTTTTGATGTTTCAACAATCCTTGCGCTCAGTTTAGTTAT
The DNA here is from genome assembly GCF_028482245.1 of Providencia sp. PROV129. Classification (NCBI taxonomy): domain Bacteria; kingdom Pseudomonadati; phylum Pseudomonadota; class Gammaproteobacteria; order Enterobacterales; family Morganellaceae; genus Providencia; species Providencia sp. PROV129. The sequence goes on from NZ_JAMPQD010000008.1 coordinate 181,672, forward strand.
TGGTTTGCTTTTCGTATTTTCCCATTGAAAACGGCGTAAATAATAACTGTCATCCCCATTTCCCCCTCTTGCAACTCCTGCCCTAAAAATAAGATGATCATCTCCATCATATCCATTAATTTTAGTTTTGATTAAACCTGCATCTAAAATATTAGCCCTCTTATTTCCCTTTAATAAAACTTTAGATTTAGTCTGCCCATGGAGTATTACATTACTGACATCTTTCAACCTAACCTCATAGCACTCTGTATTGCTTAACTTTATATTCTTATTCATTAAGTTGATATATATTGGAATGGCAACATCCTCCATTAAAAAATTATTTTTATTGTCATTTATAGTTTTTGAAAAATTAACATAATTCTCCCTAAATAAAAAACTCACTGTTTCATCTTGCTTTAAGTTTTCAGTATAAATATCACTTGAAAACATGTTTTTTTTTTAACATATCAGATAAACTCAAAATCTATTCCCCTGTAAAATTTCATTAATAAAATTGAGGTTTTAATACAGCCACCTCAATTCCCCAGTGGAATTTAACATGTTATTTTTTGTTTTTTAAAAAAAGTTAATCTGATATATCACCTTGTTTATTGATAAAAAAAATACAAAAAAAATTAACTTTATAATAGTTATATTAGTGTTCTATTTTTAAGCCATTCATTTAAAACAAACATAAATTAGACGAGTCCCATTACCATGGTTCAGAAAATACTTTAGATAACCATATTTATATTAAAGTTAATAGGTGTCCATAAAAAAACACTCCACCGTTATGTTTCAATTCCTAACGATAGAGTGCCGTTCTTACTGAAATACTGAGTTTTTTAGCCTAGCTGTTTACGCGCATTACGGAAAATACGCATCCATGGGCTGTCCTCGCCCCATGTTTCTGGGTGCCATGAATTGCTCACAGTGCGGAAAACACGCTCAGGGTGCGGCATCATGATCGTTGCTCGGCCATCTTTCGAGGTCACCGACGTAATACCATTAACTGACCCATTCGGGTTAGCTGGATATTGCTCAGTTACCTGACCGTAGTTATTCACGAAGCGCATTGCCACCAGCCCATTATCTTCTAATTGCTGTAAATGTGCGGCTGCACGGGTTTCCACTTGCCCTTCCCCATGAGAAACCGCTATCGCCATACGAGAACCTACCATATCTTGCAGTAATAACGATGGGCTGTTGGCGATTTCCACTAAGCTAAAGCGGGCTTCAAAGCGCTCTGAACGGTTACGAACAAAACGAGGCCAGAACTCAGCTCCTGGGATCAACTCATGTAAGTTGGACATCATTTGACAACCATTACATACACCCAGAGATAAGGTGTCAGGACGATTAAAGAACGCAGCAAACTCATCACGCACTTGGTTATTAAACAAAATCGATTTTGCCCAACCTTCACCCGCGCCCAGTACATCACCGTAGGAGAATCCACCACACGCTACCAGAGTTTGGAATTGTTCAAGGGATAAATTCCCCGCTAACAAATCACTCATATGTACATCAACCGCATCAAAGCCTGCTCGGTCAAAAGCAGCGGCCATCTCAACATGGGAATTAACCCCTTGCTCACGCAGCACGGCAACTTTAGGACGCACCCCAGATAAGATAAACGGCGCAGCAATGTCATCGTCAATATCGTAAGTTAAATGAGCATTTAAGCCTGGGTCTTGGTTATCTTGCTTTATTGCGTGTTCTTCGTCTGCACACACTTCGTTATCACGCAGGCGTTGCATCTGCCATGTAGTTTCTGCCCACCATTGGCGCAGCAAGCTGCGTGATTCACGGTAAACGACCGTATCACGGCTGTTAATAATCACGACATCGTCATGAATTGCAGAGCCTAAATAATGCACACAATTCGCTAAACCCGCCTCTGCAAAGCAGGCCTCAACATAAGCTCTATCTGCACCACTGATTTGGATCACAGCACCTAATTCTTCGTTGAACAATGCAGCTAAGGTGTCTTCATCAAATGAGCTGATGTCGACATTAATTCCACAATGGCCTGCAAATGCCATTTCTGCTAAGGTGACGAATAGACCACCGTCTGACCGGTCGTGGTAAGCCAGCAATTTTTGCTCTGATAACAATTTTTGAATGGTATTGAAGAAACCGAGTAAACGCTCAGGGCTATGTACATCTGGTGCTTTATTTCCTAGTTGACGATAAACCTGTGCAAGCGCTGAACCGCCTAACGCGTTTTGACCTTCACCCAAGTCAATCAATAACAGCGCGTTATCTTCTACTGTTTTTAATTCAGGCGTTACTGTTAAACGTACATCTTCAACGCGACCAAACGCCGTGATCACCAATGACAGTGGTGATGTCATTTCACGATCTTCACCATTTTGCTGCCAACGCGTTTTCATCGACATGGAGTCTTTGCCCACTGGGATAGTTAAGCCCAATGCAGGACAAAGTTCTTCACCGACAGCTTTTACTGCTTCATATAGCCCTGCATCTTCCCCTGGATGACCTGCTGCTGCCATCCAGTTTGCAGATAATTTCACACGTTTAAGGTCTTGCACATAAGAACAAGCAAGGTTAGTGAGTGCTTCCCCTACCGCCATACGAGCCGATGCCGCAAAATCCACTAATGCCACTGGCGTTCTTTCACCAATTGACATGGACTCACCGTAGTAACTATCTAAGCTCGCCGTAGTGACCGCACAATCAGCTACTGGGATTTGCCAAGGCCCTACCATTTGATCACGAGCAACCATTCCCGTTACCGTACGGTCACCTATCGTGATCAAGAATGTTTTTTCTGCAACCGCTGGTAAGTGTAAAACACGTTTGACGGCTTCATTTAAATTAATCGCTGTTCTGTCTAATGCATCAGGCTCTGCTTTGAGGGTTTTCACATCACGTAGCATTTTGGGTGTTTTACCCAGTAATACATCCAATGGCATATCAATCGGTTGATTATCAAAATGCGCATCATTTAAGGTTAAATGGCGTTCTTCTGTCGCTTCACCAATCACCGCAAATGGCGCACGTTCACGCTCACAAATCGCTGTAAACTCAGCCAGATTCTCAGGGGCCACTGCCATCACATAACGCTCTTGAGATTCGTTACACCACACCTCTAATGGGCTCATACCAGGTTCGTCGTTCAAAATCTTACGTAATTCAAAACGGCCACCACGACCGCCATCACTGACGAGTTCGGGCATCGCATTGGATAACCCCCCAGCACCCACATCGTGAATAAATAAAATTGGGTTATCATCACCAAGCTGCCAACATCTGTCGATCACTTCTTGGCAACGTCGCTCCATTTCGGCGTTATCCCGCTGAACTGACGCAAAATCTAAGTCTGCATCTGACTGGCCTGATGCCATCGATGACGCCGCACCACCACCTAAGCCGATATTCATTGATGGGCCACCGAGTACGATCAATTTCGCCCCCACGGTGATCTCACCTTTTTGTACGTGATCTGCACGAATATTACCAATACCACCCGCTAACATAATTGGCTTGTGGTAGCCACGCAATTCTTCACCATTGTGGCTGTTCACTTTCTCTTCATATGTGCGGAAGTAGCCTAATAATGCAGGACGACCAAATTCGTTATTGAACGCAGCCCCTCCAAGCGGGCCTTCCATCATGATATCCAGTGCGTTCACAATGCGTTCTGGCTTACCAAAATCCTCTTCCCAAGGCTGTTCAAACCCAGGGATACGTAAATTAGACACTGAAAAGCCCACTAAGCCCGCTTTGGGCTTTGCCCCGCGCCCTGTCGCACCTTCATCACGAATTTCCCCACCAGAACCCGTTGCTGCACCAGGCCATGGTGAAATAGCCGTTGGGTGGTTATGGGTTTCCACTTTCATTAAAATGTGGGTGTCTTCTTGGTGATAACGATATGTGCGACCTTCTGGCTCTGGGAAGAAACGCCCAACGACAGAGCCTTCCATTACTGCAGCATTGTCTTTATAAGCAGATAGCACGTGATCAGGTGTTTTTTCGAACGTGTTTTTGATCATCTTAAACAGCGATTTAGGCTGTTCTTGGCCATCAATGACCCAATCCGCATTAAAAATCTTATGGCGGCAATGTTCTGAGTTCGCTTGTGCAAACATATACAACTCAACGTCTGTTGGGTTACGTTTTAACCCCGTGAAGGCCGCTTGCAGATAATCAATTTCGTCATCCGCCAACGCTAACCCCATTTCTGTATTTGCTGTTGCCAGTGCTTGGCGTCCACCTTTGATAATATCGATGGTTTTCATCGGTGCAGGTTGTTGGTGTGCAAACAAGGCACCTGCTTGTTCAAAAGAAGAAAAAATTGTTTCCATCATACGGTCATGTAACAGTGCAATCACTTCATGCCACTGTGCTTGCGTTAATGCATTTCCCTGAACGTAGTAGGCAATACCGCGTTCAATGCGTTTAACTTGGGTAAGACCACAGTTGTGAGCAATATCCGTTGCTTTAGATGACCAAGGAGAAATTGTACCTGGGCGTGGAGTAACTAAAATCAATTTACCAAATGGGTCGTGCTCAGTTAGGGAAGGACCATATTTTAACAAACTGCTCAGTTTGCCTTGCTCACTATCACTTAACGGCGCTGATAAATCAGCAAAGTGCATATATTCAGCATAGATATCTGTTACAGGTAGTTGTTTTTCTGCAAACAACGCCAAAAGGCGGGTAATACGAAATGCTGATAGAGCAGGTGAACCACGCAAAATTTCCATAGTCTTAATTTCTCTCTTTTAAACGCCAGCCCTGAACATGAAAGCAGGGAAACTGGAGCCCATTATAGAGCAATGTTCATCAATACGAAACCGTTTGCGTGATTAAAAATAAAGCGATTAGTTAAATATTATTATGTGCTAAATACGATAATATAGGTTGCACCGATCATAATTGTTGAGCAAAATACCCAACCACTGGAATTATAACCATTACTTAGCCATACTCTTTTTTAGACACCACACAACACCAGTGACTGCACGAGAAATTATTATTTGAATAACTTAAAAGTTAACTACTTAATCATCGTGGTTATCGCGCTACTGGCTTCAATGGTCATCGGCTTTAATATCCGCTGGCCCAATACGCAAGATTCACAAATTAATAAAATACTGTCACAAGGTGAATTACGTATTAGTGCCGTCAGCTCGCCACTTATCTATATAGATGAGCAAAAACAGCTTCGTGGTTTTGACTACGAGCTTGCTCAAGGCTTTGCTTCGTACCTAGGAGTCAAACTTAAAATTACTATCCGCCCGACATTCGAGCAGATTTTTGTCGACCTCGAAAATGGTGATGCTGATATCGCTGTTGCTGGGCTACTCTACAATAAAGACCGATTAACTAAGACCAAAACTGGCCCAAGCTACCTGACGGTGACTCAGCAATTGGTCTATCGTAAAGGTTCAACACGTCCTAAATCGTTTAATGATATCAATGGTAAACTGCTTGTCACTTCTGGCACAGCCCATGCAAGCACCTTAAAAGAGCTTGCCAAAGAATACCCAAACTTAAAATGGGAAGAGACCTCTAAATACAATACAAATCAGATCCTTGAAATGCTTGCTGATGGTGAAATCGACTATACCCTAGAAGACTCTATCGCCGTTGCATTACAACAGCGCATTCACCCACAGATAGCCGTCGCCTTTGATTTACTCGATGATCATGCTGTCACCTGGTATATGCGACGTGGTGAAGAAAATAGTTTAGATGCTGCCCTACTTGATTTTTTCAACCAAGGCAACGAAACGGAGCTTTTGGCTCGCTTGAATGAGAAATATTTTAGCCATGTGGAATCGTTCGATTATTTCGATACGATGGCATTTATTAAAGCAATCGATAATAAACTACCTGAATATCAACCATTATTTGAAAAATACGCTGAAGTGATTGATTGGAAACTCCTCGCCGCAATTGCGTGGCAAGAGTCTCATTGGGACCCCCTTGCGACTTCGCCAACAGGTGTACGTGGTTTAATGATGTTAACTAAACCTACGGCTGCGACGATGGGTATCTCAGACAGGTTAGATGCAGAAGAAAGCATTAAAGGTGGCGCAGCCTATATTGCTTATATAATGGAAAGGTTACCAGAAACTATTGCGGAAGATGACCGTATTTGGTTTGCACTTTCTGCTTATAATATGGGCTATGGACATATGTTGGATGTACGAAAATTAACTCAGATGCTTGGTGGTGACCCAGACAGGTGGCTTGATGTTAAAGCACGGCTTCCACTGTTAACCCAGAAGAAATATTACTCACAGCTCACTTATGGTTATGCACGTGGGCATGAAGCTTATCGTTATGTAGAAAATATCCGCCGATACCATCAAAGCTTAGTGGGATACCTTCAAACACAAGAGCGTAAGCAGCATGCTTTGGATATTGCCCAACAGTCTTTAACCTATTTAATTTTGCCTGAGAACTTAAAAACGAAAGAGGCTAAAACTGTTGAAAACCAATCACCAATCCCTGACAATAATCATATTCCCTATTTAGGGGGATTGAACTCATCAAAGCTGTCTCAAGATAACAATGAAAACACGAAAACATCACTCGGCCAATACCTCATTTCATTGCATTGCATCCTGAACCCAAAGAAACTGAATCAGAACAAAGCCCTGTGTTCATTTCCCCTCTTAAAACACCTAATTCAACACCTTAATCAGATTTTTTGCATCAATTCACAAAGCGTTAATTCTGTTGGCGCTTTTGTTCTTTTTTCTGTGTTCTACGCATTTTAAAAAAAGCACTCAGCATCGAGGAGCATTCTTCTGCTAAAATTCCCCCCGTGACTTCCACATAATGGTTTAGCCCTGCTTGCTCCATGATGTTGATATAAGAACCACAGGCGCCTGTTTTAAAATCTTTCGCACCATAAACAACGCGCCTAATACGGCTATGGATCATCGCGCCTGCACACATTATGCAAGGCTCTAAAGTAACGTATAACGTGGTATCAAGCAGACGATAATTACTCAGTGTTTGCCCTGCTTGTTGCAGTGCCATAATTTCAGCATGGGCGGTCGGGTTATGGTCGAGAATCGAACGATTCCAACCAGAGGCGATTAACTGATTATCTTTAACTAATAATGCACCTACTGGGATTTCACCTACATCTTGTGCTTTTAAAGCAAGTTCAAGGGCTTGCTTCATCCAATATTCATCAATTTCTATTTGTGTCACTCTTACCTCTGGGCGCTTAACTCGAAAGCTAATTATTACCAAATGTCAGAGTGACTGCAATTTTAAATCTTAATCTTGAGATTCTTCACCCGACAAACTAATTGCTCAATGCCAGTTTTGCTGCAAAGCCCATAAAGAAGGCCCCAACAGTGCAATTACCCAATTTTGCGAGAATTTTTTTCTCACGTAAAAATTTAGCAATCAAATAGCCACTAAAAATCAGTATGCTTAAATATAAAAAGCTGACTAACTCTAAGATTGTCGCCAGAACAAGGTATGGTACCCACGCATTCGCGTAGTTAAAATCAACAAACTGAATAAAAAACGAAATATAAAATAAAATCGCTTTTGGATTCGTAAGACTTAACGCTAAAGCGCGAACAAAATGGTTTTCTGACTTGACTGTCACCGCAACCTCTTCTCCCTCAACCTGTGGCTTGCGCTTTAATGTACCGTATAAGATTTTACAACCGAGATATAAAAGGTAAGCCGCACCAAGATAGCGAACAATCATAAAAAGGGTTGGAGATGCTTTAATCACAGATGCGACGCCGATAAAAGATAAAAAAACCAATATGGCATCACCTGTAAAAACGCCTAGTGCAGCTCGATAGCCATACCGAGCACCACTGGAAGTACTCGTTTTGAGTACATAAATCGAATTAGGCCCTGGTACAATAATAATGAAGACCAATCCAGCAAGATAAGTCCAGAAATTAAGAACCCCGAGAGTTTCAAACATGTTTGCATCCCTTTATATTTTTTATTATTACTACCATAGATTTCGTTATTTGTGAACACTATCATTATTTTGGTTTAAATATTAAAAACAATAGGTTATGTCACCCTCAAAAGGATCCGACTTGGATTTCGTTAACCACAGAGTTTATAAAATGAAATTTCTTTCAAAATAGATAATTATACAAAAAAAATTTTTTGATGATTTATCAACTTCAGAAACTAGATTAGTGCAATGCTTTATAACATCACTCTATCTGTAGTCTCTTGTTATCATGATATTAATCATGGATAAAAATGAGTACTGGTGTAATTTATTCGACTCCACAGCTCAGGGCGTTTAAAATAGTTTTATAACGACAGAATCTAGATACACTCACTGATACATATGTTATATGTAAAGTGCAGTGCTTCTATATTACAACCTTTTGTTTTTCAATACGAAATATAACTTAAGTAAAACCCAAACTGGAAGTAACGAATAGGTGCAAGATATAAGTTACTGATTTTTAACTTAATTGAATGCAAGTTATTATAAATGGCACTGTTAATTACCAAAAAATGTATCAATTGTGATATGTGTGAACCCGAATGCCCTAATGATGCAATTTTTATGGGCGCTGAAATTTATGAAATTGACTCAAGCTTATGCACAGAGTGCGTTGGCCACTATGACAAACCGACTTGCCAGTCGGTTTGCCCTATTACTAACACCATTATTACTGACCCTAACCACATAGAAACTGAAGAACAGTTGTGGGATAAATTTGTCGCTATCCATCACGCAGATAAAATCTAACTTTAATCCCACTCACGATAACTTTATTTGTAAAGCCGCCAGATATGACTGGCAGCTTTATATTCAGCCTATCAGAAGCAAATTCAATCACTAAGGCGTTCAATAATCACGGTAGCTGACGCATAATGCCGTTCATCCGTTATTGAAACGTGGAAACGGGTTGCGTTTAAGCTTTCAGCCAACTTTAATGCTTCCCCCTTTAAATTCAGCAATGGTTTACCCAGTTCATCATTCGTCACTTCAAACTGATTAAATGCTAGACCATTACGGATGCCCGTTCCCAAGGCTTTAGCTGCCGCTTCTTTAACTGCGAATCGTTTCGCCAAAAAACGAGCGGGCTTTGCTTGCTGCTGGTATTGCAAGAACTCTTTCTCAGTCAGAATTCGCTTGGCTAAGCTGTCGCCTGTACGTTCAATAACAGATTCAATACGCGTTATTTCAACGATATCTGTTCCTAGCCCAACAATTGCCATTATTTACGCGCTTCTAATAAGATTTTTTTCATATCAGCAACCGCTTGTGCGAGCCCGCTAAACAATGCACGCCCAATAATTGCATGGCCAATGTTTAACTCATAAATTTCAGGTAATTGTGCAATACGTTGAACATTATGGTAAGTCAAACCATGCCCTGCATTCACCTTGATACCTTTACCTGCCGCGTAAGTGACGCCATCACGGATACGGCGAAACTCTAACTCTTGTTCCTGCTCCGTTTTTGCATCCGCATATGCTCCAGTGTGGATCTCAATAAATGGCGCCCCACATTCCTGAGCAGCATCAATTTGTGTGTGGTCAGCATCAATAAATAGAGATACTAAAATACCGGCTTCAGTTAAGCGCTTCACTGCATCTGCCACTTTTTGCTTTTGACCTGCAACATCCAAACCACCTTCAGTGGTCACTTCTTCGCGCTTTTCAGGAACAAGACAACAAAATGCAGGTTTAATACGGCAAGCAATATCAACCATTTCATCCGTTACTGCCATTTCAAGGTTCATACGCGTTTGTATTGTTTTGTTGAGTAGCTCAACATCTCTATCCGTAATATGACGGCGGTCTTCACGTAAATGTACTGTGATGCCGTCTGCACCTGCTTGTTCAGCAACAAATGCGGCCTGCACAGGGTCAGGGTATTGCGTCCCTCGTGCATTTCTGACTGTCGCAATATGATCAATATTAACGCCTAATAAAAGCTCTGCCATTTTATACTCCCTTCAATAAACGGTAACGGATACTTCAATGCCACTATCCTACTGTAATTTTCAAAGTTCAGGGAATAAATCTTGTATCATTCGAGGCAAATTCCAAAACAACAACGCTATTACATATGAAGGATAAAATTTTTGCGAAGCGCTTCGTAAACTTTATGATGAGGCCCCAAACTTAGTGGTTTAACACCATAAAATGAGGTACAACCAATACAGAGCTGAAAAAGATAAGTTAGAAAGAGATAAAAAGAGGAATAAAACAAAACATAGCAGTTAATACATAAATAAAATCAATAATGAACTATTAGCTTGGTTTGTTCGCAGGGGTAGGTGATACGACAAATTGCCTAAACAACTCTCTACTTTTTAATGGCTTGCCACCTAAATAAGGTTTTAACGCCATACGAGTGAAACGCTTTGCAGCCTTTAGGGTGTCAGCATCAGGGAAATCACGGCTTGCAAGTGCTTTTAATTGTTTACCCGTAAAACTAAGTTGGTCAACAATTAAACTGCCTATAAAACCTTTTTCCTCACGGTAGCGATAAGTCATTGTGTCAGAAACAGGCTCCCCACTGCCTGCGCAATGTAAAAAATCCACGCCATAACCAAGGTAGGATAATAGCGCTAATTCAAACTGGCGCAAGGCAAATTCAGGGGTACGCTCGCTTGCGGCAAGGACTTGCAAACAAGAAAGGTAATCAAAAAATAACGCGGAGTAAGGCGTCCCAAACTCAATCACACGAGCCGTGAGTTCATTAAGGTACAGACCACTATAAAGAACAGTACCACTTAGAGGAAGTGCTAACGAAACAGGGTCTGCACTAATCAAGGTTTTAATTTCACCTTTGCCACTCCAACGGATTAGCAAAGGTGTGAAAGGCTGTAAACAGCCTCTTAAAGGGGAGCGATTGCGGCGAGCACCTTTAGCCAGTAAGCGAATTTTCCCTTCACCTTCAGTAAAGAAGTCAAGTAATAAACTTGTTTCACTGTAAGGCCTTGAATGGAGCACAAATGCGCGTTGCCAACCACTCACTCCGCCACCTACTATTTTAGATCGTCAACATAACCCAGACTGCGTAATGCTCTTTCATCATCCGCCCAGCCTGATTTAACTTTGACCCAAAGCTCAAGGTGAACTTTGTTATCAAACATGCGTTCCATGTCGATACGCGCTTCCGTACCAATAGTTTTCAGTTTGCTACCTTTGTTACCAATGACCATTTTTTTCTGGCCTTCACGTTCAACAAGAATTAAACCATTGATATGGTAAATACCTGTTTCGGTTACTTTAAATTGTTCAATTTCAACGGTAACAGAATAAGGTAACTCATCGCCCAAAAAGCGCATCAGCTTTTCACGGATCATTTCTGACGCCATAAAACGTTGAGAACGATCTGTAATATAGTCTTCAGGGAAATGATGTGTTGCTTCAGGGATATGTTGCCTCACAATTTTAGCGATTGTATCCACGCCAGTACCTTTTTCAGCACTGATTGGCACAACATCTAAAAAATTCATTTTTTGGCTGATCATGCCAATATGTGGCAATAAAACCGTCTTATCGGTCACGTTATCAATCTTATTGATTGCTAAAATGACAGGGCAACGTAAGCTTGATAGCTTAGTTAGAACCATTTCATCATCAGCGGTCCAGTTGGTACCTTCAACGACAAAAATGACCAGTTCAACATCACCAATAGAACTTGATGCTGCACGGTTCATTAAGCGGTTAATTGCACGTTTTTCTTCAATATGTAACCCTGGGGTATCAACATAGATAATTTGATAATTATCTTCTGTGTGGATCCCCATAATACGATGGCGAGTCGTCTGTGGCTTTCTCGAGGTGATCGAGACTTTTTGCCCCAGTAATTGATTTAATAATGTCGATTTACCGACATTCGGCCGTCCAACTATGGCAACGAAACCACAGTGGGATTGTAATTCACTCATTCAAGCTCCAAAATTTTCAATGCTTGCTCTGCTGCGGCTTGCTCTGCTTTACGACGACTTGAACCAACACCATGGATGGGTTGTTCGATGCCACTTACTTGGCAGTGGATCGTAAACTCCTGATCATGAGCCTCACCTTTTACTTGAACAACTAAATAGTTCGGTAATGGTAAGTGACGCCCTTGCAGATATTCTTGTAACCGTGTTTTCGGGTCTTTTTGTTTATCACCCGGACTAATTTCAATTAATCGGCTTTGATACCAATCTAAAATAATTCGTTCAATCGTTTGGATATCGCTGTCTAAGAAAATGCCACCTATCAGTGCTTCCACTGTATCTGCAAGAATTGATTCTCGACGAAATCCACCGCTTTTTAACTCACCTGGACCTAAGCGTAAGCACTCACCCAGTTCAAACTCACGGGCAATTTCTGCCAATGTATTTCCACGAACAAGTGTTGCCCGCATCCGGCTCATATCCCCCTCATCCACTTTAGGAAAACGGTGATACAGGTCATTTGCAATCACAAAACTTAAGATTGAATCCCCTAAAAACTCTAGGCGTTCATTATGTTTACTGCTGGCACTTCTGTGAGTTAAAGCTTGAATCAGCAAATCATGTTGTTTGAATTGATAACCAAGCTTACGTTGTAATCTTTCTACTAAAGAGGGGTTCATGTGCGCCCAACCATTTTTATTTGATAAAAAAAGCACACGCAACAGACCTGTAAAATAATGTATTTTACAAAACTGTTGCGTTTGCACTGACTCCTTACCTACCCACATTTTTTGTAGCTCAGTAGAACTAATGAGATAAATATTATTAGTTACAGTGAGTTACAAAAGAAAGGAGTTATAATTGGGGAGCCAATAATATTAATTAAATTATATTGTACACTGGGTAAAATAATAATGCTTCGGTTAATGCGGATTTTCAAATGAAAACCCGCACCTTCACTGTTGGCATATCCAATCAATGAAATTATAGTGGACCAATTCGACTAAAGCGAATGCCTGTTGGCCATTCGTTTTCTTGCTTATCGAGGCTTAACCAAATAAACACAGCGCGACCCACTAAATTTTGCTCAGGAACAAAACCCCACATACGGCTGTCAGAGCTATTGTCCCGATTATCACCCATCATAAAATATTGTTTTTCAGGAACAATCCACTCATTTAATGGCATTCCTGGTTGCAAGTATTTTGCTTCGGTGACGGCTTGGCGAATAATTAGAATTTGATGTTCAACTGTATCGAGTTTTTCGCTACGCTCATATTGACGCAATGCATTACGTGGCAACTCTTGATCTAATGGAACTTCATAATTCCCTTTTTGACTATCAACAACAGAGGCTACATCAAAAAACATTGTCCATTCACTTGGGGCTAATGGCCCGTAAGTAATCGGCAAATTTTCTGTGCATTTGTTATCCGCACAATTTGGATAAATCGTCAGTTCCTTGGCATCTGGATTATAAACAATTTTATCACCTGGCAAACCTATTACACGTTTAACAAAATCGACATTTGTGTCACGAGGGTATTTAAATACAGCAATATCACCGCGTTTTGGTTTACCTGTTTCGATCAGTGTCGTTTGTGTAATAGGGTCTTTTAAACCGTATGCAAATTTCTCAACCAACATGAAGTCACCAACTAATAACGTTGGCATCATTGACCCTGATGGAATTTGAAACGGCTCATAAATAAATGACCGTACAATCAGTACAATAGCTAACACAGGAAAAATTGATGTCCCTGTTTCTAGCCATGAAGGGCGGCGGACAGCATTCGCCACATCCGCTTCGCTCACTGCACCATTTGTTGCATCCTGTAACTGCTTCAGTTTTGCTTTACGCGCAGGCGCAAATTTAAACTTATCTAAACACCATATAATCCCAGTGATTAAAGTTGCCAGTGTTAGGATCAAGGCAAAGGTGTTAGCCATTGAGACTCCTTGTAAACTTAGTTGTCTTTACCAACATGCAATATAGCAAGGAACGCTTCTTGTGGTAGCTCAACGTTACCCACTTGTTTCATACGTTTCTTACCATCCTTTTGCTTCTGCAACAGTTTCTTCTTACGGCTAACGTCACCGCCATAACATTTGGCAAGTACGTTTTTACGCAACTGTTTAACTGTAGAACGAGCAATAATATGGTTACCAATCGCGGCCTGGATAGCAATATCAAACTGCTGGCGTGGGATCAGTTCTTTCATTTTCTCGACTAATTCACGACCACGATATTGTGAGTTTGCGCGGTGTGTAATCAATGCTAATGCATCAACACGTTCGTTGTTGATAAGCACATCAACCCTAACCATGTCTGACGGCTGAAAACGCTTAAATGCATAATCCAATGATGCATAACCACGAGATGTTGATTTCAAACGGTCGAAGAAATCCAGTACGACTTCAGACATAGGAATGTCATATGTCAACGAAACTTGATTACCATGATAGACCATATTGGTTTGAACGCCACGTTTCTCAATACAAAGTGTAATCACGTTACCTAAGTATTCTTTAGGCATTAACATGTGGCATTCTGCAATTGGCTCACGCAGTTCTTCAATATTGTTTAATGCTGGCAGCTTTGATGGGCTATCCACATAAACAATCTCACCGTTGGTTTGCTGAACTTCATATACAACCGTTGGTGCTGTAGTGATCAGGTCAAGATCGTATTCACGTTCTAAACGTTCTTGAATGATTTCCATATGCAATAAGCCAAGGAAACCACAACGGAAACCGAAACCTAAAGCAGTCGATGTTTCAGGCTCATAGAATAGAGAGGCATCGTTTAAGCTAAGTTTACCTAGCGCATCACGGAAACCTTCATAGTCATCGGAACTGACAGGGAATAAACCCGCATAAACCTGTGGTTTTACTTTTTTAAAGCCTGGTAGTGCTTTTTCCGCAGGATTACGAGCGCCCGTTAAGGTATCCCCTACTGGCGCACCTGTGATGTCTTTAATTGCGCAGACTAACCAGCCTACTTCACCACAACTAAGTACATCACGGTCGATTTGTTTAGGTGTGAAAATACCAAGGCGATCAGCGTTATACACCTGCCCTGTACTCATGACTTTAATTTTATCGCCTTTTTTCAGTGACCCGTTTTTAATACGGATCAACGAAACAACGCCTAAATAGTTATCAAACCAAGAGTCAATAATCAGTGCTTGTAATGGGGCATCCACATCACCAACTGGTGGTGGGATCTCCTTAACAAGGCGTTCAATCACATCCTGAACACCAATACCCGTTTTTGCAGAACAGCGAACGGCATCGTGGGCGTCAAGGCCTACAATGTCTTCAATTTCATCAGCAACTCGCTCTGGGTCTGCCGCTGGCAAGTCAATCTTGTTTAAAACAGGAACGACTTCTAAATCCATTTCAATCGCTGTATAGCAGTTAGCTAATGTTTGAGCTTCAACACCTTGCCCTGCATCGACAACTAACAGTGCCCCTTCACACGCCGCAAGAGAACGCGAAACTTCATAAGAGAAGTCAACGTGGCCTGGTGTGTCGATAAAGTTTAATTGGTAAGTTTCACCGTCAGAGGCTTTATAATCGAGCGTAACGCTCTGTGCTTTGATGGTAATTCCACGCTCACGTTCCAGATCCATTGAATCTAAAACCTGCGCTGCCATTTCGCGATCCGTTAAACCACCACAAATCTGAATAATACGATCAGATAACGTGGATTTGCCATGGTCGATATGAGCAATGATAGAAAAGTTTCTTATATTATTGATTTTCAAGGTAATATCTTCTTTTAAATTGCCTTACAAAATCAGTTTTGTGCAAATATCGCGACAAAACTAAAATGCTATGATTATCACAAGATTGTTAATTAGCTGCATTTTACATATAAGACCCCGCTAACACAAAGATTCAATGTAAAACAACTGTAAACTTGCTAAAGGTTAATGAGTTAGAGCACTAATTTAGCGCTAATTTAACCCTCTAAATACTCATTTATTACGAATAATAACAAGCCTATTTTGATTTTTATCTCAAAAGAGACTGAAAAATCAATTAATTGATTATTTAAACCAATAAACTACAAAAGGAAAACATCACGTTTTCCCCTTTTTTATCATGGTATCAAATAATGAATTGAATACAATCTATTGATATTTAGCAGTTAACCTGTACTGAAAGTTCGGAAGGTGGTAAACCTATTTGCAAGACGACAGGCTGAAATGCGTCATCATCACGCCAATGAGAAGCTAATTTCCGTGCAGTATAAAAACCAACCACACCCCCTAATACACCAGAAGTCGCTACCAAAAATTGGCTAAAATCAAACGATTGAGCTAACCCAGCAAAAATAAACAACCCTAAAATTGGAGTTAAGTACACCAGCATAGCCGAACGAATTAAACTCCCTTCGGGAATACCAACCTCGATTTTTTGTCCTACGACTAAAGGTTGTTCAATAGCAATTTCTAATTCATGTTCCGTGTTTGGCCCTATTTTGCTGAGTGCATAAGAGCCACACGTTTTACGAGCACCGCAACTTCCACATCCTGATGAAGAGCCATAACGTAGCAGTGCCCTTCCGTTTTGCCAACGAATGACAGTTGCCCACTCTTTTACCATAACCTACTCCCGAAACTGAACACTACCTGCGATAACTTGTGCCGTTGGCAAAGGTAATTCGCCAATTACTGTAATGACATTTTGCTTTTGTGTCATAGTATAAATTGAACGACGCCCATTTTGCATTGGTTGATCTAACAACGGGCCTTTCACCGATTTTGTCACATTCACTGAGAAGGTAAATAACCCATCGCTGAACATTGCACTTTCCACAACGTCATCTTCACTTAATTTACGTACAGAACGCGATGTTTCTTCAAAGCCTGGAGGAAGCATCCCCACTTGCCATTTGAAGGATGGTGCCGTATTTTTCGGATATACCAATAACGGCGGCATATTCACCTTACTCAATGCAAGTAATGAATCATTAACTGTTTTACTATCTAGCACTGTAGAGATAACCCGAAATTGCTCTAACGTTTGGCTGTTATTATCCAACAAATCAATACGTAGCGGCAGTTTCGTTTCCTCATCGATTAATAGTACATAATTAAATCGGGAATTGTCTTTCGATATTATGCGGATCACCAAAGCAGGTCGATCACCAATATGTGTGCGCCCCGCATCAATAAAATTGTAGTAAGGCTTTATCTGTTCATAATTTGTAAATAAAACAGAAGGTAAATTATCAACGATATTTTGACCATTCAAACTAAACGCATCGAAGCCTGGCTCAAAGTAACTAATCCTATCACCTTTTTGAACAATCTCTCGGCGTGATGAATCCATCTGAATCATTTGTGAAACAGGAATACCATCAATAATTGCGTGGCGATATCTTACAGGTGTAATTGTTTGCGGGCTGAATGTCATAAATGACATTTCATAAGAAAGGTTTTGGGCAGCATTCCCCATTTCTTTAAAAAGGACATCGGCACCCTGTTCAGATGCCGAAGCTTGATTAGAAATAATCAGGCTGCCCGTCAGGCAGATGACGGATAACCATTTTTTCATTATTTCAGCTTAACTCCTGCCGCAGATGCAGGTTGTTCAGATTGTTGATATTGCTGGTTCAACATCGAGCGTCTTTCAATTTCATATTGTTGCAGCATCGCATTAATACGTTGATTTTGTTGTTCAACCTGTTGAAGTTGTTGTTCATTACCAAATAATTGGTTATCAGAAATATTCAGGCTTACAGGCGCACCACTTCCAACAGGAATGGTATTAAACATTGGCTCATCAACGGTGGAATCAACAGCATTACTTTGGTTGTACTGCTGTACCCCCACAATAACGGCTAATGAAACACATGCTGCAACACCAATTTGAGTTATTTGGCTCGCCCAAGGACGGATTTTACCCCAGAATGGGAAAGCACCCCAAGTCGCAGGTTCAGGCTGCGATTCGACAACTACCTGAGGATTAATACGCACAGCTTCATTCTCTAATGCTGCCGCAACGTTACTTGCAATATCAAAATGTATGACATTGCCAGTATCATTACGTAGAGTATCACGAATAAGATGATAGCTCTCCCAACGTTGCTTTAACGTTGAATCACATGAAATGGCATTTACAAGCTCTAAATCTAGAGCTTCGCCATCCATCATTGCGGAAAGTTTCTCTCTTTGCATGCCCAATTACCTTCAGTTAATTGCATCACAATTATAATTAATCTGCTGATTTAATAGCGTTAGTGCTGTTGAATCAGAGGTTGTACTTTATTATCAATCGCTTCCCTTGCCCTAAAAATACGGGAACGTACAGTACCTACTGGGCAATCCATAATTTCAGCGATTTCTTCATAGCTCAAACCATCAAGTTCACGAAGTGTGATTGCCATTCGTAAGTCTTCAGGCAAGGATTCGATGGTTTTGAAAACAACTTTCTTTAATTCTTCAGACAACATTAAGTTCTCTGGGTTCGAAATTTCTTTTAAAGCACCAGCGGTTTCAAAGTTTTCAGCATCACTCGCTTCAAGATCTGACGCAGGAGGGCGTCTATCTTGTGCGACTAAATAATTTTTAGCCGTATTGACCGCAATACGATAAAGCCAAGTATAAAATGCGCTGTCACCACGAAACGAACCGATAGCACGATACGCTTTTATAAATGATTCTTGTGCTACATCAGGCACATCCGCTTGCGGCACA
Organism: Providencia sp. PROV129; assembly: GCF_028482245.1. Taxonomy (NCBI): domain Bacteria; kingdom Pseudomonadati; phylum Pseudomonadota; class Gammaproteobacteria; order Enterobacterales; family Morganellaceae; genus Providencia; species Providencia sp. PROV129. The sequence goes on from NZ_JAMPQD010000008.1 coordinate 200,261, forward strand.
TAACGGGATACTAAACTTGCAACTTTGTGCTGGTATTTAATTACCAGTAAGTTGAAAGCTTGTTGATCGCCTTTTTGTACCTTTTCAACCAATAATTGGTCTGTTAATTGCTCGCTCATTTCGGGAAGCATCTCCCGAACTCAGGCTGATAATATGTTGACTTGTTCATGTTCTCCCATCCTAAAGCAAGCACTACTTTGAGTTATAGAAACCATTGAAGTTCAATTTAATCTAAAAAAATAGTCAAAAATTTACAAAAGTGCTGGATTTTCATTTTCTAAGATCCCAAAGATCCTTATTAAAACAGTTGCATACAAATACCTTAAAGGTCAAGAACACAGCATACGGATTTTGCAAATGAATGCTATAGCTATCACATTTATTCGATGCGAATAAGTAAATAGACCTGGGTCAAAATAGTGACTGTAAACATCTATCCAGCAATAGTAATCGACAATCTGATAGGCTAACATAAAAAAACACACTACATACTATTATATACAGCAAACACTCATGAACGGATCCACACAGCATTACACTGATATTTTAATCATTGGCAGTGGTGTCGCAGGGCTATCCGCCGCCTTACGCCTTGCTCCTTTCCACCAAGTGACTATTTTGAGTAAAAGCAGCTTGAGTGAAGGCGCTTCTTATTATGCTCAAGGTGGTATTGCCGCCGTATTTGATGATACCGACAGCATCGAATCCCATGTTGAAGATACCCTCATTGCTGGAGCAGGCATTTGTCATAAAGGTGCGGTTGAATTTATCGCCTCTAATGCAAAAGAATGCGTGCAGTGGCTTATTGACCAAGGTGTTTTATTCGATACTGAAATCACAGAAAGTGGCGAGACTCAGTACCACTTAACGCGAGAAGGTGGTCACAGCCATCGTCGCATACTTCACCATGCTGATGCGACAGGAAAAGAAGTTGAAACTACGCTTGTTGACCTCGCTTTTGCTCACCCAAATATCCATATAAAAGAACGCTATAATGCTGTTGACTTAATTCTATCCGAAGACAAGGCACCCTCACGTATTTTGGGTGCTTACGTTTGGAATCGGAAAAAAGAGCAAGTTGAAACGATCCGCGCCAAAACCGTTATTTTAGCCACAGGTGGCGCGGCAAAAGTCTATCAATATACCACTAACCCCGATATTTCGTCAGGGGATGGCATTGCAATGGCATGGCGGGCAGGTTGCCGTGTTGCTAACTTAGAGTTCAACCAATTTCACCCCACTTGCTTATTCCACCCACAAGCACGAAACTTTTTACTTACCGAAGCATTACGGGGTGAAGGTGCGTATTTAAAACGCCCTGATGGCAGCCGCTTTATGCCTGATTATGACGAACGAGAAGAACTTGCACCTCGTGATATTGTTGCACGAGCCATTGACCACGAAATGAAACGTCTTGGCGCAGACTGTATGTACCTTGATATCAGCCATAAGCCAACAGATTTTGTGCAACATCATTTCCCAACTATTTATGCCAAATTAATGACGTTAGGGTTAGATATCACCAAAGAGCCTATTCCTATCGTGCCCGCTGCACATTATACCTGTGGCGGGGTGATTGTCGATCAAACAGGTATGACTGATATTGCGCACTTATATGCCATTGGTGAGGTTAGTTATACTGGCCTACACGGAGCGAACCGTATGGCATCTAATTCATTGTTAGAATGCCTTGTATATGGCTGGTCAGCCGCAGAAAACATCAAATCGACACTGCAAAATATTGGTGAAGTACCACATTTACCTGAATGGGATGAAAGCCGAGTACATAACTCCGATGAACAAGTTGTAATCCAACATAACTGGCATGAATTACGTTTATTTATGTGGGACTACATGGGGATTGTGAGAACCACTAAGCGCCTCGAACGGGCACTCCGACGTATTCATTTATTACAGCAAGAAATTCATGACTATTATGCTAACTTCCGTATTTCCAATAACTTACTAGAGTTACGAAACCTTGTACAAGTCGCGGAGCTAATGGTGCGATGCGCTTTGGCGCGCAAAGAAAGCCGTGGGCTACACTACACATTAGACTATCCAGATATGTTAGAAAATTCAGGTCCAACTGTCCTGAAACCTGAATAAAGCCACGAAACCAACGGAATAACTGTTCCGTTGGTTTTAATATTTAAGGTAAAACGGCTGGATCAATGCGCGAAAATCCCCAGTATACTCACCGCTCTGTGCTTTTAGAGCTAAATTGCTTACCTGAGTGTGAGATTTCACTAATCGCAAACCCAATAACATACGGTGAAATGGTGTTGTTGGTTTGTCACTAACATTGACTCTCAACGCCGTAAACCACCCCCTACTTTCAGCCATTGCCTGCACTTTCTCACCAACTTCATACGGTAGCACTAAACAAAATAACCCATTTTCCGTTAAACAACGCTGGGCACATTCTAATAGTACGTCATGGGTTAGTGCGCTTGTGTAGCGAGCTTGGTCACGTTGCTCATCTCGACACGCCACCGCAGGCTCAAAATAAGGCGGATTGCTTACAATCAAATCATATTGAGTGGGTGAATGCTGACTATAGTGAATAATATCCTGATTGATGATATGTAACCGTTTCGCCCAAGGTGACTCCACAAAATTACATTGAGCTTGCTGCGCTGCTTGAACATCCAATTCAACAGCATCAATTTGTGCATTTTGTTGTCGCTGTGCCAACATTAGCGCGACTAACCCACTCCCACTACCGATATCCAATGCAAATTGAACATGACCAATAGGTGCCCATGCCCCTAATAATACGCCATCAGTGCCCACTTTCATTGCACATTGGTCATGGGCCACAAAAAACTGTTTAAATGTAAACCCACCTTTTCGGTAGTTTTTTTTCTGATTGCTCATCCACACACTCTACTTACCTGAAGCTGACCATTTTCTCATATTGAGCAAATAAAAGTCATCGTTTAACCTATTCGCTACAATATAATTCTTATAATATGAGAATTATATTTGAGGCACAAAAAATTTACTGCTAAGTTCGAAAAAAAGGAGATGCGATGAACAGCATTAATAGAACCTTAGATGTCTTGTCCTACATCACGAGTTGCGCATCCCCAGTGACGCCACAGGTTATCTCAACTGCACTGGATATTCCATTATCAACGGTTTATCGCTTACTGACAATTCTCATAGAATGGGAATTTGTGTCTCATGCAAAGCAGTATGGTACTTATTGTGTCGGCTCGCAGAGTATCAAAAATCACGAAAAATACTATCACCACAGCTTATTGATGGAAGCCACAAAATCAGAGCTTCAATCATTAGCGAAAAAAACACGAGAAACCGCAGCGATTATCACCTCAAACCTGCGAGAAACGATTTGTGTAGACATGATAGAAAGCGAACAAGCCCTACGTTGCTCATTTATCATTGGCCGCGGTAATACCCTAATCAAAGGGGCCAGTGCCAAAACATTGTTAGCTTTTCATCAAACACAATACCAAGAACACGTGTCTGAGATACATGCAAAACAGCTTATTTCTGACGTAGATAAGCTGAAATTACAACAAGACTTACAGCAGATCCGCAAACAAGGCTACGGCACATCAACCAGTGAGATTGATGAGGGGGTCTTTGGCGTTTCCGCCCCGATTTTTAAAGGAAATGATGTACTGGCCGTCGTCTCCGTTATGGCCCCTGAATTTCGCTCAACTCACCGTGTTGACGAGTTAATTATGCATACACGTCAAGCGGCAGATAACATCACTAAATTGATTAATTTGGAGTAACTATGACACAACCTTTCCAATGGCAAGGGCGCACGGATGGTGAAACACAAGAACATTTGCGTATTCATCAAGTGATTAACAAAGTATCACCCGCACAATTTACGTTGATAGGCTTTGCCTCTGATGAGGGCGTAAGACGCAATAAAGGCCGACAAGGGGCTAAAGCAGGGCCTGATGCTATTCGTCGCCAACTTGCTGGGTTACCTATCCACCAACCGCTAGCCATTAAAGATCTAGGAACCGTAAGTTGTGATGATGGTGATCTTGAATCTGCACAACGCCGCTTATCCGACAAAATTATTGAAAGTTTAACTGCAAATGAGCGCCCGATTATATTAGGTGGTGGCCATGAAGTGGCCTTTGCTAGCTTTCAAGGGTTATTTGATTATGTCGAACAAAATCAATCAGGAAAAACGATTGGGATCATCAATTTTGATGCCCATTTTGATTTACGTGAAGCCCCTGAAGCGACTTCTGGCACGCCTTTTTTACAATCTGCGCAGTTATGTCAGAAGCACCAGCGTCCTTTCCACTACTTGTGTTTAGGTATCGCTGATCATGGCAACACCAAGGTATTATTTGATACTGCAGACCGATTAGGCTGCCAATACCTTCGTGATAAACAGCTAAGCTTTTCGCAACTTCCACAAGCAGTTAAACAACTTCAAGCATTCATTGATGGCGTTGATTATTTGTATGTCACTGTGGATTTAGATGTATTCTCTGCCGCTATTGCCCCTGGTGTCAGCGCCCCTGCACCTAAAGGTATCTCTACCGAAACATTTGATGAACTTTTTACCGTTATTAAAGGCAGCAAAAAAATCGCCCTCTTCGATATTGCGGAGTGCAACCCTGAATTTGATATTGACAACCATACCGCCAAGCTTGCGGCTTATTTGATTTACCAATATTTATTCTAATAAAACAACACAACAATTCGACTGATAAATAAACTGTTCGCTTCAATCTGTTGAGATAGCTTCTATTCGAATACCACAATAAAAATAGGTTCGAAAAAATATCAACTTAGCTGTAACTCGCTAAATTATAATGTTTTTCATCATAAATATTTTAACTATTAGATTTCGAGTTACAGCTAGGCGGCTAACGAAGATAGCTGTAGGAGCATACAAAAGTATGTGACTACAGTAGCTGAGTGCGGCCAACAACGCTGTAGCTTGAAAGATAACAGTTAAAAAAGGGAAACTTATGATTCTACACCTAGACGCACTATCCACCTTATTCCTTACCGTCATCTGCCTCCTCATGGGCATCCACTTAAAAAAACGCATTGAGTGGTTACAACGATTTTGTATTCCATCTCCTGTCATTGGCGGATTTTTAGTGAGTTTAATCATTTGGGGACTGAAATCGTTCAACCTCGCTGAAATAAATTTTGATACCAGTTTACAAACCTTCTTGATGGTCGCATTCTTCACCACAATAGGTATTGATGGCAGTTTCCGAATTCTCAAAACAGGTGGTCGCTTATTATTTATGTACCTGTTTATTTGCTGGTTTGTGGTGATTTTCCAAGATACCTTTGGGGCAGGGTTAGCGCATCTATTAGGCATCGAACCTGTCATTGGTATTATGGCTGGGGGTGTATCACTCACGGGTGGCCATGGCGGAGCTGCTGCCTTTGGCGGTATGGCTGAAGGACTTGGCGTACAATCAGCGACAGTTGCTGCGATCGCTGCCGCCACCTTTGGGTTAATTACGGGAAGCTTATTGGGAGGCCCAATCGCTACCTATTTGATTAAAAAATTCAATGTCCGTATTCAAGCAGACGAAAAAGTTGAAAAAATTCAAGTTCCTGAAACTATTGCAGGGAAAATTGAGTCTATCGATGCACATGCTTTCTTGAAAATGCTTGCCTTGATCTTAGGGATCATGGTCATTGGTCAATTTGCCTCTGCGCAATTCACTAAAGCCACTGGTTTTTCACTACCGAGCTACGTTGGCGCGATGATCATTGCAATTGTCATCCGTAATATTAATGATCAGGTCGAATTGTTCCGCATCAACCAAAAATCTATCGATCTTATTTCTGAAGTGTCCCTCGGTCTTTTCTTAACTATGGCCATGATGTCACTGAAGATTTGGGAATTAAAGGCTGTGGCTCTTCCGCTCTTCACAATTTTATTGGCGCAAGTTGTCGTTTTAATTCTGCTCGTCGTATTTGTTATTTTTAGGTTGTTAGGGAAAAACTATGATGCCGCGGTAATGTGTGCAGGTTTGATGGGACATGGCTTAGGCGCGACACCAAATGCGATGGCGAATATGTCATCCGTTTGTGAACGTTACAAACAAGTTTCCATGAAAGCGTTTATGATTGTGCCATTAAGTGGCGCAGTACTCATCGACTTAGTGGGTATCCCATACCATACTTGGCTGATTAATATGCTTAGCTAATAAATATCTAGTCCAGGAGAGTTTCGGCTCTCCTGAATTCTTTTGTCATTTCGCTAACTTTTCCTCGAGTTATCGCTCCCTGTCTAACCTGAAAACAGTTACACTTGTGAAAAGCGGATTTTTTCAGGTGAACAATTTTGCTAACCTGTTTATAATCAGCGCCCCAAATAGAGGTATATAATGACTGCATCCACTTTTTCTGAACTTGATCTTGATGAAAGCCTAATTGACGCGCTGTCAGATAAAGGCTATCAACGTCCCACTGCTATCCAAGCTGCGGCTATTCCAGCTGCAATGGATGGTCGTGATGTGTTAGGTTCAGCACCAACAGGGACAGGTAAAACAGCGGCATTCCTACTGCCAGCAATTCAACATTTACTTGATTTCCCAAGAAAAAAATCAGGGCCACCACGCGTTCTGATTGTCACGCCTACCCGTGAATTAGCTATGCAGGTTGCTGACCAAGCAAAAGAATTATGCGCACATAATCACCTAGACATTGCAACAATCACAGGTGGTGTTGCTTATATGAACCACGCTGAAATTTTCAGCGAAAACCAAGATATCGTTGTCGCCACAACAGGTCGCTTATTACAGTACATTAAAGAAGAAAACTTTGACTGCCGCGCGGTTGAGATTTTGATCCTAGATGAAGCTGACCGTATGTTAGATATGGGGTTTGCAAACGACATTGAAACTATTGCAGGCGAAACGCGCTGGCGCAAACAAACCATGCTATTTTCAGCGACGCTTGAAGGTGAAGCCATCCGTGACTTTGCAGAGCGCTTGCTAGAAGATCCCGTTGAAATTGATGCGGATCCATCTCGTCGTGAACGTAAAAAAATTCAGCAATTTCATTACCGTGCGGATACCGTTGAACACAAAACTGCACTACTATGCCACTTACTGAAACAAGAAGAAGTGACAAAAGCGATTGTGTTCGTACGCAAACGTGAACGCTTACGCGAGCTTGTTCAGTGGCTACGTGAAGCAGGTATTGAGCCTTGTTATCTGGAAGGTGAAATGCCTCAAGCGAAACGTAACGAAGCGGTACGTCGCCTTGTCGACGGGCAAGTTAAAGTCCTTGTTGCGACGGATGTAGCATCACGGGGTTTAGACATCGATAACGTCAGTCATGTTTTTAACTTCGACTTACCAAGAACTGCTGACGTTTACTTACATCGCATAGGCCGTACTGGCCGTGCAGGTCGCAAAGGTACGGCAATTTCCTTAGTTGAAGCACATGACTTTCCGTTACTAGGTAAAATTACACGCTACATTGAAGACCCTATTAAAGTGCGTGTTATAGATGCCTTGCGCCCAACAACAAAAGCGCCATCTGAAGCGATGTTAAATAAGCCAAAACCATCGAAGAAAGTGCTGGCAAAGCGCAAAGAGAAAAAGAAAGAAGAACAAACGAAGAAAAAAGAAAAAGTACGCCATCGCGATAAGAAAAATATAGGGAAACGTCGTACTCCAGTCAGTCCAACAGCATCAGCGATTAGCGATAAAAACCAATAATCACTCAAACGGGTTTCGGCCCGTTTTTTATTTAATTCATCATATGAATGATTTTTTCTCGCATTTTTTTCCCTTCTTGCGTTAATGCATCATATTTAATAATATGATTATTAATGATATCTTTGCAATCAAGACCTTGGTTGTTTTTTGCCCGCCAATCAGCCCCATTGACTAACAACAATTCAGCAACATCCAAAGCATGACTATTTAAAGCATCATGGAGTGGTGTATTTCCTAAATTATCTTTTATATCAACCATTAAACCATTATCTAACAATATTTTAGACTGCATCACTCGGCCACTTTGAGCCGCTAAATGTAAAATACTTTTTTGCTGGATGAGTTGTGTATTTTTAATGGCTTGCCCATACTGTGAATCGAGTAGAATTTGCATAAACTGCCCATTCATAGCCCGCGCTGATTGATTCGCTAAAAAATCAAGGTCACATGCTTTATTGTGGCATTCTAAAAGATTTGAAAACTCAACAACATTGCCTTTTTTAATGGCACTTTTACAACTTTCTTGCCAATTAATTTTTTGTTGCTCTTCGATGATTGGGAACACTTTTAGCGGGAGCTCGACGGCTTTATCATATTCCCCAGTAATCGCATTCCAATTATTCCACGGTTTATGTTTACACATCACCTTAATAATTTTAACCATCGTATGTGCAATAAAACTTCTTGTTAATAACCGGTGTGGTAACCAATTTTTCCAAGAACTCTGTTCGCTATAAGCCATTTTAATACGCGTTCCCAGCGCTGAAGGGATAGGTAAAGTATTTTGTAGAGAATCAAGCCAGTCATATTGCACAGTATAAAATCGTATCAGCCCTTCGTTCGCCATTCGTTCCGCAACATCATAATCAAGCCCGATCTTATTTACCGTATTCCTTGCCAGCCCTGCGGGGCTAAACACAACTGCAGGGCTATGGCTCGCCAATGCGGCAATTGACGCAAGGCCACCACCTAATGAGTGCCCCGTACAAATCAGATTTCCTCTTACTGCATTAAATAAAATATTTGTCAAACCAACAGATTGATAATACTGAGGTTCATACTGCCCTAAGCCTTGACGGATGTTGGCATAAAAATCCACAATATCGTTTGAGCCTGCAAAACAGAGAATATATAAATCATTATATCGGCATATATTGGCTTGAAATCCTGATGTCACATCACCAAGTAACTCCGCATCAATACCTAATGCATTAAGTTGAGTGGTATTTAATCTCTCTACACCTAACATCTGTTGCCAATCTGTATGGTAAGCCCCATACGATAACATGGCTAAAACAAAGTCTTTTTTTTGTGCATCTTGGCCAAAAAAGTGTTCTTTTATCGTATTTTTTGGCCAATGTTCTCTTTCACATAATGAAATATCTAAACTGCGATTTTGTAAATAAATGTCTAAGCCTTCTCTAGCAAGAGAAAGGCCATCCACTGAACTAAGTGTTGGTTGTATTGAAAAAGGCATAAATTCTCCCTAACAAATGCGTATGTTGGAAGAGTATTGGAAGCTAAATAGCGGTGAAGAGAAATAATCAACTTTATTAGAGGTAAATAAAAAGCCATTGATATCAATGGCTTTAGAATTTATTATACTGTACTAGATGTAATAGTGTTTAAACTTTATTACAGGCTTTCAGTGAAAGTACGAGTAATAACATCACGTTGTTGTTCAGGGGTTAATGAGTTAAAACGAACCGCATAACCAGAAACACGGATAGTTAATTGTGGGTATTTTTCTGGGTTTTTCACTGCATCTTCTAACGTTTCACGGCTTAATACGTTAACGTTTAAGTGCTGCCCACCTTCTACACGTACAGTTGGCTTCATTTCCAGTGGTACTTCACGATACTCAAAAGCACCTAATTCATCTTTATCAACGATTTGGCCTTCATTATAATCTGCTTTAGCACAAACACAGCGAGCTTCATTTTTCTCGTTATCCAGTAACCAGAAAGAATTCAGTAATGCTGCATTATCAGTTTTAGTAATTTGAATACCTGTAATCATGTCGACCTCCACGTTCGAACTTGATTGCGCCCGATTTTTTATATCAATCAAAGCTGCATTAACCATCAATCTTATGTAAATTTGCAATTGGATATTTGGTCTAACCAATGTCTATAGGTATTTTATACCAGCTCAATAGGTCACTTTCTTTGATATTTATCAATTATTCCGTATAGCAATTAATCAAACCCATTCAACTTTATGATTTAAATCAATATTCACCATAATGAAATCTTAATTATTTTTATAAACTTTCAAATTAATTTGAAGCGTAATTATAAAGATCAGGGCTTTATCTCTGCCCAACGAACCAGTAAGCTTATTACCATCATTTGGTTCAGTTATAAATTGCGCCAGCCAACATTCATTGTTATGGAAAATTTCATGTCAAATACCATTACATGGCACGACGTCATTGGCCCCGAAAAAGTAAAACCGTATTTTAAAGAAACATTAGCCTATGTCGCGCAACAGCGCCAAGCAGGTAAAATCATCTATCCCCCGCAAGATGATGTTTTTAATGCTTTTCGCTATACCGAACTTGCTGATATTAAAGTCGTTATTTTAGGTCAAGACCCTTACCATGGTCCAGGCCAAGCCCATGGATTGTCTTTTTCAGTTTTACCTGGTATTAAGCCACCACCTTCCCTAGTAAACATGTATAAAGAACTCGAAAAAGACATCGCAGGGTTTACGCGACCATCACATGGTTATCTACTGAGTTGGGCTCAGCAAGGTGTATTACTACTCAATACTGTACTCACTGTTGAACAAGCCCATGCGCATTCTCATGCACATTTAGGATGGGAAACATTTACAGATAAAGTCATTGAAGCAATTAATGAAAATACGGAAGGCGTGGTCTTTTTACTCTGGGGTTCACATGCGCAGAAAAAAGGGAAAATCATTGATACCAAACGCCATTATGTTTTAAAAGCACCTCATCCCTCCCCGCTTTCTGCGCATCGTGGCTTTTTAGGTTGTGGTCATTTTTCACAGACTAATGAAATTTTAACTCAGCAAGGTAAAGCACCAATTGACTGGAACCCAGTTATTAACGAATAGCTGCATATTATAGGTAAGCAAAAAAATGGGATACACATGTATCCCATTTAAACAATTATTTCGAAACAATAACCATTGCAGGTCTGAGTAATCGGTTATTTAACGTATACCCTTTTTGCATCACGTTAATCACATGATTAGGTTGGTGGTCAGGTGATTCAATCATTGTCATTGCTTGGTGAACTTCAGGGTTAAATGGCACATTCGCATCCCCCACAGGTTCGATACCAAACTTAGCGACAGCATCTAAGAACGTTTTCAGCGTTAAATCTAGCCCTTCTAACATGGCTTTAGATTGCTCATTATCGCGATCAGCAGCATCGATCGCACGCTCCAAATTATCAATCACAGGTAAAAGTTCATTTGAGAATTTCTCAAGTGCAAATTTATGTGCTTTTTCAATGTCTTGCTCTGTACGGCGACGAATATTTTCGATTTCAGCATGAGCGCGTAACATTGCTTCTCGTTCGGTCTTTTGTGAAGCAGCTAATTGCTCTTCAAGCTCAGCAATACGCGCTGCTAACGCTTGTTCGTTTGCTTGTGCATCTTCTACTTGCTGGGAGTTCACTTCTTGCTCTGCTTGAACTTTTTGTGATTCATTTAACTCAGAAGCTTGCTCATCATGCATGTTTTGGTCTTTACTACTCATGAATATCTCCGCGTATTTAGCATTAATCCCATATATGAGAGTATTATGGGGATCTAATACAGGGATTCAAGGGAAGTCATACAATGAGAGGCCAAAAAAGTATGCAAAAGGACAATATTACAGCACATTCTCACTTCAAAACGATAGGCATTGTCGGGCACCCAAGGCATCCTGAAGCGTTAGCAACTCATGAACTGATTTATCACTGGTTAATTTCAAAAAATTACCATGCCATTATCGACAAACAAGTTGCTAAAGACTTGAAGTTAATGAATGCGACAACCGGCACATTAACTGAAATTGGCCAACAAGCCGATTTAGTCATCGTCGTGGGGGGGGACGGTAACATGTTAGGTGCAGCCCGTATATTATCTCGCTATAACAATAAAGTTATTGGTGTGAATCGTGGAAATTTAGGTTTTCTAACTGATCTTGACCCCGATAATGCCTTACAGCAACTTTCACGCGTGCTTGAAGGCGAATATCGTGAAGAACAACGTTTTCTGCTTGAAGCTCAAGTGATCAAGGCTAATCAAAAGGCGCGTAAGAGCAGTGCGATAAATGAAATCGTACTCCACCCTGGGAAAGTCGCTCATATGATTGAGTTTGAAGTTTATATTGATGATAAATTTGCATTTTCACAACGTTCTGATGGGTTAATTATTGCCACACCAACAGGCTCAACAGCCTACTCTCTATCGGCAGGAGGCCCTATTTTAACCCCTAATCTGGATGCCATTGTCTTAGTTCCCATGTTCCCGCACACACTATCTTCTCGTCCTTTAGTCATCAGCAGCGACAGTAGCATACGCTTGAAATTCTTACGTACAAATATTGATTATGAAGTCAGTTGTGATAGCCAAATTATGCTACCAATTCAAGATGGTGAAGAGGTTATTGTAAAACGTAGTAATAAAAATCTAAATTTAGTTCACCCTAAAGATTATAATTACTTCAATACGTTAAGCTCAAAACTAGGGTGGGCAAAAAAAACTTTCTAATTATTTTACTTTGCCTCTTTACTGTATAAAAAAACAGGATAAACTGTATGAAAACACAGGTGTGTATTTTTACAGGAGAGCGCAGATGCTTACTCAATTAACTATCAATAATTTTGCTATCGTTCGTGAATTAGAAATTGATTTTCGTAGCGGTATGACAGCCATCACTGGTGAAACTGGTGCGGGTAAATCTATTGCAATTGATGCGCTTGGCCTGTGTTTAGGTAACCGTGGTGAAGCCAATATGGTTCGTCCTGGTGCTCAACGGGCTGATCTCTGTGCCCGCTTCTCGCTATCTGATGCAAAAATGGCCGCAAATTGGTTAGTAGAACAGCAACTTGATAACCAAAACGAATGTTTATTACGCCGTACTATTGCCTCTGATGGGCGCTCAAGGGGCTTTATTAATGGCATATCGGTTCCCTTATCTCAACTCAGAGAATTAGGCACCCTATTAATCCAAATTCATGGCCAACATGCTCACCAACTGTTGCTTGATAATATTCATCAAAAATCCCTACTTGATGCCTATGCAAATCAGCAAGAATTGCTTGTACAAATGAAAAAAGCATGGCAATCATGGCATGATTCCTGTCAGCAACTCGCCGTATTTCAAAAGCAAATGCAAGAACGTGAATCACGTCAGCAACTGTTGGATTACCATTTAAAAGAGCTCAATGAGTTTCTTCCTGTCCAAGGTGAATTTGAGGAAATTGACCAAGAATACAAACAACTCGCCAATCATGGTCAATTTTTAACGATTGGGCAAAATACAGCACAAATTTTGTCTGAAGATGATGGTGCCAATGTTATCAGCCTGCTAAACATGGCAAAAAATGAATTAACCGACCTTGTTGCACTAAACCCTAAATTCTCAGGGTTACTTGATATGCTCGAAGAAGCATCAATACAAGTCAGTGAAGTCAGCGATGAAATAAAACATTATTGCGACCAATATGAGCTCGATCCTAATCGCTTGTTTGAACTTGAACAGCGCATTTCTAAGCAAATTAGCTTAGCCCGCAAGCATCGCATTGCTCCCGAGGCTCTACCTGAATTATTTCAACAGCTTTCATCTGAACAAGCGCAAATTGCCAACCAAAACGAAGATTGTGAGGCACTAAACGCGCAAGTCTTTGCTGACCACCAAAAAGCACTCGCTTGCGCAGAACGCTTGCACCATGTTCGTTTACATTATGCACAAGAACTCAGCACACTTATTACAAATAGCATGCACCAATTATCAATGCCTCATGGCTTATTCACTATTGATGTAAAATTTATACCAGAACAACTCCAAATTGATGGCGCTTGTAAAATTGAATTCAATGTTACAACCAATCCAGGACAGCCACATCAAGCACTAGCAAAAGTCGCTTCAGGTGGCGAACTTTCACGTATAGCTCTTGCTATCCAAGTGATTACTGCGAAAAAAATGGATACCCCCGCATTAATTTTCGATGAGGTTGATGTTGGTATTAGTGGCCCTACCGCTGCCATTGTGGGTAAATTATTACGTGAACTCGGCGAATCGACGCAAGTGATGTGTGTAACGCATTTACCACAAGTTGCGGGATGTGGTCATCATCATTTTTATGTGAGCAAAGAAACAAATGGCATTGAAACTGAAACTCACATGCAATTATTAGACAAAAAAGCAAGATTACAAGAACTTGCAAGGCTTCTAGCAGGTTCTGAAGTCACAAAAAATACGTTGGCAAATGCAAAAGAATTGCTTGCGGCGTAATTTTTGACAACTTTTTTGCGCTCATGTGGTCTTAGAGTCGATAAGGAAGGTTTTAAAATGTATCAATGTCGATTATCATTGATGTTCTGACTCCAAAAGGAATGAGATATCCATGTGTTATAAATTGTTAACTGCTGCTGCACTATCACTCGCATTAATGTCTACGGGCTGTTCAATGATGGAACGTCTTGTCTATCACCCAGACATTAACCAAGGTAATTACCTCACAGCGAAAGATGTTGCTAAGATCCAAAAAGGAATGACACAGCAACAGGTCGCTTATACTTTGGGCACACCAATGTTATCCGACCCGTTTGGTACTCAAACCTGGTATTATGTATTCCGTCAAGAGCTGGGGCATGATCCAGTCAAACAAGAAACTCTGACACTTATTTTTGATCGCAATGGTATTCTTACTGACATCAAAAATGAGAAGAACCTTGCAGCTCAGGAATCGATGGAAGCTGCTGAGACTAAAACAGCTGACTAATAATGCATATGCATTGATATAGAACTACAAATATAGCTACCTATAACTGGGCCTTGGCAGGTAGACGTGTGTTTTTATAAATGTCTGATAATGCCTTCTGAGCTATAAAGTCACCGCTGATATAAACAAAAAACCGAGCAAATAGCTCGGTTTATCAATTAACTGAAGTTTAATTACTTTTCGATTCTTTCGATTTTTCAGCACGCTTACGGCGTAATTCTTTCGGATCTGCAAGCAAAGGGCGATAGATTTCAATCCGCTCCCCATCCTGTACAGTATCAGAAAGTTTTGCAGGACGACTATATATCCCTACTTTATTTTTTTTTAAATCAATATCGTCACGCAGTGAAAGAATACCTGAGGCGATAATTGCCTCTTCTATTGTTACACCTTCAGTAAGCTTTACGGATAGTAAATATTGTTTCTCTGGCAGTGCATACACCACTTCAACATTAATATCAGACACTATAAACATCCTTAGCTCTTAATGTAAAAGCCTGAACCATATTATTAGCAAGTTCTTTAAATATTTTGCCAAATGCTAGTTCTATCAGTTTATTGGTAAATTCAAAATCAAGATGAAACTCAATTTTACAAGCATCCGCACTGAGAGGAATAAACCTCCACCCGCCAGACAACTTACTAAACGGCCCTTCTACTAATTGCATATGTATGCATTTGTTGTCTTCAAGCACATTTTTAGTGATGAACGTTTTGCTAATTCCCGCTTTGGATACCTCAACAGAAGCCGTCATTTCCTCAGCACTATGACTGATAATACGACTCCCCACACACCCAGGTAAAAAGCTTGGGTATGAAATTACATCATTTACGAGTTTATACATTTGTTCTGCGCTAAAAGGGACTAACGCAGAGCGACTAATCTGTGGCATATCAATTCCTATCCCTAAAAACTGGGCATATAATAGCACTATTGATTGGTTAAACAAAAAACAAAACCCATACAGGGCAAGAAATGCACAATCAAAAAAATATCAACGCAGAAAGATTTCTTTCGACTCAGCTTACAGTATAATGATTGCACTATGACAAAGAAAAAACCATATAAACCCGGTTCAGCAACAATTGCTATGAACAAGCGTGCTCGCCACGAATATTCTATCGAAGAGGAGTTCGAGGCGGGTTTGTCCCTACAAGGTTGGGAAGTTAAATCACTGCGTGCTGGCAAAGCAAACATCGGTGATAGTTACGTATTACTGAGAGATGGCGAAGCCTATTTATTTGGTGCTAACTTTACGCCTCTTAACGTTGCTTCTACTCATGTTGTTTGTGATCCAACACGTAGCCGTAAACTATTGTTAAACCAACGTGAATTAGACACCCTTTATGGTAAAGTCAACCGTGAAGGTTACACCGTCATCGCACTTTCACTCTATTGGAAAAATGCATGGTGTAAAGTAAAAATCGGTGTTGCAAAGGGTAAAAAAGCCCACGATAAGCGTTCTGATATCAAAGAACGTGAATGGCAACTTGATAAAGCACGTATAATGAAACATTCTAATCGCTAAGTCCTAGCTTTATAGGATAATTTTCTGTTATACTGCGTTCAACAACTTGGGGCTGATTCTGGATTCGACGGGATTTGCGAAACCCAAGGTGCATGCCGAGGGGCGGTTGGCCTCGTAAAAAGCCGCAAAAAAATAGTCGCAAACGACGAAAACTACGCTTTAGCAGCTTAATAACCTGCTTAAAGCCCTCTCTCCCTAGCCTCCGCTCTTAGGACGGGGATCAAGAGAGGTCAAACCCAAAAGAGATCGCGTGAATGCCTTGCCTGGGGTTGCAGCGTTAAATTTAATCAGGATAGTTTGTTGATGGCGTGTCTGTCCGCAGTTGGCAAATGAATTTAAAGACTAGACTAAGCATGTAGTACCGAGGATGTAGAAATTTCGGACGCGGGTTCAACTCCCGCCAGCTCCACCAAATTTGGTGGGTCAGTGATAGGACAACAGGTTTAAAAACAGGAAGTTAGCAAAATCAGTTGGACTAGACACTGGCAACATTAAGACTAGAAAGTGCACGTGAAATGCACGCGCATTTGAAAGTTACTAAAACCCCGAGGGTCACCCCTTGGGGTTTTCTATTTAAAAAAGTATAACTATATATTTCACCAAATCGTCTACTATACAGGCATATCAATTAGCCCAAAAACAATTTGGCGTGATGTTCTGTTCATAAGTATTATTATATCGTTAAACTAGTACGGCTTATTTTTTCTAGAAAATAAAAAAGGACTCTTCAAAATGAGCGTTTACTTACCTGCTCTACCAGGAGATTTAATTCTAATATCCACTCCTAATAAAAATCTCAATCGAATTGCACAATCAGTTTTAAGGCTCAAGACAGCCCTACACTCTCATGTTGCTATATCAACTGATCAATATTGTGCTATACATGCTATGCCTAAAAATGGGGTACAAATAGAAAGCATTAAAAGCATTTTAGCTGATGTCAAAGGGGATTTTGTTGTATATCGAAATAAAAATATCCAGAGCAATGAATTACTAGAGAAAATACGATACGAACTTCTATCTTATTCTGGACAACACTATAACTTTCACTTTCTAATTAAACAGTATTGGCACTCTTCATTTTGTTCCGAGCTTGCTGCCCGTGCCTTTGAATCTCTAAATGTAAAAATATCAAAAAATGATTCAAAAAATACTATCCCATCAGATATCTATGAATTTGTTCAAAACAATGATGAGTGGGTTGATATTACAGAAATATATAAAAATGAATATCTCGGCAAATCATACCTTGAAGTATATGACGTGGCAGCAGAATTCATGATTAGGACAGAACACTTTAACCAAGATATGTCGTTTGGACAACAGCAATTACTTGATAGGATTAACTTCATTACCGCCGATAGCGACAACCCCACCAATCATAAACCTCCACGACATTTCTGGACAAATGACTTAACAAAAAAATTCAGCTGGAAGCTTCTGATAAAGTATTATATGAATAAAATGGTCCGTCGCATTAAATCCAATTCTAAAATGCAGCCCAATGAAAAAGAAGAACCCTAGCCGCATCCCTGCGGCTTCATTGACGTTGTGATGACTCTCTCAAATCTCACTCAACTCTTTCCCTATATTGAATTTTTTATAAATAATTGGCTTTATATCGCCTCGTTCAATACTTAACGAAAGATGATCGATAAAATAATTTATATCATCGCAATGCGAGTTATCCGGTAGGTCTGTAAACTTATAATCCCACCATTTTAGCTTTAAGAGCTTAATAATAACCTCTTCAGGAAAACGATATTTAATCACCTTTGCAGGAACACCTGCAACTATAGCGTAGGGAGGAACATCCTTAGTCACAACCGAGTTTGCAGCTATAACCGCACCATCACCAATTGTAATACTACCTTTAATAACAGCGCCATCCGCAATCCATACATCATTACCAATCACTGGAGCCCCAATATTCGTGTTATATGGCTTAACATCCCAATGATCACCTTGAGATTTGGCAATATCCTCAAATTCTTTTTTATACGTCAGTCTGCTAGTCGTAAACCTATCATAGGGATGCTGTCCCCCCATAACTTTTACGCCACTAGAAATACTGCAATAACGACCTATTACAACATCATTTGAAAAATAGCATGCAGGCTCTGAAAATGCACCAACAGAACAAAAACCTCGGTATGGCATCATGGCATACTCCTCTACACAGATGTCACCCGAGATCCTTATTTTCTCACCGCGTTTAAAAAGTAGAAGGTTGCGCCTTGAATATACCCCTTTAACTTTCTTAGATTTACCGCCTTGCATTAAGAATACCTTATTATCCATGAGGTATTCTTCGTGTGCTTTTTTCCATCTAAATATGTAGTCTGTTGAGGTTGTCATTCTTAATCCGACTTAAATTAACCAGAAATATCTTTCGATATAAGTATTTATCACTATATCATGATTAATTAAAGCATAAGAAATTTTCATCTATTTACTTGATATCCCAAGTGTAAACTTTACCGAGGATAAATTGATTTATTTTTTGAACATTAAATCTTTTACCTCCATTGGACATAGTAGCGTGAATATAGTTATCACCAGAGCCTTGAACAATAAACCAAATGCCGTCACTAGGAATAATCGCGGCATTTGATAATGTATTATTATGGTTAGTATTGGTGATTGCTAGTAACTTACCTGTTAGTGATTCTGGTAAGTCAACGGTGATATTTCCTCCTTTATTTACCTCCACAAGTTGCCGCAAAGCATACTTTTTATTATTGAAGTCTTGCTTAGATAAGTACCGTGTATCGCCCTCATTCTTTGTGTAACTATCGCCTTTAAAGGCATAATTACCCGCAGGCGCATAGTTACCTGCAGGTTGATAGTTCCCTTTTGGTTGGTACCGTGTATCCCCTTCGGCTTTCGTGTAGCTTTCACCTTTAAGCGCATAATTCCCAACAGGTGCATAATTACCTTTCAGTTGATATTTAGTATCAGACTCCGCTTTCGAATAGCTGTAACCCGCCGCTTGATAGCTGCCTTTGGGCTGATACTTATTATCGGTTTCAGCTTTGGTATAACTATCTCCTTTTAAAGCATAATCCCCCGACGGCTGATAACTTCCCTTAGCTTGGTACCGTGTATCCCCTTCCGCTTTGGTGTAGCTCTCGCCTTTGAGTGCGTAATTCCCTGCAGGGGCATAATTGCCTTTCGGTTGATAGTTGGTATCAGATTCCGCTTTCGAATAACTGTAACCTGCCGATTGATAGCTGCCTTTAGGTTGATACTTACCATCGGTCTCAGCCTTGGTATAACTATCCCCTTTTAAGGCATAGTCCCCTGATGGTTGATAGCTGCCTTTTGGCTGATATCGTGTATCCCCTTCTGCCTTCGTGTAGCTTTCACCTTTAAGTGCGTAGTTGCCTGCGGGGGCATAGTTACCTTTGGGTTGATAATTGGTGTCAGATTCGGCTTTAGAGTAGCTGTAACCAGCAGGCTGATAGTTGCCTAATGGCTGAAAACGCTTGTCAGACTCCGTTTTGGTATAAACATTGATATCACTGGCGCTTAAATCGGCTTTCAGTTCCTGCCATGCTGTACCTAAGACAGGTTCAACATTGTTATTTTCAATTTTCGACTGCCACGTCTTATTTTTATGATAAACAATGGCGCGAATGGGATAAGGTTTGCCTTCTGCAGCCCACTTAGGGAAACCAAAGCTTTGTAATTCCCCTACTGCTTCGGTGATATCGTGAAATATGCCGTTCATCTCAACCAAGAATTGGTCGAGCGCATCACATACCGTTTGAGAGAAATGGCTTGTGATGTATTCAGGGTTTATGTACTGAATGAATTCATGCAAACTACGGCGTGCTATCTCCCTTTCGATCTCTTCATCAAACAAGCTGAAATCGATGTTCATAGCTATCACTTGGTATTGAAGATTAATAATGAAATATAAACATAGGTATATCTTTATAAAAGATATACCTCCCATGTACATATGATGACTGAATAGCCACCGACTTGATAGACACCTTTAAGTTAGACAAAATAGCAAAAAGAGAGGTGTTTATGAGCAGCAAACGATATCCAATGAAAATGACGAAATTCGTCGCCTAAAGAAAGAGTTACAAAGAGTCACTGAAGAGCGAGATATATTAAAAAAAGCCGCGGTGTACTTTGCAAGCCAGTCCGACTGAAGTATGCCTTTATTAAAGCCAATCAACATGTTTGGCCTGTTCGGCGCATGTGTAAAATTTTTAGTATTCATCCGAGTGGCTATTATGCATGGCTCAAACACCCTGTTAGCAAACAAGAAAAACGCCGTCATTATATTCTCGGGTTCATTAAACAGTTTTGGTTAGAATCAGGCGGCGTGTATGGCTATCGGAAGATATACAGCGACCTACGAGAAGAAGGGATGACTTGCGGTATCAATCAAGTTCATCGATTGATGAAACAAGAAGGAATACAGTCACAAAGAGGTTATCGAAAACCCAGACCGAAAGTGGGTACTGAAAATGTCATCGTGGCAAATAGGCTAGCAAGAGAATTTAACCCAACAGCCCCGAATCAATCTTGGGTGACGGATATCACGTATATAAAAACCCATGAGGGATGGTTATATCTTGCCGTTATCGTTGACCTATTTTCTAGACGTGTGATCGGTTGGTCAATGAAAAGTAGAATGACGAAAGAGCTTGTTTTAGGTGCACTTCTAATGGCGATATGGCGGCGTTCACCAGTAAAGAATGTACTTGTACACTCTGACCAAGGAAGCCAATATACCAGTGACGATTGGAATGCTTTTTTAAAACAACATGGGCTGATAGCCAGCATGAGTCGCAGAGGGAATTGTCATGATAATGCGGTTGCTGAGAGTTTTTTCAATTATTAAAAAGGGAAAGAATTAAGCGAAGGGTCTACTCAACACGAGAAGAAGCGCGAATGGATATTTTTGAGTATATCGAAATGTTCTACAACGTTAAACGCAGGCACGGTTCCAATAATCAACAGTCGCCTGTAGAGTATGAAAAACGGTATAAAGAAAAATTAGTGAGTGTCTACTGAATTGGTGGCTATTCAAGCTATAGGAAGGAGCCCTACCCATCTAAAAAAATTAATCATTTAGTGACATCTCCATATAAAAGCTATAATTATCAATCCTCTGATTTATTTTCATCAGGAACGCCATAACACCTAACAAAACTTCCTGATACAGCCGCTGAAATTGGGTCGGCATCCGCAATACAGCTTTGCCCTTTATCATTTGTATAACTAATGCACCCGCTTAACATTATGGCGACAATAGTTAACAGTAACGGTTTCATGTAAAACTCCTTATAAATTATTACACTCACACAATACTACGTTATTCGTAGTATCCAAGACAAGCCAAAACTACGATTCTCGTAACTCTATATTACTGAGAGTTATTATGAATCCTATTGAAAATCACAAAGATATCTTTTGCAAACGCTTAAAAGAAGCCCGACTAGCGGCGGGATTATCACAAAAGAACTTAGGTATCGCAGCGGGGATCGACGAGTTTGTAGCTAGTACACGTATCAATCGTTATGAAAAAGGTGTTCATGAGGTAGATATTGGCACGGCTCAAAAGTTAGCTGATGCCCTAGATGTACCACTAGCATACTTTTATACCCAAGATGACCAATTAGCACATGTTGTAAAAAAATTTAATAAACTACCGAAAATCTTACAAACTAGTATCTTGACTACAATCATATTTGCAGAAAAAGAATAAAACAGAAAGATTAACTACATAGCATCAAATCTTACTTAGGCTATAAGTTGGTTTTATAATCAAACTGTACAAAGACAATTTATAGTATTAATTATTCATATGTATTCTATCTCCAAGATAGTAAAGTCCAAAAAATGTTGTTACTAATAGCTGCCACAGAATCAATAAAAACAAAAATAAATATGTTCCTAAAAAGAAACAACTATTCATTGTAGAAAGTATTGGCACCACAAAATTATACAACATAATCAATACAATACTCTCTGCTGTTAAAAAAGAGAA
The DNA here is from genome assembly GCF_028482245.1 of Providencia sp. PROV129. Classification (NCBI taxonomy): domain Bacteria; kingdom Pseudomonadati; phylum Pseudomonadota; class Gammaproteobacteria; order Enterobacterales; family Morganellaceae; genus Providencia; species Providencia sp. PROV129. The sequence goes on from NZ_JAMPQD010000008.1 coordinate 222,477, forward strand.
TAGCATGCAAAGAAATAACCGCCTAGTCATGTCTTCTTTTGTGCGAAATTTTGCTCCATTTTCTTTTACACCTTTAACATAAATATATGGTGTTTCATTATCACTTATTAAAGGTTCATCTATTTGTTTTCTGTTAAATGTAGCTATTGCAGCTAAAGCAGCTATATAGAAACCAGGAAGAATTGATATAAATGATATTGTGTTTTTCAAAAAGCCTTCAGTTCCGAATATAGCCACTTGGTCTTTTACTATAAAAATGAAGTATACCATCGATAAAACCGAAAAAAATAATGGAATCCACCAATCATAAGCTTGTTTTCCACTAACACCTTTGATACTCAAATAACCAAAAGGTCGAAATAATTGATGTAGTATATACATATTGCATCCTATATAATCTCATTGAGCTTATCTACAATTTCGATATTAATTTTATCATATGAACTACTTAAACGAAAATCAAATCCACTAATTATACTTTTTTTAATAAAAGTTTTTTCAATAGCTTCAAGCTTAATATTATTCGTTTGTAACGTCACAGTTCTTGATTTATTATTTTCATCATTATATTTAACTTTAATATTTTTATAGTATCCATTTTCTTTTTTGGTAAAATAACCACCCACTTTTCTTAACCATCCAAGAACATCATTAGATTCATTTGGTTTTATTTTTAAAGTACTCTCTATAGGAATAATAGCACCATTCATATCAGGCACGTTAATAACAGACTTTTCATATTTTACTAATGTTACCTCTGCAAGTCCACCTGAGTTCATTTTGTTAAACAATTCTATATCTAAAGTACCTCGAAGGCCAACTACTGGTTTAAATAATATTTTTTTAGTTTTTCCCGTTGATATATCTGTAACATTTGTTTTGCTATTTACTGAAAATCTTTCAGAGTTTTTTCTTGCTATTTGAAATAAAACTTTATTAAAAAATAATTCTATTAAATTAGTTGATATTTTAGGTGCTCGAGAAATCACTGCTTTGTAGACGCGTTTATAACCATTTAATGAGATTAATATATGAGAAGAAAATTCATATCCTTCTCCATCTTTATGGTCGGGTTTAATTTCAGTTCTTTTTTTTCGTTTTCGATTTTTTAGTACTGTCGCAGCTCCATTTTTATCAATTACATTAAATAAAAGACATAAATGTGTAGGAGTTTCGCTATTAACTGGGTATTTAATGACATCCTGCAATGTAAACTCTAAGGTATTATCTAAGTAAGGAGCTGAAAAATCTTTTTCCTTCATTATCAAATCAACTAAACTCAATAAATTTGGTATAGGACAATTGCACGTTTCCTTTTCATCATCACTCAGCTTTTGAGTTCTAAGTGCTGTATCCAAAGCAAATTCATGGTGAGTAACTTCTCTAGAATATGCATCAAGTGACGACATTAGGCATTCCTTATAACAGTATAATATTAATATTTTTAATATTATACTGTTAATTATTTTAATAATACAAGCAATATAACTCACAAGTTATATTGCTATTATAGTCAAAAATATTACGATTCTACTAAAACACTGGTTAAATTATCAGCTTACTACCTACAAATCATACTGATATAGTACGAATTATAATTTTTTGATTAGTTTAGTTATGATATTTTTTAGTAGAAAATCAATTATACTTTAGCAACCAAAGGGTAAAAGATGATCAATCACATATACGGAGTAGTAGGCATAACAGGAACGTTAATTGCATTGATTACTAGCTTTATCCAAGATAAAAAAATTTCCCAATGGATTTTTGTATGTTCTGGCTGGCTAGCAGCTTTTCTTATTGGGTTATTTAATTACTTTATTTTTAAACGTTTAGTGACTCAAGTTGATTCTCTTATAGATAAAAATAATCAGGTTTCAAATGAACTTTCCAACATAGAACATCAGAAAAGAAACATTGAAAGTATCGCAGCTTACTTAGCTACTCAAAACCCTTCTATCCCTCCTACCGCAAAACCTAGGGACAATAAATCAAATAATGAATTCTCAGGAGCATAAAGTGAATAATATTAAGCTTGAAAACTATAAATACTACCCCGCATTAAGAACTCGGGCTTCTGAAATACAAGGACTAAAACAACTTAGTTCAGAAAACAAGAAAAAAATAATACCATTGATAACATTAGGCAAATGGCCTCGTTCAGAAGATATTAGGATATCCGTTGATAAAACACTTGATGCTATGGATGGAAACCCCTTTATCGTAGATGTCACTCAAGAAAACAAACATCATTGTGGTACTAGCTTAAATTTACTATCGCCTGATAATGGATTTAAGAATTGGTTAGAATTCTGTAATTCATATGAAAATATAATTCCTACGATACAAATTTCTCAAGCGGCAAAACTTAGAGATATTGTTATACAAGCTAAATTATTAGAACAACAGCATAGATTAGTTGCCTTTAGAATAAGAAATTTAAGCACAGATATAAATAAAGTTATAAGCTGCTTAGCTTCCTTAGATAATCCAGAAAATGCAATTGTATTCATAGATTTAAACTACATCAGAGGGAACTTTCCAGCAGCTACTGCGGCTGCGGTTAATGCCATTAATCAACTTAGAACAGAAATACCCGAAACTATTATAAGTGTAATGACCACTAGCTTTCCAAGCAGTGTAACAAGCTTCTGTAATGAAAGTGGGCAACGGGGTTTTATTGACTTAATGGAAAGAGATTTTTATCAATCAATCGGGGGGCAATCAGTATCTATATATGGTGATCATAGCTCTATTCACTCTGTAGTCTATGACGATTCAATGGGCCGCTATGTACCTAGAATAGATGTTGCTTTAGATGATGCATGGTATTTTGAAAGAAGACCAGGATATGACTCTAAAGGATATGTTGAGGCAGCTAAAGCCATCCTACATAAATTTCCCAATTACTACAATGAGCAAACTTGGGGTGCTCAAATGATAAGAAATGCAGCTAATGGTAATACAGATAGAATGGGTTCGCCTTCCAAATGGATTGCTGTACGTGTAAATCTGCATTTATCAAAACAGATCGAATCATCTGAGATAATTTACAGCGATGAAGATGATGAAGTAGAATTTTAATTACACAAGGAGGCTATTAAGCCTCCTTTACTACAGTTCTTTTTATTACTTCCTTTGGAATATCTAAACTAGAGTAACCATATTTTTCTGCGATTTTTTTTGTATCTACTAGATAAACATTTTCACTATTTAATAGTTTTTTAGTCAATACTTTTTTTACTACTGGCTTATTTTTTCTTTGCTTTCTTTTACTAAGTAAATCTAAATGTTTTATACTAACCTTTTTATTTTTATTCAGTAAATTCAAATACGCACTAGATGTAGTTAAATACCTATGCTTTAAAGTTTCTATTGTGTATTCCCGTATTGTCGACAAAGGTAATTCACTAGCAATAACCTCCATTTCATCTCGCGAATTAGTGTTTTTATAATCAACCCCATGAATATTCAATAAATTTTTTATTTCATTTTTTAGTAAAAAATCGAAAAAGATAGTTTTGTCTTTTATAATATTTTGCTTTCCTTTTTTTACAATTTTAAAACAAACATTATCATCATTTGATTCAAATTCTATCACTTCTACATTAGGGCTAACTGAGTTTTTTATTTCATCAGTAAAGCGAGTTGAGCAAACAACACTGACCTTCTCAAATCTAGCCATAAAAATAGATAATTGCCCATCTAACCTTTTCAGGGAATCAAAATCACTTTTTATTTCAAATGCATGCAACTTACCATTAGCTATAGTCAAATCAGCGCGCCTAGCCCAATTTGCAACGACCATTTCATTTATGATAGTAGCACCATTCAGATGGTCATTTTCATATAACCAATTGATAAGAGCAACCTTAACTTCCTGTTCTCTCAGTAAATTGGACATATTCCACCCAAAATTTAACGTTAATTGACATAGACTATATGATAGCAAATTTATAGAGAATGGTAACTGTTAAGATGAGGCTAAAAACAGTTTCTCTCTTAAAAAATAATCTGAATGCTTCGGCTTTTGCAACGAAAACAATACTATTTATCAAATATTCAGAATCTCACTACCATCTGTTCTCCTAGGGAATATGCAACTTTTAGCCATTTTTATGCTAAAATTTTTATCTCCTACCTTGTAAATACTACTTTATAAGGTTATCCATATTGAATACCACTCTTTCCCTCCTTCATTAATAAATAATTATTACTGGCTTTAGTTACTTTTTGGGGTTAGCTTCTCATATTGTATGAGAAAATCTATCAATGTTACTTCTTAAAAAGCTAACCAATATGGTAAGGTTATATTTGTGATATATATTTTTACTCATGTAAGCTTTAGCAAGTAAAAACATTTACAATACATTTAATTTGAAAGAATGAAGAACTATATAGTTTTTATCTGATTTAATTGCTTAAAGGATTACTCTAGAATGAAAAGTCACGAATATATTGTGATTTGTGGTCTAAATCGTAGTAAGGTTGGCCGGTATATTGCCATCATTGCTTCAGTTATATCGTTTGTGCTGATATTTATAGCTCTGACGATAATTGAATGGCTAAAAAACTTTCATATCAACAGTCATATCCCCGCCTCAGTTTTTTCACTAATAAGTGCAGGAGGTATCTATATTCTCCTGTACGCATGCTTTGATAAATACCTATGGAAAAATAATCGCTTAGGGAAATTACTTTGTGTTCCTAATCTTGAGGGGAGCTGGGATGTTGCTGGTCATACTAAATCTAACGGGGGAATGAAATGGGAAGGAAAGTTGACAATTGTTCAGTCATGGGACAAGGTCAGAATACATTTGAAAACGAAAACCTCCCATTCTGATAGTGTGACAGCATCCATCATCCATGATGAAGGGATTGGATATCAACTGTTATATAACTATCAGAACCAACCCAAAACTGGTGAAGAGCATTTAACTCCACATGTCGGATTCGCTGAATTTCGTTTCGATAAAGAGCTTAATTCAGCTGAAGGACAATATTTTAACGGCCAAGGCCGTGGCACTTTCGGTACAATGACAATTACAAGGACAAAGAATGCCTAATACATTATATAGTTCGCGTATTGAACGTATGAAGTCACGACGCAAAGGAACTTCTGATCAGTTACGCATAGCCACAGAGTCAATGAGAGACCATCGATATGATGGCCTTGAAGAGTATGCTAGGCTGGAAGGAGCTCTTAACCTTAATGAAAGTTGGGAATTCAGAGGAAAAGACGATTCTTCTACTCGCTATGCTATTGGTGCTATGCAACCGGTTGATGCTCGCTACACAGAGATCTCCTTCGAAACAGCACAACGTATTGAAAACCAACTAATTAAGAAACTTTCCTTAAACCTAGACTTTCGAGTACAAGGTTCTGTTCCCCTAGATATTCATATCAAAGGGTTTAGTGATGTAGACCTTTTGATAATTGATAATCAGATACTTACATATGATAGTGAAGGCATTGGCAACTATATCCCGACCGATAAAGATAGCCGAGACGTTATCCTTGAACTTAGGCATACAGCTCGAGATGCTTTAGAAATAGCATTCCCTACTGCTCATGTTGACGACAATAACTCCAAGTCTTTAAGAATAACAGGGGGAAGTCTTCAAAGAGAAGTTGATGTAGTACCAAGCATCTGGTGGGATACAAAAGAGTATCAGCTAACAAAAAAAGAAAAAGATCGTGGAATTACTATTATCGATAAAAATAAACGAGAACGTATCTTCAATGAACCTTTCCTTCATATGCAGCTTATCAAGGACAAATGTGCTCAATGCAACGGTGGATTAAGAAAATCCATCCGCCTGCTTAAAAACCTCAAAGCGGATAGCAAAGAAGAAGGTTTGAATATTGAGCTGAGTAGTTACGATATTGCTTCACTGATGTACCACGCAGATGTTAACAACCTCAAGCATAGTACATACTACGAACTTGCTGTGCTAGTTGAGACTCATCGCTGGCTAAATTACTTAGCCCATAACCGCGATATTGCAATGCAACTAGATGTTCCAAACCGCACCAGAAAAATATTTGAAAGTGCTAGTTCATATGAAGAGTTTCTTAAACTTAAAGAAATGATTAATAACCTAGTAACAGAAGTACTTCGAGAGATAACTGGTAACTCTGCTGATTATTACTCAAATGATAAAAGTGATTTTCTCAGGGAGCATGTTATATATTAGCAATAAACATTCTAAAGAATACGAAGAATAACTTTAATCTACAACTAGAGCGTACATATAGTATGTACGCTCTAGTTGGCTAATTACAAAAATCAAGGGGGAATATAAGAACACTTTCTTTACCTGTCAGTGGTATTCTGGCTAGGTTTATCACGAATCTATTACAGGCTGATTAGCACACCGTTGGCTAATACAGCGAGTTGGAGTGAGGCCATATCATATGTTAGTAATCGAATTGTATTCGATTTTTTTCTAAAAAATTTTAACCCACTTCCGTCCTATTTACCCAAGGTATTAGCTAGGTACTCAAAAGTCACTAGTCCAGCCCCTCCCCCCTATATAAAATTTTATTACAACATTAAATGTGACATTAAAATTACTCTTGCCATAAAGTGTGACTCAAGAAAGTAATCTAACATATTGATATTAAATAGCATGACGTGAGTGACACTTGTGACGCATATTTTTATTCAATACATTATTTTTATTTGTATGCTTCTTTGGTTGCTAAATACTTAGATATAACCACATCTATTACTCCAACTTAATGGCACTCGTTATGGCACTCATCAATTATTAAAATTAATAAATATTCATTAAATACAGATAATTAAATAACCAATTCAGACTCCGCCAGCCCAAATTTGGTGGGTCAGTGATAGGACAACAGGTTTAAAAACAGGAAGTTAGCAAAATTAGTTGGACTACGCACTGACACAAATAGGACTACAAATGAAACGCAAATCGTACGCGGATTATTAAGTTCACTAAAAGTCCGCTTCGGTGGGCTTTTTTATTTACTGCTGCAGCGCTGTATCATTTTCATCAATAATAGTTTCCTGCGCTGCCCTTTCCTCTTCCTCTGCTGCACGTTTAGCTTCTTCTTGCGCTAATCGCTCTGCTTCTAGCTTAGCGAGTCTCTCAGCTTCAGCTTGCTTTTGATTGTAGATAGAATTGGACGGCATGTTTACACGAACATCAACCCAGTGACCCACTGGAATATCGCAAGGCTCTCCTGGTGTTAATTCAACTTTTCCGTCAAAGCCCGGTATTGATTCCTCGCCCTCTGTAGCATCACGCAAAAACTCAGGGTAAAGCTTGAATCGCTCATATTGAATGTTGTTCTGGGGTAAATCATGCTTACGATAAGTCGTGTATAGAACAATGTCTCCGTCTTCATCAGGTTCAACAATACGGCCATCGAATGAATGTGGCTTGCCCTTTTCAAGTACATCATAAAGGGCATACACAAGTGGTAGCTGATTAATACCGCATGGAATCGTGATACCACCGTTAATACCGCCCCAACTCGCATCAAAGTGTAGGCCAAGAACGCCAAGTAACTGGTAAATACTGTGTGCAGTTTTTGAGTGTTATACCATCAACTTCTTCATTTGGGGATATTCGTGGTTACTCATACGGTGGAGCTAATACCTCACGATGACCATTGTAGTCTTGTTCACTGACTATGCCTTGTAATTCTAACTGCTCTACAATCATTGCGGCTCTGTTGTAACCGATTCGGAACTGCCGCTGGATCCCTGAAATAGAAACGCGCTGTTTTTCTACAACATACTCAGTTGCTTGATCAAATAATGGGTCAAGTTCTTCCTCTGCCACATCTCCATTCTGGGCATCCCCATAAAAATTAAGATAACTCGCGCTTCCCCATCGTTTACAATAATCGACTGTATCCCTGATATCTGAATCACTCACATAAGTACCTTGGATCCTAGTCGGTTCAGATAAACTCGGTGATGCGAATAGCATATCCCCCAAACCAAATAGTGATTCTGCACCATACTGATCAAGGATTAAATTAGAGTCAGCCCTAGATGATACAGAAAGAGCAATACGCGTAGGGATATTAATTCGAAGCTGTGAACCGATACTGGTGGATAAAGGGCTACGAGTCGTCAGAATGAGATGAATACCAACCGCGTGACCTTGCTGGCTCAATAGAACCAACATTTCCCCTATTTGTTTATACTCGCCAATGAGTTGGACGTAATCATCGACACAAATAACAATTTCAGGCTCATAGCCTAAATAAGGATGCTCACTATCATTCTCATTAGGGCGCCAGAAGGGATCAGGTATAGGCCTACCTAACTCTTTCGCACTTGATATGACCTTATTGTATCCACTCAAATTACGTTGATTTAATGCTCCAAATAATTTTTGTCTACGCCTTGATTCATTAACCAAAAACGTTAATGGCTTTATTGATTCAACGGAATCAGAAGCGGATGGAAATAATAAGTGGGGTATATCGTTATATAAACTGAGTTCAAGCTGGCTTGTATCAAACATCACAAAGCGAACTTTATCTGGCGAGTTTCTGTATAAAATGCTCATTACCAAGGAATGCATTAACATTGACTTACCTGAGCGCGTCACGCCTGTAATAAGTAAATGCGGCATTTGAGCCAGATCACAACCAACTGGCTCTCCTATAATGTTTTCTCCTAACATGACTGAAAGGGAAGACAACCCATTGCTTCCGTACCATTGATTAAAGCATTCAACAAAAGGCACCGCTCTACGATAGGTGTTGGTCACCCGCAATCCGATATAAGGTGTACCAGCAATAAAATCAATAACTTTTATATCAATGACACTAAGGGAACGACACAATTCTGGCACTACCGCTGTCACTTGAGAGGCTTTTATACCTCTGCCCAGTTCGATTTTAAAGAGTGTAAATGTTGCACCTTCATCATAACCGACAACCTCTCCTTTTATTTGGTATTGCAAAAAACTAGATTCAATAGCACGGGCCATAACTTCTAATTCTTTAGGTGACCAGCAAAGTTCTGCTACATGAAGAAAAGGTTGCGACATCAAATCACACCAACTGATATTTTTTAAAGTTTTCGGCTTGTTCCAGAACGCTTTTATACACCTCATCATTTGCCACTGGAGGGAAACCATAGCGGTGTAATAATAAAATAAGATCTACCTTCAGCTTCGCTTTAATATCCTCTCGGTTGCTCCAGTCAGGGTATTGTGTGCTGTCATCAACAATTAGCTTCATATCCTTAGCAAGCGCCAGCATTTTGTCATCATCGTAGGTGAAATCGTATTTCTGGCACATATGCTGCAAAATATCGAGGAAGGCTTTTTCTTCCATATCGATACCGATATCCTTAAACGACATCATTTCAGTTTTGATGTCATAAATCATATCCGCCATTTGCGCAGTGAAATCGTCGAATTCTTCGCCATTGAGCACATCATTCTCTTTGCGTTGATTATACTGCTCGACTAAGGCTTGAAAACGCTTGGAGAAGTTGATCCCTTGGAGTTGGTTGACCTTTTGAAAATCACTAATGGCTTTTTGGAGCATCTTTTGCAGCAGTTGCATTTTGGTATTCGGCAGCTTGATCTTATTGATGCGCGCCATATATTCATCATCAAAAATATCAATAGTTTCCGCTTTGTCATCGCCTAATGTGAAAATCTCTTCCACGCCTTCCGCTTTAAGCGCTTCGGCTATCATCTCGCGTACTTTTTGGTTCATCTGCGCCGTGTCGGGTGCATCGCCTTTAGTTAATTTGTAGACGATAGAACGTACTGCGAGGTAAAAATGAATGTGCTCACGTTCATCTTGGGTGATATCTTCGCTGCCCACACACACATCATAAGCGGCTTTCAACCGCTTCACTAAGCCCATAAAGCGCAGTTCAACTTTCTTGGTTTGCAGAATAAATTCAGCCGCCCGATTGAGGCAATCTAGTTGTAGCGTTGGCGAACCTGAAAAGTAATCACGGCTATCAAATTTATGGAATACCTGTGAAAGCAAATTGAGGTGATTACGTACCTCAACAATGGATTGCTGAACATCTTCAAAATTAGACTTATCGGCTTTTGAATACATGGCGAGCGCCATGTTCATACGGCTCTTAATACCAATGTAGTCAACAACTAACCCTTTTTCTTTTCCTTCAAAACGGCGATTCACGCGGGATATAGTTTGAATAAGATTATGCTTTTGCAATGGCTTATCGATATAGATGGTATCCAACTCTGGCACGTCAAAACCCGTTAGCCACATATCCACCACGATGGCTATTTTGAAGTTAGATTTTGGGTTCTTAAATTGCTTATCTAACTCCCTGCGGTAATCTTTCGTTCCCAGCAAATTGTACATCGCCTCATGGTCATCTTTCCCGCGGGTCATCACCATATTGACCATCGGCAAACGCATCAATTCACTTTTCTCTTGCTCGGTGAGTTCCACACCATCAATTGTCAGTTTCGCTTCAAACCACTCAGGCCGTTGTAATCTCAGGCTCTGATAAAAGGCATAGGCAATTTCACGGCTGGCGCAAACCACCATCGCTTTGCCTTTAATGGTTGAACCTTCTTCCACTCGCTTTTCATAATGTTGCGCAAAATCTTTCGCTAGCGCATCAATACGGTCAGGATCACCTAAAATGGAGTTCATGTTAGCCGTGGCTTTCTTACTTTCTTCTATCTGATACTCACTGGTGCCTTGGGCTTCACACTCTTGATAGTAGCGTTCTATTTCTTCTAATTTGCTGTTATCAAGCGCGATTTTAGCCGCACGCCCTTCGTACACAATGCGCACTGTGATTTCATCATTCACCGATTCGGTCATGGTGTAGCTATCGATTGTTTCACCGAATACATCTAAGGTGGCATCAATAGGCGTCCCCGTAAAGCCTACATAGGTGGCATTCGGCAGTGAATCATGCAGGTATTTGGCAAAGCCATAGGTCTTTTTAACCGCACCGTCTTCTTGGTTGATACTGATTTTTTGGTCGAGGTTGATTTGACTGCGGTGAGCTTCATCCGAGATACAGATAATATTACTACGCTCAGAAAGTAGTTGAATATCTTCGGTAAATTTATGAATGGTGGTGAGGAATACCCCACCACTAGCACGCCCTGCTAGCTTGTCGCGTAAATCTTGGCGACTGGTGACTGGCATAATAATTTCATCGCCAATAAAGGCTTTTGCATTGCAAAACTGTTTTGCGAGTTGTTCATCAAGATCGGTACGGTCAGTGATTAAAATAATCGTCGGGCTGGCAAAATCAACGCTTTTCATTAACAAACGCGCTAAAAACTGCATGGTGTAGCTTTTACCGCAACCTGTCGCACCAAAGTAGGTGCCCCCTTTACCACTACCACCGACATTTTCACCACTCGCGTTTATCTGTTTACGCTCTTTCTCGATGTTGTAATACAGCTTACGAGCCGCGTAATACTGGGGATAACGGCAGCACACTTTCACTTCATGCTTACTAGTATCTGGGAAGAAAATATAGTTTTTCAGTACGTCCAATAAACGAACGGGATGGAATAGCCCTTCAATCAAGGTGTACAGGCCATTGATGCCCTGTTTTTCCGTTGATTCGTTCCCGTTGATTTTGCGCCATGCATAATAGAATTCATAAGGGGCAAATAGGTTACCCATTTTGTTATTCACACCATCGCTGAGAATACACAGGGCGTTATAAACAAACAGCTTGGGAATATCGCGACGGTAACGCACGCAAAGCTGTGTCCATGCATCAAATAGCGTGGCCTCTTCCCCACGCACCGCCGATTTGAATTCGAAGACCACCAGCGGTAACCCATTGACGTATAAAATGGCGTCAGGGATGCGCAATTGCACCCCGCCGTCTCTGGCTTGCCCTTCTATTTCTAACTGGTTAACTAACCGATAGCAGTTATTATCTGCCGCCGATATGATGTCTTCCCCTGCAAATAACCTCGCTAATTGCTCTGGCAAGGTTTGAGTATCGATCAATTCGATATACAGGTCTTTTTGGTTGCGATCTTCGCGTTTAAGTAAGAAGCCGTTACTGAGCCAATGGCAAAATGTTTTGTTACTTTGGTAGAGGTCACTGGCAGGCAGCACTTGAAGCTGATGGATAATAGAGTTAATTTCGCCGTCAGTGATGGCATCCGCCTGATATTGCCTTGCGAGATACTGGCGCAAATCATCCACTATCAATACTTCACTGTTGTCTTTGCGCGGGATAGTAATGCCGAGATAATGCGGATAGCAGGTTTGCCCCACATTATTTGCATGTTGTCCTAGCAGTTCAATAATTGCCTGTTCCAGTTTAGCTTCAGTGAAGATATGGCTCATGTCAGTGGCTTCTATTTATTAGTTTTTATCGGGTTATTTTAATTAAGATAGTTTAATTGATTAGATAACAAAAACCGCCTCACAATAAGAAAAATGTGAAGCGGTCGAATAAATTAGATGAGTGTTTCTTCTGGAGTGTCTATTTTGATATCGTCTAAAGACAGCTCGCCGGAGATTAGTTTGGGGAGGAGTGTGTCGCGAAGGTTGGTTAGTGTATTACATTGTAACCTAACACTCTTTGCTTGCTCCAAATATGAACCAGTTATACTGTCAAAATAAGATAACACTTGTGTAGTTGGCACAACACAATATGAACTGCTGAGATCACCCTTTTTTATATGCCCCATAGTCACTGCTTTTGCGGCAGCAATATGCTGAAATCGAGCTAAATGATGATTCGTCCAATGATAATAAAATGATAGTGGATAGTTTTTAGATGTTACCTTGAATAAATGTTGATTTAATGCCGCATCACCACCAGTCCAAATATCAATCATCAAAGTCCCTGACCAAGAAAAAATCATGTCACCATTATATACTCTGCATGATTCTATAATATCAATCTTTGCTTTTTCATTAGCATCACAATAACCTTGCCTTAACTGGGCGATTTTAAGAACAGGTAGATATTCGTCATTTTCACTATCAGGTCTGAATTTTTGTAAAGCCAATCCATTTTGAAAATTTGCAATCTTATCTAAGGCAGAAATAGTCCACCCCTTAGGTATCCACCCCCCAAGCCCTAACGAAGGCTCTGCACACTCTTCAAATGCATCAGGAAATAACTGACAAATCTCCTCTGATAACGGTTTAAAATCATCACTTTCACGTACAGCTTTACGCGCTTCAACCCGACGCAGTAATTCATCAGAAAAGGCTAAATCCTGCTCAAAAAAGCCAGCATCCAAAGCGTTATCGATAACAGGATCAAAATCCACAAACCATGATTTAAATAGGGTTTGCGCCATTTGCTCTAAGGTTTGGTTGATTTGGCGGTTGAGAGTGATCTTGTCATCGATATTTTTCAAAATGGTAGCGATCTTTACCTGTTCCATTTTTGGTGGGTAAGATATTTCAAGCCTACCGATCATTTCATTATTGAGGCTTGCGCGTGTTGACATAGTTGAAAATGCTAGCATCGCTTGTCTAAATATAGAACTACGCAGGTAATACCCTACATATTCTGGTAATAATTCACTTTGCTGAGTTGGACGAAGACGTTTACAAAAACCATTGAACGTTGCGTTTTCATAGTCTTTAAGAGCTACAGAGCTCATCCCTAGTTCATGCATTGTTTCGCTAGTTCTCGTTAAAAATACATCACCACGTTTAACTGAACAATTTTCACGTTCTTTATCATTAGACTGTACTAGATCACCGAGTTTATCAGGAGTGAAATAATTATAAAAAACATCTTTGAACGTCAAAAATGGATATCCACTCCCAAAGTCCTTTGCAGGTTTAGATAAACCAGAACGAAGCTCATAATGTTCAAGTAATTTAGTTGTTTTCCACTCACTCCCCATAACCCAACGCCTCCATATTTTTACGGATCGCTTTATCTAACTCAGCCGCTTCATCCATCTGGCGATAAAGAGTTTGGGTCAATTCCTGCATCTTAGTTTCAAACACCACACCATCATCTTCAACCTCCGCAGCGCCCACATAACGCCCCGGTGTTAACACAAAATCATTGGCCTTGATCTCTTCAAGAGAGGCAACCTTGCAAAAGCCCGCCTGATCTTGATACTGCTCAACACTGATTTCTTTAGCGCTGACACGGCGTTTCAATTCGCTTTCGCTACTGCGCCATGCGTGGAAAGTATCGGCGATAGTGGCAATGTCATCCGCCGTTAACTCTTTTTGGGTACGGCTGATCATCGTGCCAAGATTGCGGGCGTCGATAAACAAGGTTTCCCCTTGGCGGTCACGGTAGCCATATTTGGCGCTAGCGTGTTTACTTTTACTGATAAACCACAGGCAAACTGGGATTTGCGTAGTAAAAAATAGCTGACCAGGCAGTGCAATCATGCACTCAATACGGTCATCTTCGATGAGTTTTTGGCGAATTTCCCCTTCCCCGCTGGTATTCGAGCTCATCGAACCATTGGCTAATACAAACCCCGCAACCCCGTCTTCGCTGAGTTTAGACAACATATGCAAAATCCACGCATAGTTAGCGTTGCCTGTCGGTGGAGTACGGAAACCAGCAAAACGCGGGTCGTTGGTTAACTCCGCTTCATTACGCCAATCTTTTAAGTTAAACGGCGGATTCGCCATAATGAAGTCGGCTTTTAGATCAGGGTGTTGGTCGGCAAAAAAAGTATCCGCAGGGCGTTCCCCTAAGTTGCCAGTTAACCCTCTCACCGCTAAGTTCATTTTAGCCAGTTTATAGGTGGTACTGGTCAATTCCTGCCCATAAATTGCAATATCTTTGCTTTTCCCTTGGTGGCTTTCCACAAACTTTAGTGACTGCACAAACATACCGCCCGAGCCGCAGCACGGGTCATACACTTTGCCTTGATAAGGTTCGAGCATTTCAGCCAGCAATGTCACGACCGATTTCGGGGTATAGAACTCACCCCCGCCCTTACCTTCGCTGGCGGCAAAGCGCCCTAAAAAGTACTCGTAAACACGACCAACCAGATCTTCTTCCCCTACTCCACATTCGGTCGCAAGGGTATTGATATTTTCAATGCTGTCGATAAGTGATGCGAGCCTTTTCGGCTCAAGCCCTTGGCGAGAAAAATAGTTATCGGGTAATGCGCCCGTCAAGGATGCGTTGCTTTTTTCGATGGTGGATAGTGCAGTATCAATAATCACCGCGATATCATCTTGTTTCGCACGCTCTTGCACATAAGACCAACGGGACTGTTGTGGCAAAAAGAAAACGTTATCTTGTTGATAGAAAACATCCATATCAACAAAGGCTTCCTGACCATTTTTGATTAATTGGCTACGTTTGGCTTCGAATTTGTCACTGATAAATTTCAGAAACACCAAACTAAGCACCACGTGCTTATACTCGGAGGATTCAACGCTACCACGCAGTTGATTAGCGGTATCCCAAAGGGTTTCTTCAAAGCCTTTGGTTGGTTTTTTCGCGGGTGATTTAGCCATGTCGATAGATTCTCTTTTCTTATCAGTTATTATCGGAAAGCGCGGGTAGGGCTGAGTTAGTGTTGATTATTTTTACGCTAACTGCCGATAATATATACAAAATAGATTTGGAAAAGATTATCTCATAAAATCAGGTAGGTTTGGGCAGCTAAAGCTAAAATAATAGTCCTCTTGTCTATTCATAGAACAGTAAAAATAATAAAATTGATTATAAAAACACCAAGAGATCTATGTGTATGACGATTATACATGATTGAGGCTGCTTAGAAATATTATCGCTTTTATCAGCTTCCCAGCTATCTATGGCTGGGGACCTGATTGCTTTGTGTATCAGTACCACATGCAAAACATAACGACTCGAGAGGCGCTATTGTAGAAATAGTTTGATAAAACGTTTTTTAATTACAACAATAACATTGCCTAGAATATTTATTTTTTTAGTATTCTCTTGCTTGCACTTCTTGTCTTAAAGACCCTTATTAGCCCTATAA
The DNA here is from genome assembly GCF_028482245.1 of Providencia sp. PROV129. Taxonomy (NCBI): domain Bacteria; kingdom Pseudomonadati; phylum Pseudomonadota; class Gammaproteobacteria; order Enterobacterales; family Morganellaceae; genus Providencia; species Providencia sp. PROV129. Next base: position 238,413 of record NZ_JAMPQD010000008.1, read on the forward strand.
TCAGAAAAACACGCATATTTTATTGTCGCTAAATATATAAGGAAGCCTCTCCATCTGGCCTAGTTTTAAATCGTCTATGAGCCCATAAATACTGTTCAGGTGCTTTTATTATTTCCTTTTCTAATATGGAATTAATAATAGTGGCGTCTTGTAAAGCATCATTAGTCGGATAATTAATAATTTCTTTTCCTAGTACTAAATCATAATTAATACCATTACTATTACGTAATAATGTCACCGTCAGTGTTGGTGATTGAGACAGTTGAGCAAGCGTTGATGTGCCTTTTGAGGTAGATGTATTTTTAACTGAAAAAAATGGGGCAAATACAGTCCCTTTTCTGCCAAAATCTTGGTCTGGTGCAAACCAGATGGCTTTACCGCTCTTCAATTCTTGTACCATGAATCGTAAGTTTTTTCGGTTTATCATCCCTTTTCCTGATCGGCATCGTCCTTTTGTTTGAATATACTCCATCGCTTTATTGTTATGTGGCCTATACATCGCATTAACAGGAAAACAAAGCCCCATGATCCTACCGCCCAGCTCTAAAGACATAAAGTGAACACCAACTATGATGACCCCTTTATTTTTGCTAATAACATCTTGATAATTAGACATTCCTTTGACTTGAAATAATTTTTTTATTTTATTATCACTCCAAAACCACGCAATCCCTGTTTCAAATAATGCAATACCTAACGACCTTAAGTTTTCAGTAACGAGGTCATCTATCTCTTTGGTACTTTTATTTGGGAAACATAACTCTAAATTTCTTTTTATAATTGAAACTCTTCTTCTAATAAAATACTTCGAGTTTTCGCCCAAAAAAGCACCAAGCTTAACTTGCCATTTATAAGGAAATTTAACCAATAAAAATAAAAATACAATTCCTAACCATGTCATAGCATATTTAGGATGGAGCAACTTTATAGAAAATAAATTTTTGGTGTACATGATATTTATCAACACTTCATCTTTGCGGTATGCAATCTACGTTAGACAGTTGAATTTTTTTAAAATTCAACATCTATGATTAATTATTTATCAACGCCACGGTTTCAGCAAAAAACTCTCACTGGGCTCATGTCCATACGATCGCCTATATAAATCAACCCTATCAATAAACGCATACTCTGAAATATGTTACCGCTTTGCATCTAAGTTCACTAAAAGTGATATTGTTATACCTCATATTGAAACAGCTATGATTGGTATGATGGACACCCACGATTCAAGGAATTGGTGTTGGTCATCGCCGAGCACTTCAAGATTTTGTCAGGGCTGTCGACTCAGTCAAGTTAAAACCAGTAATCGATAAATTATTCCGCTTTGACCAACTGCCAGAGGCACTGGCACTACTCAATCAAGGGGCATTTGGAAAAATCGTTATCGAAGTAAGCTGATATCTGACCCAAAATAAAATCTAGCAATAAATGACAAAACCCACTTTTGTGGGTTTTGTCATTTTATTTATATCAACACACTTGCTGATTACCAAAACAAAGCATACAACACACACAAGATAACCATAATTGCATAGGACGCAATATTGAACCCTGTTGATGTTTTAAACGTTTCAGACGTCAAGATAATCGCGCCATTGCTATCATCCTCTTTTGCTGTTGTCAGGCTAATTAAGCCAATCACTACCGCAGTGAAGAAGAAGGTGTACATCATTTGGTCGAGGAATGGCATTCCAAGAGGCATTAACTTTAAAAATAATGCAAATGGAATGGAAAGCAGCACACCGATAATAGCACCTTTCGCATTGGTTTTTTTCCAGAACAGACCAAGCAGGAATACCGCTAAAATACCAGGGCTCACTAAGCCAGTATATTCTTGAATATACTGGAATGCTTGGCCAATATTCCCCAGCAGTGGCGCAATAAAGCAAGCAATAATTAACGCAATAACTGCACTAACCCGCCCAACATTCACTAATTTATGATCGGCAGTTGCTGGAGCAATATATTCTTTATAAATATCCATAGTGAAAATGGTTGCCACAGAGTTCAACATGGAGGCTAAAGAAGAAACAATCGCAGCGGCCAATGCAGCAAACACGACACCTTTCGCACCAACAGGTAAGAACTGAGTTAACCATGGATAGGCTTTATCAGCTTGCGCCAAGGTTGGCATATGTTCAGAAGCCATTGTCCCTAAGCCAGCCAGTAATGCAGGGTCAGAGACAATCACAAATGCAGCAATCCCAGGGACGACAACAAGAATAGGGACAATGAGTTTTAAGAATGCCGCAAACACTAGACCTTTTTGTGCTTCGCCAATGGATTTAGCGGCCAATGCACGCTGAATAATGTACTGGTTAAAGCCCCAATAATATAAGTTTGCAACCCATAGGCCACCAATCAGTACTGCGATACCAGGTAAGTTACTGAATTGCGGGTTATCTTGGCTCAATATCATCTCAAAGTGAGCTGGAGCCTCGCTCGCCATTCTGCTCATACCTGCAAACAAACCCGCATCGCCACCAATATAATTCACAGCCATAATCGTGGTTAAGAAGCCACCGAGGATTAGGAAGAAAACTTGCACAACATCGGTCCATGCAACTGCCGATAAACCACCATAAAGGGAGTAAATAACAGCAAACAGTGCTAAACCAAAAATAGCGTAATGCATTGGAATACCAAGGATGGTTTGTAATGCCAATGCACCTAGATAGAGTACTGAGGTTAAGTTAACAAAGATAAATAAAGCCAGCCAAAATACAGCTAAGATCGTTTTTAATGTTTTATTAAAGCGTTTTTCAACAAACTCAGGAATGGTGAATATGCCTTTATCTATAAATACAGGCATAAAATACTTAGCAACGATAATTAGCGTCAATGCGGCCATCCACTCATAAGAAGCAATGGCTAGTCCGATAGAAAAGCCGGAGCCAGACATACCAATAAACTGTTCTGCGGAGATATTTGCTGCAATTAAAGATGAACCGATTGCCCACCAAGGCAGTGTTTTTCCTGCTAAGAAGTAGTCTTTTGTTCCTTTTTTTTGCCCATTTTTATCTCGAGATACCCAAAGCCCGACGGTAATAATGATTAGCACATACAAGATAAATATCCCGTAGTCTAAAGTGCTTAATCCAACACCTTCTGTCTGCATAATAAATTTCCTTCGCCAAGTGATAACGAAGCAAGTGTAAACGTTACCACAAAATAACTCCGTTACTTGAATCACATATTTTCACCATTTTTTTACTTATGCCTATTAATCCCACAGAAATTGCACTAACAATGCAAATTCAACGTATTAAAAATAAGTAAAAGCAAGATTTTGACTAAAAAAATAAGAAAACATGTTAAATACGTGACAAACCTCAAAAACAAAATGTAAACGTTATCATTTGACATTATGCTTTGTGGTTTTTATTGAGATAGAACGATTAAGAATACAGTGGACGAACAGAGTTTCGTTGAACTAAAGTGGGAGAATAGATTAAATTATCGCCAGCGATAGTTTCACCTCGAGCTAAAGAGAGTGCCAATTGCGTGGCTTTTTCTGCCATCATTTGAATCGGATAGCGAATAGTGGTTAAACGGGGATGAATATAACGTGCGATTAATACATCATCAAACCCAATCACAGAAACTTGGTCTGGGGCATTAATTTCATTTTCATCAAGTACAGCAATAGCACCTGCTGCCATAAAATCGTTGTAGCCTACAACCGCCGTTATCGCCAAAGATTTGGTAAGCAAATTTGTCATCGCTTGTTCACCACCTTCACCATAAGGCACCCCATATTCAATATAGCTATCCGAAAGCGTTATCCCATTGTTTTTTAAGGCATCACGGTAGCCTAACAGACGCTGTACCGCATCCTCAATTTGATGATTGGACGAAATGTAAGCAATTTTCGTATGGCCATGGCGAATAAGATGTTCCGTCGCTAAATACGCGCCTTTGTAATTATTCAGTGAAATACAGCGATTACCGATTGCTTCAATATGGCGATTTATCAGTACCATACTGGGAACTTCTTTCGCATATTCAATCAGTTCATCATCAGACAGCGCTTTAGAATGGATAATCAACGCATCACATCGGTTATTGATCAGCAACTCTATTGATTGCCGTTCTTCTTTCGCATTGTGGTAACCATTACAAATTAAAATATGTTTACCATTTTTGTGGGCTACTGCATCAACAGCTTTGACCATGACGCCAAAGAAGGGGTCTGAAACATCGTTGACTAGTACGCCAATAGTATTTGAGCTCTGATTAACAAGGGCACGTGCAGCAGCATTTGGGCGGTAGCCAAGTTTATTCATGGCTTTTTTTACGGATTCAATCGAGGCTAGGCTCGCCTTTGGTGACTTATTTATCACCCGTGAAACAGTTGCAACGGAAACGCCTGCTTCTTTCGCTACATCTTTGATTGTCGCCATCGTGCACCTCTACAATTAGGATGGCTTATTAAACAATGTGCTAGGATTAAAAACAATGGCATTACGCATAATAAAATTGTTTAAATCAAAAGAAAACACCGCTAAATCGCGGTGTTGAACATACAAAACAATAAGTTTAGAAAATAAATTGGTAGCACGTTTCACTGATGTAAATCTGTTCAGGCTGTGAAATCGGGCTAAACTGCGCCCCCCACTCAGGGTGGTTTACTGCATTAGGGGGAAATTGCGTTTCAAATGCGACGCCTGAATAGGGGGCATATTCCCCTGTCTTTCCTGCAACTGAGATTAAATAATTTCCTGTATATAATTGCATTGATGGCATTGTCGTTAAAACATTCATTTGTACATCCCCGTTAGGAGAACGCAGTGATGCAATGGGTTGCCGAGCATTATTCAATGTATCATCAAGAATAAATGTGTGGTCGTAACCTCGAGCCGCTTTTTGGTCTGCATCTTGTAAAAAGTCGCGGCCAATTGTTTTTACACAACGAAAGTCAAAATGTGTATTCGCTACGTTTTTCCATTCTCCCGTCGGAATACCGTCTAAATCAGTTGGTAGGTAATAGCCGCTCTGGATTTCTAACTCATGGCCTAATACGGTTTCTCCCGCCCCTTCCCCTGCAAGATTAAAATACGTATGGTTTGTTAGGTTGACTGGGCATATCTGTGTTGTTTGGTGTTGATAACGAATAACCACTTGGTTTTCTTCCGTTAATTCATAATTCACCTCAACCTTTAGCTCCCCAGGAAAGCCTTGGTCGCCATCAGGTGAAATTAGCGAAAAAGTGACTTGATGTGCATTTTGCTGGGAAATATTCCATATTCGATAACTGAAATTATCTTTTCCACCATGCAAGCAATGAACACCTTGGTTATTTGTCACGTTGTACTGTATTCCATTAACTGAAAATTGTGCATTTTTAATGCGGTTTGCCACTCTACCGACCGTTGCCCCTAAATATACCTCCTGCTCCTTTTGTTTGGTCATATTAGGGGAGCCTAAAACAACATCACGTTGCCCATTTGCGAGGGGTAAAATACAACTTAACCAGCTCGCACCTAGGTTTGTCAGGATAATTGTCATTCCTCGTCGATTGGTTAAGGTTACCACCGTGGGTTCAGATGAAACGGAGTCTCTCTCTTGCATAAACAATCCTTTGCCCTGAATTATATAACGCCTGCACCTTGGCTTGGTTGGCACACATAAATATCCGCATGTAAACCTGTTTTATTCGCATATTGGGCTTCAACTGCATTGATGACAGGCTGAACAAACTGCTGTTGCATTAGTGCGACCACACAGCCGCCAAAACCGCCCCCTGTCATGCGGACACCACCTTGAGAGCCTAGAACCGATTTCACGATGTCCACTAACGTATCAATTTCTTTAACTGTGATTTCAAAATCATCACGCATAGAAATATGCGATTGTTCCATTAACTGGCCAAGTAACAATAAATCATTTTCTGTCAGCGCTTTGGCCGCTGATAATGTGCGCTCATTTTCGCTAATGACATGCTTTGCACGCTGAGCAACAAGGGGGGACAACAAGTGTTGTTTCTGTAAAAAGTCTTCATAGCTCACGTCTCGTAATGCTTTAACGCCAAAGGTTTTCGCGGCTTCCTCACATTGCTGGCGACGCGTGTTGTACTCACTCCCAACCAGCCCTCGTTGTTTATTTGAGTTGATTATCATCACAACTAAATCATCAGGGATGGAAATAGGGAACAGTTCTAAGCTACGGCAATCAATCAATAAGGCGTGCCCTTCGTCCCCACACGCAGAAATAAGCTGGTCCATAATGCCGCAATTACAGCCAACAAATTGGTTTTCCGCCTGTTGACCATTAAGCGCAATTTCTTGTTGGCTAATATCTAATTGATACAAACTCTTAAGAGTCTGACCTATCACCACTTCTAATGAGGCCGAAGAGCTCAAACCTGCGCCTTGAGGGACATTTCCACTAACTGCTATATCACAACCATTAAATGAAAAACCGCGTTCTAATAAGAACTTAATCACACCACGAATATAGTTCGCCCACATTTTTTCAGGTAAAAATGTAATTTCGTCGTCTAAGCTGAATTCATCACTGTCATTATCATAATCAGCAGCAACAACACGAATAACACGATCTCCGCGTTTTGATGCCGCTGTCATGGTTTGGTAATCAATGGCACAAGGTAAAACAAAGCCGTCGTTATAATCGGTATGTTCACCAATTAAATTGACCCGTCCAGGCGCTTGAACATAGATATCAGCGGGGTAACCAAATGTTTTTTCAAACGAACTAGCAACCTTCTGTTTTAGTAATTCCATTATCGTGTTCCTTAATCATAAAATTGATTTGCTCGGAAAATAAAAACCAAACAAATATTAATTAGGTGTGTTTCTGTAGGATTAGCACTGTTTATAGTGCTGTTCACTCACATCTCTTAGTCGTTGAGCCGCCTGCTCAGGGGTTAAATCACGCTGTGTTTCTGCCAGCATTTCATAGCCCACCATAAATTTTTTCACGGTTGCAGAACGCAGTAATGGCGGGTAGAACAACGCATGTAACTGCCAATGTTCAATGTTTTTAGGTTCTTTAAAATAAGGGGCGAAGTGCCATCCCATTGAATAAGGAAAAGAACATTCAAATAGGTTGTCGTAACGACAGGTCAGTTTTTTCAGCGCAACACTCAAGTCCAAACGAATGGCATCGCTCATCTCATCCATGCGTTTAATGTGTTGTTTTGGCAATAATAAGGTTTCAAATGGCCAAGCAGCCCAATATGGCACCAGTGCTACCCAGTGCTCAGTTTCAACCACTATACGAGAGCCATCCAGTCGCTCTGCGTTAACATAATCCATCAGTAAGTTAGTGCCATTGCGTTGATAATATTCAGATAAAAAATGGTTTTTACGCTCAATTTCATTAGGCAAAAAGTCACTCGCCCAAATTTGCCCATGGGGATGTGGCTGTGAACACCCCATAATTTCACCTTTGTTTTCAAATACCTGAACCCATGTATAACACTTACTTAGTTCACTAATCTGCTGCTGCCATGTGTCTATCACGCCGCCAATTTCAGACAATGAAAGTTCAGGTAAGGTTTTACTGTGATCTGGCGAAAAACAGATCACTCGGCTAACGCCGCTCACTGATTGAGTTTGAAATAATTCAGACTGGTTTTTCGGTTGCGCACAGGCATCTGCCAATAAAGCACCATGGTCATTTTGAAAAACATACGTTCCTTGATAGTTAGGGTTCACTTCCCCTGAAACCCGTGTATTGGTTGGGCAAAGAAAACAATCAGCATCATAATGGGGTAAGTTTTCTACCGCAGGCTTTTCATCCCTACCACTCCAAGGGCGTTTGGCTCTGTGAGGGGAAACTAACACCCATTGCCCAGTGAGTGGGTTATAACGGCGATGAGGGCAGTCTGAGGGGTTAAATTGCATTGTGTTCATCCAATTACTCTCCTATTCACCGTAACCATTGGGATTATTTGATTGCCAACGCCAGCTATCTATCGCCATATCATCAATGGTACGGCACGTTTTCCAACCAAGTTCGCGATACGCTTTTTCAGGGGTTGACCAATATTCGGCAATATCCCCCGCACGACGTGGTTCAAACACATAAGGGATGGGTTTTCCTACGGCTTTTTCAAAAGCCTGCAATACTTGTAGCACACTGACACCGCAGCCCGATCCTAAATTATAGGTGTGCAGCCCCGCTTTATGGCCGACACCCTGTAATGCAGCGACATGTCCATCCGCCAAATCCATCACATGGATATAATCACGAACCCCTGTTCCATCAATGGTTGGGTAATCGTTTCCATAAATAGCCAGTTTTTCCCTTTTTCCAACAGCGACCTGTGTAATATAAGGTGTTAAGTTATTTGGGATACCCTGAGGGTCTTCACCAAGTAATCCTGAAGAGTGTGCGCCAACGGGGTTAAAATAGCGCAACACCGATATCGACCAAGTGTTATCTGCTTGATAGAGATCCCCAAGACAACGTTCAACCATGTATTTACTTGTGCCATAGGGGCTCTGAGTATTCCCTGTCGGGAAATCTTCAGTAATAGGTAATGTATGAGGCTGTCCGTATACTGTTGCGGAAGAACTAAAAATCAAACGCTTTACGTTCACTTTTTGCATGCAGCGCACTAATACTAAGGTTCCATTGAGGTTAACATCATAATATTCAATCGGTTTTTCGACTGACTCACCGACTGCCTTTAACCCTGCAAAATGGATCACTGAATAAAATTGGTGGGAGGCAAAGATCTCATTGAGTGCTTGCTCGTCACGAACATCACATGGGTAAAATACAGGCCGAACCCCCGTTAATTTTTCAATGCGATTAAGGACTTCCCGCTTTGCGTTATACAAATTATCAACGATAACAGGTGAAAACCCTGCTTTTATTAGTTGAATACAAGTATGGCTGCCGATATACCCTAACCCACCTGTGACCAACACTTCAGTCAGTTGCATTTTTCACCTCTACACGTTTTTTAATCTTTAAACTTGCCATTACTGCGGAGTATAACAATGAGTCATTGCCCGCTTCTGTGATCAACCTCGACTTAGTGTAAACGTTTACACAAAAAATATAAAGGCTCCCTGAAAATAACCAAAAAATAAGAGTGAAGGAAAACCACACTATTTATTTAGCTCAATGAAAGCATTCTCTCGTTTGGATTGTGTCGCTAGTAGGAACACACTAAAAAAAATAAAATCATTAAAATTCAATTCATTATAATAGACATTGAAATTTCAAATATAAAAAACTGATTAATTAAGTGATCCAATTAACACTGCAGCAACAATCCATTTACTTCACCAGCCATTTAATCTAATTATATCTTTACTAGATATAGGAACACTGTTCCTCAAAAAGGAACGATAGAGATAACAATAAAATCGCATTCTCACGTTAACGCATAGGGGAAATTTATGAATAATCGACTACAATCTGCGGGTTTTGTCCTCGCTCTGCTTGATTATTTCTCAATTAGCAAACCAATATGGGGAGTGCGAGAACTCGCACGCCATATTGATAAGAGCCCTTCTGTTGTCCAACGTGGCTTTAATATTTTAGAAGAACAAGGCTTTCTCCAAAAAAATAAAAATAAAGAGTATTTATTAGGTTTGCGCTGTATTGAAATTGGTCACCTTGCGAATAACACACGACAATTTTCGCAATTAGCAAATGACTACTTACGTCCCCTTGCGGATAAAACCCATGAGACTATTTTTATCTATCGTCGTTATAATGACATTGCTATTTGCAATTTTATTTTAGAAAGTGAGCACCTTATTCGTTTTACTTCAAAAGAAGGTGAAGCATTATCATTGCATGAAGCACCTTTTACCCAAATTATTCTCAGCTCGATGGATGTCTCCTATATTGATGAGTATCTTGAAAAACATGATTTACAAGACAATGAAACATTGAAGAAACAATTAAAACTGTATTCTGATGAAGGCTACGCTTATTCCAAAGAAGCTTATTTAGTGGGCACACAAGGATTATCCGTTCCCATTTTTTCATTTGAAAAAGGCGTTTTAGGTTCACTTTGCATTGCTGCATCAAGCCAAAGTAAAAATTTAACTGAATATTACCCATTATTAAAATCTACAGCCAGTAAGTTATCCGCCATATTCTAAATATGGAAATATAAATTATAAAAATTAAATAATAATTAATTAAAATAGGTAACTCTATGAATCTATCTCATGATAAAAATGATACTGAGGTACGTGTATCTATTTTCTCACCAGCAATATTAATTGCTATTGTTATATTATCTTTTGTGGGTGCCATTATTGGCATTCAAATTATTGTCACACTCGGAATATCTGCAAATACATCCATTATAGGTGCCGTATTAGCTATTTTATTATCTCGGTTACCTATTGGTATATTTGCTTCATTTAAGTTTATAGATGCACAAAATTTAATTCAAACCAGTATTTCTGCTGCCACCTTCGCCGCCGCTAATGGCCTGATGGTTGCTATCGGTGTACCTTGGGTACTCGGCCTTCCAGAACTGATTTACCCTATGATGGCAGGGGCTTTTTTTGCCATTATCATTGATGGCACAATGTTATACGGTCTATTTAATACTAAAGCTTACCCAGCAAGTGCATCATGGCCAGCGGGTGTTGCTACGGCAGAAACACTATGGGCAGGGAATAAAGGTGGAAAACGGCTAGGCGCATTACTTGCTGGATTTACTGCGGGTGCAGTTGGTGCAGGATTCGGCATCCCGATGGCATCTGCGGGGATTGCCCTAATTGGTAGTATCTTTGCCTTATTCATGTTTGCAATTGGTTTACTCATTCGAGGGTTTTCTGAGTCAGGCTTAATTACTTATAATTTATATGAAAACTATGTCCCTCATGGGGTGATGATTGGTGCAGGCATTGTTGCATTAATTCAAATTGGTGCGATTGTTTTTCGTCAGAAAAAAAATGACGACCCAATACAAGAAGAAAGCGAAGAACTCGCTCAAAGTAGCCGCCGCATTAAGTCAACGTTAATGAAAGGTGCCATCTTTTATTTCTTAACGGCATTAGCACTAACATTCATTAGCCAAATATTTGTCACTATGACATTACCGCAGTTAATTGGCTTTCTGATTTTTGCCACGCTAGCTGCCTTAATTCAAGAAATGATAGTCGGCATGGCCGCCATGCACTCTGGCTGGTTTCCCGCCACCGCAGCTGCACTTATCTCACTCATGATTGGTATTTTACTTGGCTTTCCGCCAGAGGCGCTTGCTGTGCTTGTCGGTTTTTGTGTCGCCACAGGCCCCGCCTTTGCCGATATGGGGTTCGACCTAAAAACGGGCTTTATGATCCGCGGGTATGGCAAAAACCAAAGTGCGGAACGTTTTGGCCGTAAACAACAATACTTTGCCTCCATTATTGGTTTTACCTGCGCATTGATTGTGGTTGCGCTCACTTATGATTTCTATTTTCAACAAGACAAAATTGTCCCTGCCTCTCGTTTATACGCTGCCACTATTCAAGCGGGAAGCTCGTCTGATGTCGCCATGATGCTGCTCCTGTGGGCTATCCCTGGTGCAGTGATCCAATTAATTGGCGGTGCAAAACACCAAATTGGCGTTCTATTTTCCACAGGCTTGATGATCAACTACCCCATCGCGGGCTGGACAGTCCTCGTCGCGTTAGCCGTGCGGATAATCATTGAGCGCTTCTTTCATGTTAGCTCCGACAAAATATCAACCTTTGCAGGCGGTTTGATTGCAGGCGATGCGCTGTATTCAACAGCAAAAGCCTTCTTACCCACCATAAAAGCCAAGCTGCTCGCTTTATGGACTCGCTAATTTGATGAGAGGAAATAAATAATGACGAACAAATGGTCTCACGTCGCAAACGATACTTTGGTTTCACAACATTTTGCGTATTTTGACACTGGAGCAGCGGCGCCTCCACCAAAACAGGTCATTGATGCTGTAAAAAATTACCTTGATAAAACTGCAGAGCTAGGTATCTATCTACCCAGTTTTCGAAAAGAAACATACCAACAAGTTGAAATCTGCCGTCAGAAAATGGCGGCCTTTATCGGTGCGAAAGAAACCGAAATTGCTTTTACCAAAAATGGGACAGAATCCATCAGTTTAATTGCCCGCGGGATCACATGGCAGCCTGGAGATGAAGTGATCATCCCAGATACTGAAATGCTCAGCAATATCGCTATTTGGCAATTATTGGCTGACGAAAAAGGCATAAAGGTTGTTACTGTTCAGGCAGATAACCAAGGCGTTATCGACCCGATATCAATCAAAGAAGCCATTACACACAAAACCAAACTGCTAAGCTTTGTCGCACTTTCGAATATCACAGGCGTTATGCAACCTGTTAAAGCTATTTGTGAAATCGCAAAACAGCACAACGTGCTCAGTCACGTCAGTGCTTCACAAGCACTTGGTATGTATCAAGTTAATGTTAATGATTGGCAATGTGATTTTATGTCCTCTTGTGGACGCAAAGGATTAAGAGCCATCGAAGGCAGTGGCATTCTTTTTGTTAAAGAAGATAAGATTACTTCGATGATACCGATGTTAGCGGGGTGGTGGAATAGCAGCATTGATAGTAATACAGGCCATATTGTTCTGCCTAACACAGCCAAACGGTTCGAAGCTGGCTGCCCTAATGTGCCTGCGATTATCAGTTTAAATACCGCATTAGACTATGCAAATCAGTTAGGCATCTTGCAGATAGAGGAACGAAATCGCGAATTAACTACCTATGCGATGAAAAAACTTGCCTTATTATCTGGTATTGAAATTTACGGCCCTGATAATAGCCACCAGCGAATAGGTATTATTCCATTTAATATTCGCGAGATTCACTCTGATTTATTAATGCAGAAATTAGAAACCAAAAATATCATCATTGAGTCAGGCCATTTTATGGCAACTGCTATTTTAGAATTTTATCACATAGAAAAAATGGCACGTATCTCCCTGCATTATTTTAATAACGAAAATGAAATTGACAGATTAATAACCGCTCTTCAAGAAATAATTAAGGAATATAAAAAATGACAAAGGCACTATTAATGAGCAGTTCACGTATGGGAAATATGAATTATTTAGAACATGCAGATGAACAAATTCACCGTTTATTACAACATAAAGAACAAGAAATTTTATTTATCCCTTACGCTGCTGTGACATTTAGCTTTGATGATTTTGAAGCTATTGTTCAACCTGTCTTTAACGCTTTAGGGTACAATTTAAAATCAATTCATCGTTTTAATGACCCAGTTTCAGCTGTTAAACATGCACAAGCCATTGCTATTGGGGGTGGAAACACATTCGCACTCCTAAAACGCTTATACGATGCCAAAATTGTTGAGCTAATTTCACAACGCGTCAAACACGAAGCAACACCTTATATGGGGTGGAGCGCAGGTAGTAATGTCGCAACACCAAGCATACGAACAACCAATGACATGCCGATTGTTCAGCCTCCGTCTTTTCATGCCCTGAATATCGCCCCTTTTCAAATCAATCCACATTTTATTTCTGGCAAACCTGTCGGCCATAATGGTGAAAGCCGCGAAGAGCGCTTAAATGAATTTTTAACGATTAATCCGAGTGAAGAATTAATTGCCTTATATGAAGGTACAGCTCTATTCATTGAAAATGAACAAGGTACTATTTTAGGTGACCAGAATGCACTTTGGTTGAGAGGGCCAAATGAGATTGAAGAGATTTCGGCAAATCATCCATTTCGCTTAGATATGATTAAAGGAGCCAACTAATGTCACTTAATTATATCAGTCAAGTGTATGACTTACTTGATACCCCCCAAGTTGATGGTGCCAAAATGGCAGAATTGCTGCGTTCAGTGGGGGTAGAACACGCCAATATTCAAGTCACGTCTATTCCCTATGAAGCACCTGAAGATCCTAGCCAACTGTGTCATTTTATTAAAGTAACACTTAAGGGTACTGAAGGTAAGCTTTCGGGTGGCAGCTACCCCACATTAGGCATCATCGGCCGTTTAGGTGCTCAACAAGCACAACCCAATAGAATGGGGTTAGTATCAGATGCGGATGGCTCGATTGTTGCGTTTGCCAGCGCCATGAAACTACTGGATATGGCAACTAAAGGTAACCGCTTAAAAGGTGATGTAATTATTTCCTCACATATCGCCACTCATGTATCAATCACCCCCCATGACCCTGTCGACTTTATGGGGATGCCTGTTTCTTCATCAACAATGAATACCTATGAGGTTGATGAACAAATGGATGCGATTTTGTCAATCGACACATCGAAAGGAAATAGCATCATTAAGCACCGAGGTATTGCTATTTCACCAACCGCAAAACAGGGGTATATTTTACGCGTATCCCCTGACTTAGTGCGTTTGTTGGAGTACGCAACAGGCGATGTGGCCAAAACATTCCCAATTACAACGCAAGATATTTCCCCTTATGACAACGGGGTTTATCACTTTAATTCAATCATGCAACCGCATGTCGCCAGCCCTGCCCCTGTTGTTGGTTTAGCCATTACCGCTAAAACCATCGTTCCAGGGAGTGATACTGGTGCAAGTTATGAAAGTGAACTCATTGATGCAACGCGTTTTACGGTGGAAGTCGCTAAGCAATTTTGTTGGGGGCGCATTCAGTTTTATCAACAAGATGAATATGAAGAGCTTTATAATTTATATGGCTCATTAGCCCAAATACAAGGTTAATCACTTTACCAAAAAAAGCCCACAATAGTGGGCTTTTCAATATGTTAAACATATTAATCTTCTATTATCACTTTCTTTTTGGTCATTACCATTGCAATGATCAACAATAAAATTAAGAAAATAGATAAAGTTAATAGTAAAGAATAGAAACCGTTCCACTGGTATTTTTCAATCACAATGGATAATGGATAACCTGCAATTGATGCACCTATATAGGCAAATAAGCTCACGAAACCAGTCGATGCACCAGCAGCATTTTTATGGGAGTTTTCAGCAGCAGCCATAGCAATTAAGAACTGTGGGCCAAAAATAAAGAAACCCGTCATAAAAAATAAGAACGAAAAGACATATTCATTATCAACAGGTACAATCCATAAACAGAATGATGTGATAATAATACCCAATGCGTAAATTACGTTCATTTGCGCACGGTTTCCTTTAAAGATTAAATCAGAACCCCATCCTGCAACAATTGCACCGAAGAAACCGCCAATCTCAAACATCATGACAACAGCATTAGCCGAAAGCAAATTAAAGCCATGTTCTTCGATTAAATATAAATTAGCCCAGTCATTAATACCTGTTCTGACGATATAAATAACCGCATAGGAAATCGCGAGAACCCAAAGGACTTTATTTTTGAAGATGTATTCGTTCAGAATTTTACCTAAAGGCAAACCAGCCCCTTTAGCTTCATACTTTAATTCCTCAAGGTCATTACGCCACTCACCCACAGTGGGTAACCCCATGGTACGAGGCCTATCACGCAAAAGAATACATAACCCAATACCAATCACAATGGCAATGATACCAGGAATGATCATCCCATAGCGCCAACCTAACGCGAGTGCAACTCCCCCTGATAAGATGGGAATTATTGCCCCACCAATATTATGGGAAGTATTCCAAATCGCCCACCAAAGACCACGCTCATTACGCGAATACCACGTATTGAGAATTTTGGCACAAGGCGGCCACCCCCAACCTTGGAAGAAGGCATTCACCATCCATAAGAAAATAAACATCGATATTGAAGAGGTTAAACCGAATAGAATATTCACAACGCCCGTTGCGATTAAACCAATTCCCATAAAATAGCGCGGATTAGACCTATCACCGATAATACCAGAAAGGAATTTAGATGCGCCATAAGTTAGGTAGAACGCGGTACCTACCATACCGATGTCAGCCTTAGTGATCCCTAAGTCAGTGAGCATCTCTGGCATCACGAAGTTAAAGCTTTTGCGTGTGAAATAAAAAACTGCGTAGCCAATGTAGCTCACAATCATTAAATGTAATCGCCAGTATTTGTATTTAGCGTCGATTTCAGATTTCGACATTGTGACTGGTATATCTGGTTGTTCCTTAAATATTGACATATTTAACCCCGTCTAAAAGTACAAGCAGGCAAAAATATGACAATAAACATGCAGCAGCAATAAGTGAATACACTTAAATATTACATTTTTGTTACGTTTTTGTTTCAAAATGTTGTATGCATCAAATAATGCATTTTTTCTTATTTTATCTATAACACTAAAATAAAAGTGCTCAGTAAATTGTTATGCAAGTTGTTTCGATGAAATAATTCTCACCCCTTTTTCTGAATGAATAGCTGAATTTAGCAAAGCGCTAGCAATATTTTTTGCAGGGCTAATTTGGCAACTCGCAGGTAATATTCGGGATAAACAAGAAATAAGACGAATAACAATAACTTCACCAAGGCGCTCTTGATTGCGATGACCACTAATGACATTAGGACGCACTAATGTCAATGACTCAAAATTCAAGGCGATTAAGCTTCGTTCAAGCTCCCCTTTTATTCGGCTGTAGAAGAATGGTGAGTTTGCATTAGCACCTAATGCAGAGGTTAACGCATAAGTTGGACACCCCCATTTTTTGGCAAGTTTTGCGCACGCTAAGGGATAAGTGTAATCAACTTGGCGAAACGCAGATTTTGAACCCGCCACTTTCATTGTTGACCCTAAAGTGCAAATCACCGCATCCACTTCCCATATCATCGCATCATCGGGAAGCTGTTCAAAATTAACAATCGGTGCGAATAATTTGGAGTGCTCAGGTAATGCATGGCGTACAGGAGCAACAATTTGGCTAATTCGAGAGTCTGCAAGCGCTTGCTCTAACACATGACTACCCACTAACCCTGTTGCACCTATTAGTAATATTTTCATGGATAATCCTCATAAATTAGAAATAAGGCCAATAATGCGGACTCAAAAAATATCCGTATCAATGCACTGAATATAGAAAGTTATTTTAACCAATCCGAAAATCATCACTTAACTGAGCCCAGTGTCTAATTAATTGTTCTTTCTGTTCTTGGAACATAGGCAACTCCTTTAGCATCAAGGGCCAATACGCTCTCGCATGTTGCATAACATCTAATAAATGAGGCTTGATGACAAGCCAAGGAACACCAACTTTTTGTGCCCACTGTTCAAAATGCGCCAACGTAATCTCATTCCATTGTTTTGTACCAACAAATTTTAATGCAAGTTTATCGTTCGCAATGTAAGGACTCGTGAAAACCACATCATATAATGGTGATAGGCAAGGAGATATTTTATCTCGGTAGATTAGTGACCAATTTTTTAAATGGGTATCTCCATTACCTAATAAAATATTAATTAACAATCTCCTCGCCATTTGTTGAATATCTTTATATTTTTCTGAACTTGAATAATAAAGCGTGCTTCCTAAAATTTCATAATTTGCTTTTTGATACTTATCAGTGGGATATAAACCAAATATTTGAGCAAAATCCTCCGTATGAATTCGGCCTTCTGGGCTACGATCAAACCGTTTAATCCCATAAGCATATTCCTCATCAGCCAACTTTATATCTGGAAGATCCTCAAGCTCTGCTAACTTAATTAACCGTATTTCGGGGATGTCTGCCCCTGCACTTTCAGCTAATCTCATGCAGGTATATTCATTGACTGGAACACCCTGGTGCAATGTGGAAGGCGTTTTAACAATCCACATATCCTCTGAAATTTCTTGATTAATATAGTAGCGTCCATCTAAATAAGAAGACGAAAATTTTATTTGAACGCCCGCTAATGAAAATTTGTTATCTGAATGCTTAACATCAATTTGTTGTGGTTCAGTCGAAGTTCGATATTGCAAAGCCCAATCAGGCACTTTTCCAGCACGAATTGGTTCTACATATAATGCCCCAGATAAATTACGTCCTAAATATGCCAAGAGCGCAAATTCATTGTCTATCTGACATTTAATCATTTTTGCAGTGTGTTCCCTTAAAGCCCCTTCAGGTAACAAATTGGATAAAATAGGAGGGAGCTTTATTCGACTCATTAATGGGCTATCAAGATAATCTGTGTCCATTAACTGCCGCAATGTGAACACTGGACGCTCTAGCACTGACATACCCACAAAGTCAGGATGAAAAACGAGTATATTCCTTCCCCCTACATAATGAACAACAATGGCAACCTCTAAACCATATAACTGGATCCTGAGTCCTTCAACATTTTCAGTTTGTTTACTCATTTCGTCCTCGTGATATTTGTCCAAAAATCTAAATCATCACTCTGTGAGGTTTGTAAATCTTCCTGGTCATCTGGCAGGTGTGTTTTTTCAGCATTAAATTGTAATGATGTTTTATGCGAATCTTTCTGTACAATTGAAAGCGCTAAGTCTAACCCTTCAAGCACACGAAGAAATGTTGATAATTTAATATCGTTACCTGCTTCAACACGTTGGTATTGTTGCTGCTTCATACCAATACGCATGTACATATCTTTTTGCTCAAGACCTAAATTTTTGCGTTGTTTAATCAATGTGCTCGCTATTTTTTTAATCTCGTCCATACCCACCTCAAATTACAACTTAAGTGATGTTTATTACTCAATAATACAACTTTAACATTGTAAAACTTCAAAATACAACTAAATATTGTACAAACAAAAAAACAACCTGCAGATTGTTTAAATTAAAAATTACAACAAAATAGTTGTATTATAACTTTAATACAATAACTAAGTTGTTTTTAATTCAAAATTTGCAGCTTGTAGCTCTTTTGTTGTTTGATTGTGAAAATCACTTGATATTGGCCATAATTATAAAGATAATCATTCTCAATATCATTTCTGTTATCAGTGTAGTTAGCATGGTAAATAATATGACAGCGCCAGTTGCAGAAAATATCGCCGAAACGGCCAAGCAAACAATCAAAACTGACGTCGTAGAGAGCCAACAGCTCTTGGGGCCGACAGGAAAGGTTTCCATACAGCACAATGGCGAGCTTTACCAGTTAAGGCAAACACGTACAGGTAAATTGATTTTAACGAAGTAACGTTCCAACAAAAATTTTATTCGCAAGCCACCTAGGTCACTCATCCAGGCAGCCAGCTTAATCTAAAACATAGGAATCGGTTTCTATGGAGTTTAAACTGTCGTCTGTATTTGCTGATTTTTCATCCAAAAAGCAAGCAAAAAGGTCATACTCCGACCGCGTAAAATTCGCAATCATCACTCGCACACTTTGCGATATTCCTGCGCATCTTACATTCGAAGCTCCCCATGTAATGCCTATTTCCTATCCTCCTGATGGGCAATCCGCCTGTCTATATGCATTTTCACCATTACATAAATAGCCTTTTATTTTCGCTAGTTAGCCTAGCAAAAAATGAAATTTTTACGGAGTATCACCATTATGTCTCATGTTTTACGGATATCCGTGTTGACCAGTGCGATCCTAAGTGTCATCGCCAGCGCTCATGCACAAGCGGCTGAACCCTCAACGACTAAAAAAAGCAATGACGTCATGACTGTTTATGCAACAGGGACTGAACGTGATAGCTTTGATGCGCCCATGATGGTAAGCGTGATTAAAAATGACTCACCTGAAACCCAAACGGCAAGCACGGTTAATGACATCCTACGCAAAGTTCCCGGCATTAACGTGGCAGGCACAGGCCGTTCAAATGGGCAAGATGTCTCTATGCGTGGCTTTGACCGCCAAGGGATCTTGACCCTAGTAGATGGCGTTCGCCAAGGCACCGACACAGGCCATGTGAATGGCACATTTATTGACCCTGCTCTGATTAAACAAGTTGAAATCATTCGAGGCCCATCCGCCCTGCTTTATGGTAGCGGTGCAATGGGGGGAGTCATCGCATGGGAAACCGTTGATGCTAAAGACCTACTACGCGATGGGCAAAACCAAGGTTTTCGCGTATTTTCCCAAGCTGCGACAGGTGACCATAGCTTTGGTTTTGGTGGCACAACGTTCGGGCGTACCGATAACCTTGATGGTGTTTTTAGCTTTGTAACAAAAGAAGTGGGTGATATTCGACTCAGTAACGGCGATGACATGGATAACAAAGAAACTATTGCCAACCTGCTAGCCAAAGGCACATGGCAAATAGATGATGCACAGAAGCTTGCAGGTCAGGTTCGTTACTATAATAACGACGCCCATGAACCTAAAAATCCACAGGCATTGAATGTCGGTAAAGATAACCTACAAGTTAACCGCACCACACGCCAACGTGATGCACAGGCAACTTACCAGCTCAACCCTGCATCACAAGATTGGTTAAACCTAAAAGTTACCCCTTACTATTCTGAGGTCAATATTACAGCAAAAGGGATTGGAACCCCTTATGAAGGCCGCACACAAAAAACCTACGGCTTAAAAGCAGATAACCGTTCTAACGTTTATGATTTACCGCTGGCGGCTCATAACCTCACCTATGGCAGCGAAGCTTATAAGCAAAAGCAAACCCCTTACGCAAACACAACCCAATTCCCTGATGCGGATATCACCTTTGCTTCTGGCTTCTTGCAAGACGAAATTGCCCTAAAAGACTTACCCGTGTCATTTATTGTGGGGACACGTTATGACCACTATAAAGCAAAAGCAAAAGGCAATGAGGACGTTAAAGCAGATAAATGGTCATCAAAAGGTGCGGTAAGCATTACGCCAACAGATTGGTCCATGCTATTTGCATCCTACTCTGAGGCTTTCCGTGCGCCGACAATGATGGAAATGTATAACGATGCAATTCATTTCCCTATGGGGCCCAACAAATACAACAGGTGGCGACCAAACCCAAACTTAAAACCAGAAACAGCCCAAACTACTGAATATGGGATGGGATTACGTTTTGATGATTTATTGATGGAAAGAGATAACCTGCAATTTAAAGCCAGCTATTTTGATACAAAAGCCAAGGATTATATCAATACAAGCGTTAACTTTGCTGAAGGTTATACCACATCTGTTAATGATAAACGCGCCAAAATTTGGGGTGTAGATGCATCACTGGATTATACAACAGACTATTTCACGTGGAACCTAGCCTACAACCGTACAACAGGCAAGAACGAATATGACGGCAAATCAATTACGTCAATCAAGCCAGAGTCATTAACCAGTAACCTGTCGATTCCTGTCGCTAATAGCGGTTTCTCTGTGGGCTGGTTAGGGGAATTTACCCGCCACACCGACTTTAATAAGGCCTCTAAAGCTAAGCAACAAGCTGGCTATGCCGTCCATGATTTCTACGTTAGCTACCAAGGCGACGGTGAACTCAAAGGTTTAGGCACGAGCGTGGTGTTAGGCAATGCCTTCGACAAAGAATATTACTCATCACAAGGCATTCCTCAAGATGGACGTAATGCCAAGCTACTGGTCAGCTTCCAGTGGTAATTCATACAATACTAAGGAGATAGACGTGAATCCAACCATTTTCGAGCGTTACCAACAAGCCAAAGCAGATAACAAAGCCAAATACGCTCGTGATCTTGCCGCTTACCTGAATATTTCTGAAGCACAGCTACTGCACAGCCGTGTGGGTCATGATAAAGCCGCGCGTTTAGAAGTTGACGCGCCAACCTTGTTGACTGAATTAGCGGCAGTTGGGCAAGTCAAAGCCATTACCCGCAATGAATATGTGGTGCATGAACAAGTGGGTCGTTATGACAATGCAACATTCAGCCCTCACGGTGGTTTGATTTTAAAC
The DNA here is from genome assembly GCF_028482245.1 of Providencia sp. PROV129. Classification (NCBI taxonomy): domain Bacteria; kingdom Pseudomonadati; phylum Pseudomonadota; class Gammaproteobacteria; order Enterobacterales; family Morganellaceae; genus Providencia; species Providencia sp. PROV129. Next base: position 260,095 of record NZ_JAMPQD010000008.1, read on the forward strand.
CCTCGCGCGCTTGATTTGCGCATGTTTTTTTCCCATTGGGATGCGATTTTCGCACTGACAGAAGACACCAAACACGGTGAACGCCACAGTATCCAGTTCTTTGATAAACAAGGTGATGCGCTGCATAAAGTCTACACCACAGATGAAACTGACATGACGGCATGGCAAGCACTGATTGAAAAATACACTGCCGAAAATAACCGTGAATTAGCCCATGTACCCGCTACGCCATTCACTAACCAACCTGTTAGTGATGAACTAAAACAGCAATTAGAACAAGAATGGCGCAACATGACCGATGTGCACCAATTTTTTGTGTTATTGAAAAAGAATAATTTGAGCCGCCAGCAAGTTTTCGCCGCTGTGAGTGATGATTTAGCCTGGAAAGTGCCGAATGATTCCTTCAATCAGCTGATTAACACTGCGTTCAATGATCAGAACGAAATCATGATTTTTGTGGGCAACCGCGGATGTGTGCAAATTTTCACTGGTGAAATCAAAAAAATCATGCCATATCAGAGTGAAGGTTCAGACTTGAAATGGCTTAACATTTTCAATCCTGATTTTACCTTACACATGATTGAAAATGGTATTCATGAGTGCTGGGTAACACGCAAACCAACGCAAGATGGCTTTGTGACTAGCCTTGAAGTTTTCGATATTGAAGGGAATCAAATCGCACAAATGTACGGTCAACGCACTGAAGGTACGCCAGAGCAAGAACAATGGCGCCAGCAAGTCACTGCGTTACCCCGCATTTAAAATTTAGGTAAATTTATTATGAAACAATGGCTTCTAACCTTATCGGTCCTGTTTATCTCATTCAGTTCTTATGCTACCCAGCGCATTGTCACCCTCGGTGGCGATGTGACAGAAATAGTTTATGAACTTGGCGCTCAAGAACAACTTGTGGCCCGTGATAGCACCAGCTTGCACCCAGAGCAAGCGACTAAGCTTCCTGATGTGGGCTACATGCGAATGCTTAATGCAGAAGGCGTGCTTTCAATGCGCCCAACATTGGTCCTTGCCAGTGAATTAGCAAAACCATCCATGGCGTTAACGCAAATAGAAAAAAGCGGCGTTAAAATCATCAAAGTCACGGGAAAGCCGAGTTTAGAAGCCATTCCAGAAAAAATCACCACCATTGCCACTGCGGTTAACAAACCTGAGCAAGGTAAGCAATTGGTGGATAAATTTAATCAATCACTTAGCCAAGTCAACACCGCGCCAATTGATAAAAAAGTTTTATTTATCATGAGCCACGGTGGCGTACTTCCCCTTGCTGCGGGGAAAAAAACCGCGGTTGATAGCATGATAACCGCAATTGGCGCAAAAAATGCAATGGCCAATTTTGATAGCTATCGCCCGCTTTCCTCGGAAGGTTTATTGTCCAGCCAACCAGACTTAATTGTTTTCACTGAAGAAGGCATTAAATCATTAGGTGGCGTTGATCGCGTGTGGAACTTGCCTGGTATCGCTATGACCCCTGCGGGGAAAAATAAAGCACTCGCCGTCGTTGATGATGTGGGCATGCTGACATTCAGTTTAGGCACGCCAAAAGTTATGCAGCAGCTACGAGAGGCATTAGAGAAGTCCCAATGATCCGTTTTAAGCGCCCTTTTTTCGTTATTCTTATTTTATTATTCGTGCTTTGTGGCTTGACGTTTATTGCATCCAACGCAGGGCCGATAAATTTTTCGTTCAATACACTGTGGCAGGCTTCTGCCACTGACCCTGACTGGCAAATTTGGCTAAATATTCGTTTGCCACGCGTCTTAATTGCCATTTTAGTGGGGTTAGCGCTGGCCGTGTCTGGCGCCATTATGCAGGGGCTTTTTCGTAATCCACTCGCTGACCCTAGTTTACTGGGCATTAGTAGTGGTGCAGCATTAGCCGTTGCCGCTTTTATCGTTTTATCATTTTCATTACCAGCAGTAATGCAAAACTATGGCCATATCGCAGCAGCTTTTATTGGTAGCTTAGTTGTCTCCTTAATTATTTTTAGCTTAAATCGTTCATCCAACGGTAATTTGGCGCGTCTACTCCTGGCTGGTATCGCGATAAATGCACTGTGTATGTCATTTATCGGCGTACTCAGTTATATCAGTAATGACCAACAACTCAGAACCTTTAGTCTCTGGATGATGGGTACACTGGGAAATGTGGATTGGATGTCTCTAGCCATTGCCGCTACGGTCATTTTACCTGTCACCCTAGTGTGCTTATGGCAGGGAAACAAGCTAAATATCCTCCAATTAGGGGATGAAGATGCTCATTACCTTGGTTTGAATGTTGAACGGGCTAAATTTACCTTGCTGTTTCTCAGTGCCTTATTAGTCGGGTGTGCGGTGGCGATGAGTGGCGTAATTGGCTTTGTTGGGTTAGTGGTTCCACACTTAATCCGCATGACATTAGGCCCCGACCATCGTTGGTTAATACCAGGGGCAGCCATTGTGGGCGCTGCCCTGTTATTAATCGCCGACACCATTGCCCGTACCGCGGTCGCCCCTGCTGAAATCCCTGTGGGTCTGCTTACAGGGCTAATTGGTGGGCCATACTTCTTATGGCTTATTTTACGCCAGCCTGCGGGGAGAATGTAAGCAATGCAAGATAAATCTATTTTATTAGAGGCACAAAATCTCATTTATCAAATAGATGATAAAGTATTGATTAACAATGTTAGTCTCTCGATTAAACAACATGAAATGGTGGTCATTATTGGCCCTAATGGTGCAGGAAAATCCAGTCTACTAAAACTGTTAACGGGCTATAATTCCCCCACACAAGGTACCTGCTTGTTAGAGGGGCGCTCTTTAAAAGAGTGGCAAGGTAATGAGTTAGCACGTAAACGAGCAGTAATGAAGCAACATAGTCATTTGCAATTTGCTTTTACTGTTGAAGACGTTGTAGCCATGGGACGTACCCCTTATGGTTCGGAACACAAGCAAGTTGCTATTGAAGAAGCATTATCCCTGACCCATTGCCAAATGTTGCGCCACCGTGATTATCGGCAACTTTCTGGCGGTGAACAACAACGTGTTCAATTAGCACGTGTGTTAGCGCAGTTATGGCAACCCACACCTCAAAGCGCTTGTCTATTTTTAGATGAACCCACGTCGGCTCTGGATTTATACCACCAGCAACATAGCTTGCGCTTACTTCACCAGCTCACCCGTGAACGCCCAATTGGCGTGTGCTGCGTACTTCATGATTTAAACCTAACTGCATTATATGCCGATCGCATTTTTTTAATTCACGAAGGGAAATTAGCCGCTAGCGGTACTCCTGCAGACGTGTTAACAGCAGAAAATCTCACTCGCTGGTACCAAGCAGACTTAGGGGTAAGCAAACACCCTGAAAATGATACACCTCATGTCTATTTGCGCCATTAATCGTTAAGTTCAATTTATACCTCATAAGAGCACACAAACGTCGTGCTCTTTCTTCATATCGACTAAAACATTCTACTCATTTGTTTTCTTTGAGCTATTCATTTCACAATTATCTTATAGCACCTAAACTTTCGCGATAAATCAATCATTCACTTACATCCCTAAAAAGGTGTGAAGTTGGTACAATCTATTGATAGTCATTTGAAATTTGAAGATAAATATTAAGAATTTTCCCCTAGAATACGCCTAAATACGCAAATGGACTAACAAGGCAGAAAATGGAAAACAATATTATCCAAACATTGATTGAATTGACGCATCGTGGCAATGATGATGTGAAAATTGCCGCAATTTCTGCGTTAGGGGATTATCGAGCGACAGTCGAACAACAAACCGCAGTTCATCGTCTACTCGATTTATGCAAAGACCCAAATAAAGATGTGGCTGTATCCGCGATTAAAGCACTAAGTAAGTTATCTGAACATTTTGAATAAAAACCTTTGCCTTCGATTAAGTTAATTTGTTAACGAATCCATTGATATTTTCGCTCGTTTTTTAGCCTCCTCCCCACACTTTTTCTTACTAAATCAAAAACTCAGGTAGGTACGGTACACTCTCTGCCGTCCTGTCATTTTTATCATCAAAACCAATAAATTACATCTCATCTCATTTCATCCACTTTTTTTTATATTTTTAAATAAATAATTTTGATAATATTAGTATCATTGGATTTAAATACTGATATATATTAAATATCAGTATATTTAACTACCTTAGTATTTATAACATGATTTCGTAGGATAGATAATGGATACACAAGTCATCAACACACTGCTCGATTTAACCAATAGAAAAAATGACGATGTCAAAATAGCGGCAATTTCAGCGCTTGGTGATTGCAAGTTGCCAATAAACCAAATGAATACCATGAGCCGGCTGCTAGAACTTTGTAATGATCCGAATCGTGATGTGGCTATCAGCGCGATTAAAGCTGTGAGTAAGCTTTTAAATCATGATAATGAATAAGACAAATAACTTATTCACAATTGTGATAACTAGAAGGAAATAGAAGGGTAAAATTAATTATAATCCTACCCTTCTCTATATTTATTACGCCTGCTTTAAATGACGTGCGTGAAAAGCAATATGTTCACCGATAAAGCTGCTAATAAAATAGTAGCTATGGTCATAGCCATCACGTAAATGCAGTGTGCAATCAAACTGTTTTTGCTCACTTATTTTTGCGAGTAACTCAGGCTTTAATTGCTCATAATAAAAGGGATCTGCCGTGCCTACATCCACTAACATTGGTGGCGTTTTTTTGGCTTTGCCCAGTAACTCAAGCGTGTCATACTGTCGCCATTGTGCTGTATTGTCCCCCAAATACGCGGTAAAGGCTTTTTGCCCCCATGGTACTTGTGTCGGCGCAATAATCGGCGCAAAAGCAGATAGACTGCAATAACGCTCAGTATTACGCAAACCAATCATTAACGCCCCGTGCCCCCCCATAGAATGCCCTGAAATTGCTCGTTTGTCAGTTACGGGTAAATAATTTTCGACTAAAGCGGGTAACTCTGAAACGATATAATCATACATTTGATAATGACGTTTCCACGGTTCTTGTGATGCATTGACGTAAAAACCAGCCCCTTGCCCCAGGTCATAGGCTGCATCATCTGCCACGCCTTCGCCCCTTGGGCTGGTATCTGGTGCAATCAGAACCACGCCCTGTTCTGCGGCAAATTGTTGCGCCGCTGCTTTAGTGATGAAGTTTTGCTCGTTACATGTCAGTCCTGACAACCAATAAATCACAGGGCAAGGCTGCGTTTGTGCCTGCGGCGGCAAATACGCTGCAAATTTCATTTCACAACCTAGCACCGTTGATTGATGTTGATAAACATCCTGCCAGCCACCAAAGCAAGCGTGGCGCTCAATTCTCTCCATCAAAGACTCCTTATTCGTAGTGAATGACGGTGCGGATAGACTTGCCTTCATGCATTAAATCAAAGGCTTCATTGATGCTATCAAGGGGTAATGTGTGAGTCACAAACGGCGCGAGTTCTATATCACCTTTCATTGCATCTTCAACCATTTTTGGCAGTTGGCTGCGCCCTTTCACACCGCCAAATGCGGTTCCACGCCATGAGCGACCAGTCACCAATTGGAATGGGCGAGTTGAAATTTCCTGTCCCGCACCTGCAACACCAATAATGATCGACTGCCCCCAGCCACGATGTGCGCTTTCCAATGCCGCACGCATGACATTCACGTTACCAATACATTCAAAGGTGTGATCGACACCCCATTCGGTCATTTCAATCAATACTTGTTGAATCGGCTTATCAAAGTCCTTTGGATTTAAGCACTCTGTTGCACCGAATTGGCGGGCTAATTCGAATTTTGAGGGATTCGTATCAATAGCAATAATACGACCCGCTTTGGCTTGTCTAGCACCTTGAATAACCGCCAACCCAATACCGCCTAACCCGAAGACCGCAACTGAGTCCCCTTCTTGTACTTTCGCTGTATTATGTACTGCACCAATACCCGTTGTCACACCACAACCTAATAAGCATACTTCTTCATGGTTCGCTTCAGGATTAATTTTAGCGAGGGAAACTTCAGCGACGACGGTATACTCACTAAATGTTGAGCAGCCCATATAGTGATAAACAGGCTCACCATTATAAGAAAAACGCGTTGTACCATCAGGCATCACACCTTTTCCTTGCGTCGCACGGACAGACACACATAAGTTCGTTTTACCTGATTCGCAGAAAACACACTTCCCACATTCAGCGGTATACAATGGAATAACGTGGTCACCTACGCTGACACTCGTCACACCCTCACCGACCTCAACCACAATACCTGCGCCTTCATGGCCTAACACAACTGGAAATAGCCCTTCTGGGTCATCCCCTGAAAGTGTGAATGCATCCGTGTGGCAAACACCTGTATGGCTGATTTTAACCAAAACTTCACCCGCTTTTGGCGGCATAACGTCGAGCTCAACAATTTTCAGTGGCTCCCCAGGAGCAAATGCAACTGCTGCACGTGATTTCATCGTTGTTCCTTTTTTATTTAACGCAAATAAGTGCGAATAAGTGAAATAGCATCATCAACGGACTCTTTTTGATGCTGTGTGGTGGCTGACTCTTGGAGCCCCTCGCGTAAATGACTTTCTAGTACCCCCGCCATTAATCCATTAACAGCACCACGAATGGCAGCAATTTGCTGTAAAACTGCAGCACACTCCACTTCATCCTCTAGGGCGGATTCAAGAGCTAAAAGTTGCCCTTTAAGTTTACGAACCCGAGTCAGTACCGCTTTTTTTTCTTTTGGTGAATGTGGCATCTTTGAGCCCCTTTCATATACATAGGGGGAGTATAGTATCTATATTGCTATCAGTACAGAATGACACTATTTAATTTACTTATTTAAAGCACAAAAAAAGAAAAAATGGCAAAGTGAGCTCTGTTTCACTTTGCCAGTTATGGAGATATAACAATAGGAATTACAACAAATTAAAGTATTTATCAGGTTTATTGACAGGGGGAAGCGGTTTGAGATCCAGCATGTCCATTGCATTTCGCTCGATACTATTGCAAATCGCATTTAATGGCAGGTCATTCGCAGAAGTCCCAAAAGGATCTTCCAATTCTTCCGCTAATGAGTCCCACGCTAAAAAGGTATATGAAATAAATACCGAAACAAATGGGGTCATATAGTGTAAATCAACCACTAACGCAAACGGCAATAACGTACAAAATAAATACACAGTGCGCTGCAAAATCAAGGTATAAGCAAAAGGAATAGGGGTATTCGAAATACGTTCACAACCACCTAAAACGTCAGATAACGCATTAATATCTTTATTGATTGCTTGGAATAATACATCGCTAATCACTTTATTATCACGCAATTCCCCGACCTTCAGGCCAATCTGCATTAAAATACGGCTACTTGGAAATGGACTATGAATGACTTCATCAAAAATAGCGCGCGGCAGCAGCCGATATAAATCAACAATGGGACTGGTTTTTCTTAGCTCATGTTTTAAGCTCCAACCAAATGCAATCAATAAGTGAGCGAATTCTTTTTGCGCAGCTTTGTCATTTGGTAATAACCCTTTAATATTTCTTAATATATTGCGTTGATTAATCAACAAATTAGCCCAAAGTGTTCTCGCTTCAATTAAACGGCTATAACACGCGTTATTACGAAAACCTAAAAAGATAGCGATGGCTATCCCTAATAAACTAAAAGGCGCAATAGTTAAATGAATACCTAATTGTTCGTACCATTGGTAACTCAATACGGCAACAATCGAAATCATGATATTAAGAGATAAGCGAAAGGTGATTTTTGACAGCACGGAACCGTGCCAATCGAACAACCGAAAAAACCAGTGTTGATGCGGGCGAATGACCATAATGTAATCAATAATAATTTAGCAAAACGACATAAAACTTATTATTTCATTTATCAAACTGATAATCTATAGGCCATAATTGATTAACAGTTTCCTATTAATTTCATCTAAAGATAAAAAATAGCTGATGGACACTCTCCAGAGCAGCTATTTTTTCTATATTATTTATTCCATTGTGCTATTTCGTTTTCAGTTAGCATTAAGGGTTGCGTACTGCCAGTCTCAGCCGATTTTACCGCAGCTTCCAGAACTGCCATAACCGCCAGCGCTTGCAATGGTGTTACGGGATTAGATGCATGGCCATTCAATGCATTACGGATGCCCACATAATACTGGCTTTGGTCACCTTTTGGTGTTTGCTGCTGCTTAGGTACCAACGTCTCATCGATTAAAATAATGGAATCATTATCCAATCCCCATTCTTTATCTTGAGGAGTGATCCCTTGCAGTAATTGTTTTTCTTGTTGATCTGGCTGAGATTTTACAGCACTCCCTTTATCACCATGCACAGTGAAACGCGTAAATCCACCCGCGGCTAACATGCTGCAATGTAAAATCACTTTATGGGTTGGGTAGTTTAATAACACATGTGCCCAATCATTAATTTGACCATTATTCCTTAACGTCGCAATATTACCTTGCACAGACTGCGGCAGACCAAACAGTTGTAGTGCTTGGTCAATTAAATGTGGGCCTAAATCAAACCATAAGCCACTACCTGGTAAGTTTTGTTCACGCCAACGTACTCTTACTTCAGGGCGAAAGCGGTCGATGTGAGATTCAAAGTGCTTTATTTCACCTATCTGTTTTTGTTCAATCACATTTTTAATAGCAAGGTAATCGCTGTCCCAGCGGCGATTATGAAATACAGATAATAAAATATTGTGGGCTTTCGCAAGTTCAATCAACTCTCTTGCTTCTTGCATATCCAACGTAAATGGCTTATCAACCACCACATTTTTACCCGCTTCAATTGCTAACTTTGCCAATGGTGCATGAGTCGCATTTGGGCTTGCTATCACCACTAAGTCAATATCAGAACGAAGAATAGCCTCCTCGGGTGATGCTATCACCGTGGTGTTTGGAATATCACGTTTTACTTTTTCTTCATCACTTGAAGCGACGACAGCAAGATTCAACCCATCAACAGACCTAATTAAAGGTGCATGGAATGTTTTACCCACAAACCCATAGCCAATCAGTGCAACATTAATTTCTTTGCTCATAATCTTACCTGTTCATTAAATACTAAGAGAATTTACAGTCACCTTGCTATTAGGACTGAGTTCATCCCAATCACAATCTAAAAATAATTGGTCAATTTCGTCTAAATTAGCAACTAAATAAGGCTGACATAGGTTTAATTTCGTGCTGTCTGCAACCACCCAATGCATTTGACTATTGGCAATCATGGCGCGCTTTACATCACAATCCGCTTCCTCTGAGGCACTTAGCCCCAGCGTGGAGTGCAGTGCACAAGCGCCTAAAATGGCAATATCCGCTCTATACCTCGCCAGCATAGATAATGTGGCACTTCCAGAAAATAACCTTTGCTGAGGATCCCACTCACCACCGAGCAAAATTAACTGGATATCGGTGCGGTCACTGAAGTGGGTCGCGATGTCCAAGGATATGGTAATGATTTTCATCGGGCCTTGGATAAAGCTAGCAACAGCCATTACCGTACTGCCAGAATCAAGGAAAAGTGTTGAGCTCTTCGGAATCAATTTAGCAACCTGTTGCCCTAATTGTTTTTTAACCTCAGGCAATAAAATATTTCGCCCGCGACGGCTCATAACTGGCACATTGAACCCCACAGCGCCGCCATGGTTTTTTTGTGCCAAACCTTGGTTTTCTAGTTCAGTTAAATCACGCCGGATAGTATCAGCAGAAACATGCAACTGATTAGATAAGTCTGCAACACTCACCTGACCATTTTTTGCTATTATTTCAATAATATAATTCTGTCTCGCTTGTTTATGCATAACCGCAAAATCTCGCAAAATACTGCAATATGCATCATATTACCGCAATACGAAAAGAAATAAACATGAAAATAGCGCAATCATTACCGACATTTTTAATTTTATTAAATTGACATACTGTTATGTTGAATAAGAAAGGAGATTACACATAAGAGAAAGGTCGAGATACAGTAGAAAACCGCCTATTCGGTTCTCTACTTAGCTTGAATTAAAACACTAGCTTTTTAACGATTCTAACCGTTTAATTTCATCACGTAATGCATCAATTTCGCGTTCTAACTGACGACTTTCATCTGAATAATATTTACTGTTCAGTTTTGTTGGCCCTGTAGCCCCAGAGTAATGATCATAACAACGGTTTTGTACATTAGAAATAGCACGTTGTAACCCAGCGACTCGATGACGGTTCCCATGTGCTTTTGCGTATTTTAGCTGTTTTTCAAGTTGGTAAATTTTATTATCACAACCAGAGTAATTAGAACCCGCTTGGGAAGATAATGGAATAAATAGTGTTGATAAAATAATTAGCATTATCTTTTTCATTTAATTCTCCAAATATAAAAAATAAATTAAATTTTATCTATTTCATCACTTTTATATTTTATTAATATAAGCAAGCTCCTAATTTAGCTTAAGATAACAATTAAATCTAAAATAGTCACATTATAAAGCAGGATAAATGATAACATATATTTATAGTTAAGACACCAAACAGGTCTGATCACTTTTTATGATAATTTATTACAGACAGACATAATTTTCCTTGTTACCTTACTCTCATGGACTTTTCTCTACACGGATGTAGACACTTCTTACTTCGAACGGTCATAAGCACTAGGCCGCTTTTCAAACAGATACTTCAATTTATTCAATTAAACCTTGTCTTTTAGCTTAATTTTTTAAAATATTTATTAAACACAAATAGCACAAAATTATTTTTATCTAAAAATAAAAAAATTCATTTAATTTGTATTTACTTAAACCTATAGGAATAAGTTTAAATCCCCCCTTATTTTCATATATTTTTTGCAGTCTCTTTATGGGCAAAGATATACTCTAGCCAAAGGTAATACTAAAGAGAGTAACCATGCACTCAACTAAATTCGAGCTCACATTTGCCAGCGCTGACGAACAACATTTTCATACAGCCTTAAAACAAGCCAGCCAAGATTATCTACAAAGCAAACACGATCACGTATATGCGAGTAAAACCGATATTGCAGTAGTCATCATCTTATTCAGTATCGCAATATTATGCTACCTACCTACGCTGTTTACCTCATCCGTATTAACTTACAGTTTATCCTATTTTATTTTTGTTCTGCTCATCATGTTCCTCAATGTCATTGGGCAACACGATGCTTGCCATAATACGTTATTTAAAAATAGTTGGAAAAACCGGGTATTTGGACGTTTAGTCACCTTACCTTTAGGGTTAGAGCCTGAATTTTGGCGAACCCGCCATGTTCACTACCACCACCATTTTGCCAATATTGAAGATTATGACTTAGACACAGAAGAAAATGGCATCTTTCGCCAAACGCCTTTTCAAAAATGGCGACCTTTCATGAAGTATCAACACATCTACTGGCCATTTATTGCGTCTTTTTCTTTAACATGGATAGCACTGGTTTTTGACTGGTCGGATAGAACAGGGAAAACACGCCTGAAAGATAAAAAGGTTTTAGCGGGAAAAAAAGGTTGGGCACTTTTTATTACTAGCAAAATTGGTCATTTACTACTGATGCTAGGCTTCCCTTTACTTTTTGCTCATGAACATGGAATAAGTTTAACCGCTATTTTTGTCACTTATATTTTAAGCCAAATGATTGCATCTATTTTTGTCATTTATTTGCTTTTGGGGACGCATTGGGCTGAAACTGAATTTTTTACTGCACCAGAAGACAAACAAATTAAGCATGGTTGGTACCATCATAATTTTGTTACTGCCTGTGATTGGATACCAACACCACATTGTCTATGGCGTTTAACTGGCGGACTTAATTATCATCTCACCCATCACCTTTTCCCCAATTGGCACCATCGCCACTACCCTGCCTTGGCAAAGATTTTGGGTGAGTTAGCGACGCAACACAACATGCCTTACCGCTGCATTCGTTATAATGAATTGGTCGCAGCACAAATTCGCTTCTTAAAAAAAATGGGTGAAAAACCACACTAAATGTCGTCTCACTGTATGCATATTCTATTAATACAGTGAGGTCATTTTTCTATTTAAACAGTTACTCAACAAACTAATTATTTAAGCATTTATTAGACATTAAAATAAATGCTTAAGGTTCATTAACCAACCATATGGTATCCTACTAAATAACCTATACCCATATTATTTTTGGTGAATAATTAAAACAATTGATTTAATTATTGATATAAATTCAATCAAAAAACCATAATATTAATTATTTTAACATTCATTTATCACTTGTTTAATTTTCATTTATTAAGGAATTATTAAATTCACTATTGCATTCATTGATACTTCATTTAAGTTATCCAAAATATACTTCATAAAAAATAATATTTCTAATTTACACACTACATTTTATAGAATGGTTGACACTCGCATGAAAAAAGCAGAGTACATTATAAAAAAACTACGCACATTTATTATTAGTGATAAGCTTTATCTTACTAATAAATTTGCAAAAAAACTAAATTATCGCCCTGATTTTAAAACACCTAAAAGCTTCAATGAAAAGGTGAATTTTAGAATGCTGCGTGATAAAAACCCACTGTATACACAGCTTGCTGATAAGCTAGCCGTCAGGAGCTACATCAGTCGAACCATTGGCGATGAGTATTTAGTTCCTATCTTAGCCACCTATCGTCATGTAGATGAAATTAATATCGATACACTTCCTGAACAATTTGTCCTCAAATGTAATCATGATAGCGGCAGCAGTGTAATTTGCCGAAACAAAGAAAAATTTGATTGGCAACATGCCAAAGATAAATTGTCATTTCATTTATTCAAAAATCTTTATTACATTACTCGCGAACGTCATTATAAAAATATTTCACCACAAATTATTTGTGAAAAATATATTGACTTATTCGCCAATAAAAATAGAAAACTCGTTCCTGAAACTTGCCGTATACATTGTTTTTCAGGTAAGCCTGTCTATGCAGAAATCGATTATACTGATGAGTCAGGTGAAGAGTTTATCAATATCTATGATATTAACTGGCAATTGCAACCCGTCACTTTTGGCTACCCAAATATGTTAGAGCCAGTATCTGAGCCACCTCTCTTTAAAGAAATGCTACGCTTGGCTGAAATTCTCGTCACACCATTCGATTATTGCCGTGCAGACTTTTTGATGTCTGATGAAAACACCTTGTATTTTAGTGAACTCACGTTTGCCCCTAATGCAGGTAGAACAGAAATATCACCATTGTCGTGGGACTTTAAATTAGGGGAGCATTGGGAACAACGCATAACCCAATCTGCGGGCTATGTGCCTCTCGAAGGTGCCTTATCAACTATCTCCGTGAATAAGAAAAAGTAACGAATAGAAAAAAGGCCCTGTGAATTCACAGAGCCTTTATAAACCATATTAACTTAAACAGTTAATTCGCCAGCACACTCGCTTTACGACGCAAGCTGGCTATTAACATATAAATTGCCGTCACGAGCAACACAATAAAGAAGAAATCCACTAACCCATTATGCTGACTTAATAATGCGCCCGCCGCGATTGGGCCCATTGCTGAACCAATGCTATAACTAAATAACATCACTTGTGTTGCAGCAACAATATAGGATGAATCCAAGTTGTCACACGCTAAAGTAATCGCAACCGGGTATAACGCAAATGAAGACATTCCTAACAACGCTAATGCAACAATCATCACTAAGTAGTCGCTAGAAATATAAATAACCCCCATCGCGAATACCCCTAATAAGGAAACCATCGCTAATAACAAGGTTTTGCTCATCAAAATTGACAACTTACTGACAACAGGCTGGATCAACATACCACCCAAAATAATTGAAGCCATCAAAACCCCAACTTGGTCAGTCGTAAATTGTTCTTTCTTCAGTGATAGTGGCATCAACCCATAAATCGTACCCATAGTGATACCTGAAACCATACACCCAATAATTGCAGGTTTACTTAATCGTGCAATTTTTTTCAGCGATAATTTTTGGTGTGACCCGCTATCTGGTTGCCCTTGGCGAACGAATAATGGGGGCATTACAGCTAATAACAATAAGCCCAATACAACCATAAAAGGATAAGCACCTTGGGTTCCGATAACGCCAATCGCGAGTTGCCCTAACGTTGTCCCGCCATATAATGACGTCATATAAAAGCTTAATCGCTTAGCTCGCTCTTTCGGGCTGTCACCAATCAGCAGCCAGGATTCAACCACCACAAAGATACCCGCAACCGCGATACCTGCAATTAAACGGTTTGGAAGCCAAGCTTCAATCGAAGGTGCCCACGGCAAAACCACAACCGTTGCGGCTAGCATTAATAAAAAACCAATAAAAGCGAGGCGATGACCAATTTTGGCAATCACGGGCTCAATTAGCATTGAACCAATTAATAAGCCAATGTAGTAGGCACTTGCTAACCAACCTGCGTACTGCGTATCAATTCCGAAGCTCCCCATTGATAATGGGATTAAGCTCATTAAATAACCCGATGCAATAGCAAAAATCGTTAACCCTGCAACAGGAACGAATGCATTATCGCGTTTGCGCATGATAGTAGTGGACTGATTCACGCCCCACTCTCCAACAAATAAAAATAAATAATATGCGCTGCAACTACATCGTAGAATACGACAAGGCTGTGATCTCAAAAAAGGAACACATTTCGGCGATTAGTGCAGGAGTAAAATATAAAAATAAGACTGATTTGAGCGCAATATAGAACGTTAAATCGGTAAGTTAAAATGAGAAAATCTAATGGTGACTAGTAAAATAATTTATGTGAGAAAAATCACGTTTTTTCCGAAAGAGAATTTAAATCAATATCGACCATTAAAACAAACAAAACCCTTTAAATTCATACCGATAAAAAAACAATCACTTTTCTTTTTTTGTTACAGATTGACACAACTTAAGCCAAATGGAAAAGGCCATAAGAGTACTCAATGGTAAAATAATTTATTTATTATTTAATCGTTCTATCACGCCCAATGCAAAATACCTTTTTTGCTGGCAAGAGAAATGAAAGTAACTTAATTTATACTTCTATAATGCCCTATTTAATTCATTTCGTTTTTAGTCAAAAATACTTAATAGGACATACGATTTAATAATTTCTTTCCGCATAGTTTACCAACTAGCATTTTTCTAATGCACAAAGGCGGCGCCAAAGTGTTGTTCTGCTAATCCCTAGGTATTGAGCTACCGCTTTACGATCACCATTAAACCTTGCCATTATGTCAGTAAGTGATTCCTTACCTCTATCAATAACAACATCATTGTCATTTACTATCCACTGGCGTTCGGGAGATAAACTGATCAGCATCTCTTCAGTAATGGCCTTTTCAGGGTATGCACTACAATAAAGTGCAACTCGCTCCATTAAGTTTCGCAGCTCACGCACATTTCCTGGCCATGCATAATTTAGAAAAAAATGACGACAGCTTAAAAGCTGCTGTACCCGAAACGCAGGGAGCGGTAAAACCAAACCAGCAAAAGCCAATTTTAAAAGCCTCTGTGCGAGAAAAAGAATGTCTTCACCTCGCTCATTAAGCGCAGGTACTTGCATCCGAAGTACCCCTAAACGGTAGAATAGGTCAGCACGAAAATGCCCATTTTTCACCCAATCATCTAAATGGCAATGGGTCGCACAAATCACACGCACATTGACTTGCAAAGGTTTATAACCACCAATCCGTACCACAGAGCGCTCTTCCAGCACCCGCAAAAGTCGCGTTTGCAACGCTAATGGCATTTCGCCAATTTCATCTAAAAATAATGTGCCACCATGAGCTAGTTCAAACAACCCTGCTCTTCCCCCACGCCGTGACCCTGTAAATGCCCCCTCTTCATAACCAAATAATTCAGCTTCTAATAATGTTTCAGGGATCGCGCCACAATTAACCGCGACAAAAGGCATTTGCTGCTTACTGCGTTTGTGCTGATTAAATAATGTAAATTCATGGTGAATCGCTTGTGCCACCATTTCTTTCCCTGTTCCACTTTCGCCTTGGATCAATACAGTAGCCTCTGAGCGTGCATATAACATAATCGTCTGTCTTACCCGTTCCATTGACAATGATGAACCAATTAAATCATTGATTGTATGGCGGACTTTTGGCGGGGTAACTGGTCGATATTTATCTGATGAATGGCGATTACGGTGAGACATTCGGCTTAACTCAATAGCATCGGAAAATGCCTGCCGTATGGTTTGAGTTGAATAGACAAAAATGCCTGTCATTCCCATTTCATCCGCTAAGTCCATAATCAACCCAGCGCCGACAACCACTGAAATCCCCATCGATTTCAAAGCCTTAAGTTGTTCTCGTGCATCTTCGGCGGTAACATAGCTACGTTGTTCAATTTGCAATGCAAAACGTTGCTGAAAATCGGTTAATGATGGAATGGTATTTTTATAATTAATAATACCGATCTTATCACTGATTTCTCGCCCCTTCGCAAGTGCTTGCATTACGTCAAATCCGTTGATATTAACGATGATAACAGGCACAGAAACATGACTTTTGAGGTAAGCACCGTTTGAGCCAGCACTAATGATAGCATCACAATGCCCTTGCTTTAGCCTCTCTCGTACCTCTTCCGCCGCCTGTTCAAATCCCAGATTTAACGGTGTAATGTCTGCTTGTTCACTAAATTCGGGGCTTATATCGCGAAAAAGTGTATATAGCCGTGAAACAGACACTGTCCAAATAATCGGTTTTTCCATCTATTTCACTCCCTCACAGTTATGTTTCAAAAAATGTTTCAATTAACAATAGCGTGTTTCAATGAAACATGCTAATCACAGATTAGAAATTTGTTTTCTTTATCACAAACCCACACAACACCCAACCAATTAATTTATAAAGATTTATTTCAAATAACCCACCTTTAGGCTAGTTGGCATGCCAATTGCTATATGATTATAGTGACCTTAAATAAAAACAATTTATTAACAATTAAGAGGCTTCTATGACATCTATTCCTGCTGGACAAAAATTCCGCGATGCTGTCGCTCAAGAATCCCCCCTTCAGTTAGTTGGGACGATTAATGCCAATCATGCCCTTCTTGCCCAACAAGCAGGCTATAAAGCGATTTATTTATCTGGTGGTGG
Source organism: Providencia sp. PROV129 (assembly GCF_028482245.1). Classification (NCBI taxonomy): domain Bacteria; kingdom Pseudomonadati; phylum Pseudomonadota; class Gammaproteobacteria; order Enterobacterales; family Morganellaceae; genus Providencia; species Providencia sp. PROV129. The sequence goes on from NZ_JAMPQD010000008.1 coordinate 277,206, forward strand.
CGTCGCGGCAGGATCATTAGGTATGCCTGACTTAGGGATCTCCACTCTAGAGGATGTGTTAATTGATATTCGTCGCATTACTGATGTCTGTGATTTACCCCTGATGGTTGATGCCGATATTGGCTTTGGCCCTTCAGCTTTTAATGTCGCTCGCACCGTCAAGTCATTTTGCAAAGCAGGTGCGGCGGGATTACACCTTGAAGACCAAGTCGGTGCGAAACGCTGTGGTCACCGACCTAATAAAGAGATTGTCTCAACACAAGAAATGGTAGATAGAATCAAAGCCGCGGTAGATGCCCGTACTGATGATAGTTTTGTGATTATGGCTCGCACAGATGCACTCGCCGTCGAAGGCCTAGATGCTGCACTTGAACGAGCTCAAGCCTATCTCGATGCAGGTGCAGACATGTTATTCCCTGAGGCTATTACTGAACTATCTATGTACCAACAATTTACCCAAAACACCCCCGCACCTGTTCTTGCTAATCTTACAGAATTTGGCCAAACCCCATTGTTTACGTTAGATGAGCTTCGTAGTGTCGGTATCGCTATCGCACTCTATCCGCTGTCAGCTTTTCGTGCGATGAATAAAGCCGCAGAACAGGTCTACACTGCAATACGCCATGAAGGTACACAGAAAAACGTTATTCCTTTGATGCAAACACGTGATGAACTTTACCAAAGCATTCATTACTACGATTACGAACAAAAACTGGATGCCCTATTTTCACAAAAAAAACCATAGACACACAGGCGGCACCAAGTTGAGTCTCCTCTATCCCTTACAAGGAAATTACGATGAATGAACAACTTAGTAACACCGTATCACCACAATTTAAGCCCAAAAAATCGGTGGCACTTTCAGGTGTTCCAGCGGGAAATACTGCACTTTGTACCGTAGGACGTAACGGGAATGATCTGCACTATCGTGGTTTTGATATTCATGACTTAGCCACTCAATGCGAATTCGAAGAAGTTGCACACTTACTGATACACGATAAGCTCCCCACACAAACTGAGCTCATCGCCTATAAAGCAAAACTACAAACCTATCGCGGGCTACCTGCAAGTGTGAAACAAACTTTAGAATCTGTTCCCGCAAATGCACACCCTATGGATGTCTTACGAACAGGGGTTTCGATGATGGGCTGTGTACTCCCCGAAAAAGATTCACACCCATTTTCAGGTGCCAGAGACATTGCTGACCGATTGTTAGCCTCATTAGGCTCAATGTTACTGTACTGGTATCACTTTAGTCACCATGGTCGTCGTATCGAAACGCAAACCGATGACGACTCAATAGGTGCCCATTTTTTGCATTTATTGCATGGCAAAAAACCGCCAGCTCAATGGGAAAAATTCATGCATATTGCTGCAATTTTATATGCAGAACATGAGTTTAATGCCTCAACATTTGCCGCTCGCGTCATTGCAGGCACAGGTACCGATTTTTATTCAGCAATAACAGGCGCAATAGCCGCCTTACGAGGACCAAAACATGGCGGCGCAAATGAGGTTTCATTAGAAATCCAGCAGCGCTATGCCTCAATGGATGAAGCCGAACGAGATATCACGGCTCGTATTCATAATAAAGAAGTCATTATTGGCTTTGGCCACCCAGTGTACACCCTTGCTGATCCACGCCATCCCATCATTAAATCCGTGGCATTGCAGCTTTCAGAACAAAATTTGAATCGCCATTTATACAGCGTTGCTGACCGTATCGAAACGGTAATGAAACGTGAAAAAGGCATGTTTCCAAATTTGGATTGGTTCTCTGCAGTGGCCTATCACTTAATGGGGGTACCAACCGCCATGTTTACCCCGCTATTTGTCATGGCGCGGACTGCAGGTTGGTCTGCCCATATTCTCGAACAAAGACAAGACAATAAAATTATTCGTCCATCGGCCAATTATATTGGGCCAGAAAATCAATTATTCACTCCAATAGAACAGCGTTAATAAAGGTAAAATAATGACAACACAAACCGTGAGTTCTCAAAAAATTGAATTTGATAAAGTTATCAGTGACATTGTTGATTATGTAATGGATTACCCAATTGTTTCTGAACTAGCTTACGATACCGCCTATCATTGCCTGCTCGATACGCTAGGCTGCGGCATGGAATCGTTAGAATACCCAGCCTGTAAAAAACTGTTAGGCCCAATAGTACCAGGAACAATTGTTCCCAATGGCACTAAAATTCCTGGCACCCAATTTCAATTAGACCCTGTTCAAGGTGCTTTTAATATTGGCACAATGTGCCGCTGGCTTGATTTTAATGATACTTGGCTCGCCGCTGAATGGGGCCACCCTTCAGATAACTTAGGTGGCATCCTTGCTACCGCCGATTGGTTATCGAGGGAAAATCTAGCTAAAGGCAAAAAACCGTTAATCATTAAAGATGTATTAACGGCTATGATTAAAGCACACGAAATTCAAGGGTGCATCGCCCTTGAAAATGCCTTTAACAAAGTCGGGCTCGACCATGTTATTTTAGTCAAAGTCGCCTCAACAGCTGTTGTCTCACAAATGTTAGGTTTAAACCGCGAACAGATCCTCAATGCTATTTCCCTAGCGTGGATTGATGGCCACAGCTTACGTACTTACCGCCATGCGCCGAATACAGGTTCAAGAAAATCATGGGCAGCAGGAGATGCAACCTCCCGTGCAGTTAGGCTCGCATTGATGGCGCAAAAAGGCGAAATGGGCTACCCAACGGCATTGACTGCCAAAACATGGGGGTTTTATGACGTTTTATTTAAGGGGCAGCCGCTTCGCTTCCAACGCCCTTATGGTTCCTATGTTATGGAAAACGTATTGTTTAAAATCGCTTTCCCCGCTGAGTTTCACTCTCAAACCGCCGTCGAAGCTGCATTACAATTACATAGAACATTAGCCGCAATGGGTAAAAGTGCCGATGATATTGCATCAATTACAATTCGCACCCATGAAGCCTGTATTCGCATTATTGATAAGAAAGGCCCACTCAATAACCCTGCTGACCGTGACCATTGCATACAATACATGGTGGCTGTGCCACTAATTTTTGGTCGACTCACCGCCGCTGACTATGAAGATAACATTGCGCAAGATAGCCGTATTGATGCGCTTCGTGCCAAAATACATTGCCATGAAGACACGCAATTTACCGCCGACTACCATGACCCAGATAAACGTTCAATTTCTAATGGATTAACCATTACGCTAAATGATGGTCACGTGTTGGATGAAGTGGTGATTGAATACCCTGTAGGCCATAAACGCCGCCGTAAAGAAGGGATGCCGTTGTTATTGAAGAAATTTAGAATTAACTTAGCAAGGCAGTTTCCTGAAGCGCAGCAGCTGCGTATTCTTCAAGCATCACTCGATAAACCCATGTTAGAAAAAATGTCCGTAAATGAATATATGGATTTATTTGTGATTTAAGTTCGCCCCACCTTTAATAATGACAAAACGCCGCTATATATTCGATACTGCGGCGTTGCTATTTTTTAGCATCAATAAATTAAAAAATAAATTGATAGCGGGTTTGACTGGAATAAATCCGCTGTGATTCAGCAATACCCGTATATAGCTCCCCCCATTCAGGGTGATTAACCGCATCAGGTGGAAACTGTGTTTTTAAAGCCACTCCTGAATATGCGGTATAAATTTGGCTTTTTCCTGCAATAGCAAACAACTGATTACCACTATAAAGCTGCATCGCAGGCATTGTTGTGCTAATTTTCATCTGTACATCACCATCAGGCGCACCTAATGTTGCCACCGTTTGCAGCCCATCCGCCATACCGCTATTAAAGATGAACGTATGGTCATACCCACCAACCGCCGCTTGTACATCATCTTGTAAAAAATCTCGGCCAATGCGTTTGCTCGCTCGAAAATCAAAGTTCGTATCTGTGACATCCCGCCACTCCCCTGTTGGCAGCCCTTCCGCGGTTGTCGGTAAAAATGTATCAGCCGCTATCTGCAAGTCATGCTCAAATACGGTTCGAGCTGAATCTTCCCCCGCAAGGTTAAAATAGGTGTGATTCGTCAGGTTCACTGGACAATCTTCTGTTGATTGGTATTTATAATCAATAACCACTTGATTATCTTCAGTTAGTTCATAGCTAACCTCAACCAATAATGTCCCTGGAAAGCCTTGATCCCCCGCAGGCGAAACTAAAGAAAAAACCGCTTTGGATGGACTAGGCTGAATGATCCCCCAAATTCGATAGCTAAAATTGCTTTTTCCACCATGTAAACAGTGGATATCTTGATTATTGGAAACAGTATATTGATGGCCATTTAACGTAAATCGTGAGCCACAAATGCGGTTTGCAACTCGCCCGATGGTCGCACCGAGATAAACACCCTGCTCCATCTGCTTCGCCATGTTGGGTGACCCTAAAACCACATCTCGCTTCCCACTTGGTAAAGGCAATATACAGCTAACCCAGCTGGCACCTAAACTTGTGAGTAAAACTTTCATTCCATTTTGATTAGTCAGTGCAATAACTTTTGGCGATCGGATAGCGTGACGCTGTTCTTGAGTAAACCGCATTTTTCCCTCAATATTCGACAGTAATCTATTCAGCTGAAGGGGTAAAATATTAACATTTGCTCAACCGCCCCTTCCGCGTGAACAAAAAAATTGTTCCATCCTGCAACAACAAGTTGATTTTCCACTGGTTGCCTATTGAGTGCAATAACTTATTGGCTGATATTGTTTTAATGTGACAAAAAAATAACCGAATAAGACACAAAATTCGGTTATTTTGAAAACATATTGGTAACCATTTTATTAATGCTTGATGTGTTTGTCGTAAGGGTCTAAGTGAGTCATCACATCTAAAATTTGTGGGTTTTCCATGAGTTTTTTACGTGTATTAACAGCAATATCATGCCCTTGTGTAATACTCATATTTCCATCAAGCTCTAAATGCACATCAACTAATAAAAAATCCCCTGATTTGCGGGTTTTTAAATCATGATAACCCGATAATTCGTCGATGCTATCTAGTACATCGCGGATTTCTTGTAGTGTCTCCTCATCAGCGCCTTTATCCATTAAATCTTGCATAGATTGATTGGTAAATTTAAAACCCATTCTGAAAACAAATGTCCCCACAATCATTGCAGCAAGTGGATCAAAAATACGCAGTCCACATAAATTCCCCACAATACCAATAGCCACAACCAAAGAAGATGCCGCATCAGAACGTGCGTGCCATGCATTTGCAACTAACATGCTGGAATTCACTTTCTTTGCTACATACAACATATAACGGAATAATCCCTCTTTTGCGACTAATGCAACCAACGCTGCCACTAATGCAATCATATGAACTTCAGGGATCAAATCAGGATTGAGTAGCTTTTCAATGGCAGACCACACCATTCCCACTCCAACAATCAATAAAATAATCCCCAAAATCAATGATGCCCCATTTTCATAACGAAAATGTCCATAAGGGTGGTCTTCATCTGGTTTTTTGTGGCTCTTTTTATTGGCGATCAGAACAACAAAATCCGCGATTAAATCGGATAATGTGTGGATCCCATCAGCGATTAAACCTGACGAGTGAGAAAAAATACCAATAATGATCTGCCAAATAGATAGCAGCGTATTGACCAACACACTAATCAATGTGCTTTTTTTCGCCGCCTTAAATTTAGCCTGCTGAACGACAAATTCCTTGCTTGGCTGCCCTACCGCTTCATTTTTATTCATACCATCATTTCTTTAATGAAAAACAAAATAATTATCATTTAAATAAACTTTTTAAATCAATAAGTTAAATAAATACCCTGCCAATACTCGCACATTAAATGTTAAATGTCTCATGATAATTTGTAACCAGTTAGCTTGGATGAAAATGGTTATTCTTTATTTTTGATTACAAATGCGTTCATTATTTAAAATAGCGATAAATGCGCACTTAATAGCATTTCTTCTATCTTATTTAACTTATAGTATATAAATAGTGAATTGCTATAATCGATTTCAAATAACATATGAATGAGGTGGCTATGTATAAAAAAATTCTAGTTCCTATTGATTTACTAGAAGATGAGCTGAATCAGGACATCATAAAACACGTTGAAGCCTTAGCCATGTTGGGGGCACCTGAAATTCATTTTTTATCCGTCATTCCGAGTGTTGAATTATTTTTTGGTATTGAAATCGCCGCATTGCCCGAGAGTCAAAAAAACTCTGCGGAACGCTCTGTTTTAGCGATGCGTGCACTGGAAGAAATAATTAAAGATATAAAAGTGCCAGATGCTCAGATTAATTGCAAAGTCAGCATTGGCTCAGCGAAAGATGAAATCTTAGATTACGCACAAGAGATTGATGCGGATTTAATCATGGTGGGCTCACACCATCCAAGTACCTCAACTTATTTATTAGGTTCAACAGCGTCAGCTATTGTTCGTCATGCAAAAACATCGGTCTTTGTGATCCGCTAAAATAATAGATAAAAAAATGCCGCAAATTTATGGGGGTCACCTTCAATTAGCGGCATTTTTTATTTATTTTTTGGTGGAATCAATTAGCTTATCGTCTGTTGACCAAATACGATATTTAACATCCATATCTGCAGGCGCATAAACAACAATAGGGAGCTTGCTGTTATAACGAACAAACGCATCATCACCTAATTGAGTTGTGATAAAACGATCTTCAGCTGGCTTAGTACAGGCCATCATTGTTGATGCAGGCCCTTTAATTTCATCCAATTTATAGTAGTCGTAACCCCAACCCTCTAAGGTTTTCTTATCAAGATCCCCCATAAACCACTGATGGTTACAATCTGCTTTAATTGTTTTACCAATGACCAGCTCAACCATAAAGTTATTTTCATTTTGCTGGTTTGCAAGTTGAATCACATGACGAGTCATACCTGATTCTGCTTTTGGATATGGTGCGATCTTTTCCAAGTCCTCCGTTGCTACTGCACAAGATGAGACAAGTGCCGCTGCCATTACAGATAAAATCGCTTTTTTCATCATTTATTCCTATTTCAAAAGAGAAAATCAATTAAAAACTCTAAGTTCCACTACATAGTAAGTCAATTACACTGTAATTATCACTATAGATGATTCTTAATTACAAAAATATAGGTTTTTCACAGTAGATAGACGTAATAGTACTTAATTTTAGTATAAGGATCATAAAAATGATAAAAATTATGTAAATTACCCGCTAATTTAATGCACAAAATATGCGCACTGATTATACTAAATTTGAGGCTTAATACATTCTGAGGAGGTAGTATGTTATCAGCAGATCAAGATTTAGTTTCAAAATTAGTATCCACACATCCCCGTTTTCAAACGTTATATGAAAAGCATCATCGACTCGATAAAGAAATCAGTAAACTCGAAGGCCCATCTGGCGCTGGTTATAACGAGCACGTAGCCAAACTAAAAAAAGAAAAATTACATCTTAAAGATGAAATGCAAAAAATAATGCAATCTAGTCTGTAGCCTATTAAAGATAGGCTCGATGAGTTTATCTTTTTATTGAATATCCAAGTGGTTTCAGTAAAAGAGGGTGGCCCACTGGTTAGCCCTCTTTTTCATTATCCCCAAATTTATTGAACTCTATCAAAGAATCCATCGTTAAGCTCTCATAAGCTTTCTATTGAAACCATTAAAATGTATATTAAATGCATGTTTTATTTTAAGCAGAGACAATCATGGTTGGTAAACGAATAAATCGGGAAATTAAAACGATTGAAAAAATGATCAACATCTATGAGAAAGCGCACTCAGCCCCCAATGACATACCAGATTATTATCAAAAGCTTTTCACTTATGCCGTTAATCGCTTAGAGAAATGTCGTTATGGGGAAGCAAAGCCTGCCTGCAAACAATGCCCTATTCATTGCTACCAACCGAAAATGCGAGAACAAATGAAGGCAGTGATGCGCTGGGCTGGCCCTAAAATGCTGTTACACCATCCAATACTCGCAATTCGACACCTACTTGATGACCGTAAGCCAGTGCCCAAACTTCCAGCTAAAGTTAATAAGCGCGCAGCGCAGAACCAAGACATAAATAAGTAGAATTAACTTAAGGGCAGAAATATTACAGCATAATCCACATAAGCGTAAGCTACATTTTTTATGCTTATTTACATAAGGTAGTCTTATTCTTTCAATATACTCTCACCATTAAGAAATTATCAATATCCAACTGATATATTTATATTTTTCTGAAAAAACACCTTTTATGCGTAAACATAAAAATGAGAAATCCTGGAATCCATCACCTTAACACTGACTATTTATGACTGAAACATGCCCTTATAAAAAATAGTAACCCAAAATAACTAATTACAAAAATCTATATTTAGATTACCTATTAAAACCATTAACACCACCTATCAATTGAAAATAGAGACATATGTCTCATTATTATGCAATTAAATGCCACTTAAATAAAAAAAATCAATCATAATGATAAATTAAATAAATAACTCATGTGAACAATTAATAAATACATAAAAATTATTTATTATTGATATTTTTTACGAATATTCACTCAATAATTAGCATAGTAATAAAACCGATTACTGCACGAATATTGACGACCCTATACAAAAATAGAAAAAAAACACGATTAAAGGGTAAAAAACAACAAAAAATTTACAACCAGACAGAATGTTAAAAATAGAACAATAAACCACATGTTACCCATAACAATAGAACATTATAAAATGGCAAATTTAATAGCAATGGTAAATACGAGTTATAATGGTGATTAACTCGGGAAAACTATATTTTGAAACATTTATTTATATTTAAAATAACAAAATGACACATAAATAATCGATTTATATAATTTCAACCATACAGGTAATGTCGAACTTTTATATCAACGTCATTTCTTTTTTTGATATTTAATTTTGATATTTAAATAGTATGAATACGATTACTTAGGTGGCTATAATGCAAGTTAAAAGCAATTTAAATCAGACCGTTATAAAAAAAATGACTATTGATAACGAGGTAGCACATACCATTATCGATTTAACATCCAAAGGCGTCATTATTGTAGAAAAAGGCACACTATTACTGGAAACCCCTGCCAATGTACAAACTTTAAATGAAGGTGATATTTTATACCATAAACAAGGCTCTTACTCATTTCAGTCTGCTGATTTAACAACAGATTGCCAGTTACTCTGGGTAGGTTTAAACGATGACTTTCTACGTGAGTTTATTACTCTACACGGTTCACAACTGAGTGAGATCGAGCGATTTGAAGATACATCATCTGATGTCATCAAGTTTACCTCATTTCCATTAATTAAAGACATTAAAAATAGCTTAAATTCAATCATTGACCACGATTATCCTGAAGCTATCGTATCATTACGAATAAGCGAATTATTGCTGTTATTATCCTACAGTGAACAAGGTGCTATTTTACTTTCTAACTTTAGGCAATTAAGTAACCGTCAAGCCCAACGATTGCAATTATTCATGGAAAATAATTATTTGAAGGAATGGAAGCTAAGTGAATTCGCTCGTGCATTTGGAATGGGTTTAACAACATTTAAGGAACTATTTAATACCGTTTATGCAACATCACCCCGTTCATGGATCAGTGAAAAACGAATTATGTATGCACACCAATTATTGGTAAATACAGCAATGAGCATTGTTGAAATTTCAATGGAAGCTGGCTTCTCTAGCCAATCTTATTTCACACAGAGTTATCGAAAGCGATTTGGTTACACCCCGAGTAAATCAAGAACAACTGCTTAATTACTCAATAAAACCGAGCATAGACACATGCCCTGTCTTTTACGGCGATTTCCTATCTCCGCCATCTAATTAAATTGAAAACAATTCCCTTTGCTTTCAATCAATTAGAAATTCACAAAAGCTTCCTAATATATCTAAAACTCTCCAAGGTGTGGACAGTATGAGGACAGTCAGGATGCCTGTAGACGCTTAATTCCCTACCCCTCCCTTTAATGGATTTAACGTAATTGCGAACTGCAAGTAATCGGGTGCTAAATGCGCGTAAGCCATTGTTTGCTGAATATTGGCATGCCCCAATATTTGTTGTAGGGCAATAATATTCCCACCGTTCATCATAAAATGACTTGCAAATGTATGTCGCAACACGTGAGTTGCTTGTCCCTCAGGTAAATCAGGCTTAATCCGCCTTAAACTCTGTCGGAAGTCTTCATAGTTAACCTTAAACAATTGCCCTGATGGTTTTGTTTTGATCACTTTCTCAAGCTCTTCCGATATAGGAACGGTACGCATCTTTCCATTTTTTGTTTTCAGGAATGTTACACGGCAGTTTTGTACTTGCTCACCTTTTAGCCGTGAAGCCTCCCCCCATCTCGCGCCTGTGCTTAAACATAAAAGCGCTATCCGCTTTTCATCTCTGGTTAATGTAGTTAATAAACTATCAATTTCCTCATGCGTCAGAAAAGTCATTTCAGGCGGAGTTTCTTTTAGGGGTGGAAGCCCTGTAATAGGATTATCACCAGTGTAAATTTCTAACTTTTTCAAGATAGAAAGCATGCCCGATAAGCGATACATATCTCGATTTATAGTTGATGCACTAATACCAGATAGTAATCTTCCGCTTCTGTGCTCTAACAAAACTTGTTTATTCAAACGATTAATAGGCATATCTCCCAAGAAATTTAATGTTTTTCTTAGTTGCCTGCGCTCTGTTTCACCGTTATTCAGCGTTTGTCCATGATATAGCCACCATAATTCAAGTAACATTTCTAAACTGCGCCGATCCGATTTTGTTCCAACACTTTTAGCATTTGCTATTGTGTAACGCTCAAAAGCAACAGCCTCTGTCTTTCTGTCAAATGTTCTCCTGATGCGATTTCCGTTTCGCCCAAGAGGTCTAATGTCCACCATATAACGACCATCATCGAGTTTCTTAATAGGCATGATTAGCCTCCTCGATGTGGCAAAGTGATTGATATTCAATCCAATCTATAAAAGCATAATGCAGGTCTAGCCAGTTTTCCGCTCTGAGCGGGATGAGGTTTCCTTGTCTTGCCCATCAGGGGAGAGAGGCGGACTGATTTGTCCTAAGGCTTCATTTGTCTTATCCGTTAGAAACCACAGAGCATATTTTTCAAAACGAGGATGATTGATAAATTTCAATATTGGCTCCTCCGTTAACTGTATACCTTTAGTTTCATAGTTGTTTAATGTTCCATATGGAATATCCAGTAACTCTGATAATTCCTTCCTATTTAATCCCTCAGCTTCACGAATTAAACGAATTTTAGATCCAAGGCTTGACGTGTTGGTCATATCTGTCTAATATTCCTCTCAGTTGGTCAGATGTGCCTAACATACTTTAAAAAGCTTATAGATGTTTCCTAAAGCCTCTATAAGCAACCAGAGGAGATTATGCCATATGTTGGAGAAGAACGAGGACGGATATATGCAGGTTTATTATCCTGTTGATGCCGTGCCACATGAAAAGTTTGCAGAATTGATAGGTAAAACACCTTCCGCGGTAAACAATATGGTCAATAACAATAAACTTCCACTTATACAGTGGAGAAATCCTGATAAACCAGGTTCTCGCGCTGAAAACTGGGTTTATATACCTGAATTCAACCGAGCAATGCGTGATGCTTTCCAAAATAGGCCAAAAGAACAGCGCGATGCTTGGTTGCTTTGGGTGGGGCTGTAATATGAAAGTCGAACAAATTTCAACTCATAGCTTTAAATATCGTGGCTTTCTAATTGTTAAGCTGCCCGCTAAAGCTATAAGTCCAGTAACCCGCTTTCATGTTCAACATGATAATGATTCTTACGGGTTATTTGATTCTATGAACGAAGCGACCCTCTATATAAATAAGCTCTATCTGAGGGATAGAAATTGAAATACTTAATGTTTAGAGCTAACGGGAAAAATCATTTAATTAACCCTCAAATGATTGCAGCAAACTATCCTGTAACTTCAATGGGTTACATATGTTTAATTTTAAAAAATGGAAAAAAATACAATGCCATCGATATAAAAGAAGTTTTGATACATATATCTGATGGCGAGGATTTTAACGAGGGAGAATATTATTCAACAGGAGATGTGTTTTTATAATTTTCAGCTAATTCAATGCTTTGATTGATAGTTGTAATTACATCATAGTGTTGATCAGAGTTTACTGGAAAGTGTTTTATGTAATCCCTTATGGCCATATCAAAGGGGGTAAAGCCTTTCAATGCACCATCAGGTAATTCACTCATTAGTGCGATTATAAGTCGGTGTTGTAGGTTAACTTGAAATTCTAAATTGTTAATTGTCTCTAACAGAGGCTCTAACTCTTTACGGATGGTGAGCTGAATGGGGGTTTCGTACATAATTTAATCCTTTATTTTCTTGGCTGAAGCCAAAGATACCATAGTGTATTTTAATTTAGAACACGCAAAAATAGGAATAAAAAATGAATACATATGACAAACAAAAATATAAATACAAATTAACAGGCTCATCTGTGAATAAGTTTAAAAGCAATAAAAAACGCCAATTACCTTTGATGGATAAAATATTATTAGTCGGTGGTATTTTGTTCTTCTTATATTTGTTCTCAGTTTCTATTAGATAAAAGTAATGGGTAATTCCGCGGCTGTATTAGTGAAAACTAAACAGTTAATTCAGTTGCTAGGTAACGTAAAGCAAGACGTAAGGCCAGCCGATGCAATCGCTGACCAAGCGAATATCAAGCTTTATCAGAACCAAGGGGCAACCTTTGAAAGCCGAGTCAATGGACTAAATCAAGCCGCAAAGTTAAGAACATCAGTATTCCATTCTGATAAGGAAAATCCAGATAATAGAGAGCTAGCTGGTTTTATTGAATATTTAAGGTTAAGCGATGAACGGATGCTAAATATGATTTTTTATTTAGCGGAAATAAAAAGCAATCAACATCACTTAGGCTTCGATGAATTTAATAAAGAGGAAAAGCAGTCCATTATTTCAGCAGTAAATCAAATTAAAGCACTCGCGGCGCTATTACCAAAACATATCGCCATGCCTATTTAAGGTAAAAAAACAAATTAATGACGTTAGCGCGTCAGGGATTTCTACATTCTAAATTTGAGGGTTTGATAATGAAAAATAAAGAGATAAAGCCAATTTTGATCGGTGTTGATGCTGCAACCAGTGAACCTGATTATTCCGCTGTCACTATCAGCATTAAGGCGATTCGTGAAGATGAACGCAAAACAATGCTGGATAAATTCTCCTCTCGCCTTGATGCCATTGCGTGCAAATTCATCAATGAAAAATTAAATGATGAACAAATTCACCAGTTATTGGTGAGCGAATCTATTCATTTTTCAAATCTGGCTGCGGAGTTAGATCATGTCTAAAGAAATTGACCGCGCTAGCGAGCACGAAATGCTTATGCGTGAACAGCAAATAAAAACCATTACTAACCGTTTAGTCAGTGTTTCCGCTTTTGAATGTGAAGACTGCGACAAACCGATTCCAGAAGAGCGCCGCATCGCATCTCAGGGCTGCATTCGTTGTATTGACTGCCAAACGATTTTTGAGCTTAAAAGTAAACATTATCGGAGCGTGTGACGTGGCGAATAAAACTATTCTCAAATGGGCTGGCTCTAAAGTTCGCATTATGGAGCAACTACGCCCGCACTTACCTAAGACTAAAAGCCTAGTTGAGCCGTTTGCTGGCTCATGTGCCGTGATGATGAATACTAACTATGAGCGGTATTTAATTGCGGATGTTAACGACAATTTAATTAACTTGTATTTAATGATACAAGACGATACCGAGTATTTTTTAAAAAAAGAACTTGAATGGCCTAGTTTAAATACTGAATTCAACTATAAAGCGCAACGTATTTTATTTAATACTTTGAATAAAGATAGTTTTAATCATCCATTTCGTTTTTTATATTTAAATCGTCACTGTTTCAATGGGTTATGTCGTTATAATTCAAGAGGGGAATTCAATGTACCCTATGGACATTATAAAAATGCATACTATCCAATAAATGAAATTATTGCTTTTTCAGAAAAGTCACAAGATGCAAGTATCGTTTGTCTTGAATGGCAAGACACACTTTCTTTAGTCGATTATGGCGACGGTGTTTATTGTGATCCACCTTATATGGGCGACAACTTTACCCGATATCACGCGACAGATTTCACTGATGCAGACCATGAAACATTAGCGATTGCACTAAAAGATATTAATGATATCCAAGGCAATCCGATCACTGTTTCCAACTCACCAGAAGCAAAAGAGCTTTACGCTGACCTCGGTTTTACTATCCATGAAATCGAAGCCCCACGCAGCATCGCAGGAAAAGGAAAGCGTACACCAGCTAAAGAAATTATCGCTGTTTTAGCGGGGGTTAATTAATGACTCTCGACCCTAAAGACGGTGTTTATATCAGCGGGACGGCTTTTGCTATTCAGCGTCATGTTGACGAAGATTCAAAAGCGGTTCAATGGCGACTATTGCAAATCAATAAATTAGCTCGTTGTTATGAATTGGTTTGCTGCCATTCTGACCCGTGGCTGCTTGCAATTGAATTAACCTCTTATCACGTTAATCGTGTTAGAGGTAAAGGCATCAAGACACTTGATGTTTATCGTGAAACAGTCGATATCATTTCACGCCGTTGTGAAACGGCAATTAACGCGTTGCGACCTGAAACCTTGGGTGGTGCGTTAAATGTCTAAAATATTAGATTTTACCGTTCAGCCGCTAACTTATACCGCGGATATGGTTTTTCCGTATCCGTGGAATAAGCCAGAAGAAAATAACTATTACAAAGCCGATATTGACGCGCTTGAAAAATCTCTTACTCATGAACAACAAATTCATGCGCAAGCGATTTTAGGTGAGATTGAAACTTTACCCCGTATTTTACGTTACCGCATTCAGAAACATTATGAATACATCATTAAAGAGTCTGGCGAATATAAAGCCTATGAGTTTTTGCGCTCTGATTTTTATAAGCGGATATTTCCGCGGATTACGGCAGTTAATGCACGGTATGAATTAGATACGAAAGCGTTATTGACGCTATCAACTCGTTTTACACCTGAAATCAGCCAATTTAACCGCCTGTTTGATCTTTATGACAAGCCAATAAAAAAGCTTGCTGAACACATTTCTAGTGGCTTTTTCACATTGTATGAAGCCTATTGCGACCAGTTAGCTGAGCAAAACGGCGGTGACCGCGAAATCATTTATGAAGATTCGGCACAGACCCAAATTTACGGGGCGCTGGCTGAATTGTCTTGTGGTTTACATGTTGCCCCACTTTATTATCAAAGCTATCTCAAAGTCTTAAAAAACCGTAACCGCCGCAGAGGAAAAAAGGATTTAACCACGCGCCAAGTGATTGCGGCTGTTTCCCGCCTTGTAAATGCAGATTATTGGCATCGCAAGCTAAAAGCCCATAGAACACAATGGATTGAGGCAATCATGATTGCCAATATGGATGTGTGCATTAATCGCCACCCATACGCCAGCAAGCAAGCGATCCGCGCCGTTCAAGCGCAGCGTTTATCCAACATGCAATATTTACAGGGCATGGATATTCAAGATGTTGAAACGGGTGAGCGTTTTGATCTGTTTGAAAAAGTCATGGCGAGTGTGTCAAACCCTGAAATTCGCCGCATGGAATTAATGGCGCAAATGGCAGGGATTGAGCGCGTAGCGAAAGAGCGTGGCGATATCGGGATGTTTATCACGTTAACGTGCCCGTCAAAGTACCACCCGACAAAGCAACGCAAAGGTAAAAATAAAAGCGATTTGCACGCTGTGCTCAATCATAAATGGAAAGATGAGGCTTACACCCCAAAAGACGGGCAGCGTTATTTAGTCAAAGTGTGGTCGCGCATTCGTTCCGCTTTCAATGATAACAATATCAATATTTACGGTGTTCGTGTTGTTGAGCCGCATCATGACGGCACACCACACTGGCACATGTTACTTTTTGTTGATAAAGCCAGTCGTGCAAGAGCCATTGATATTATGCGTAAACGTGCCCTGAAAGAAGATGGTAACGAAGCAGGCGCACAAAAATACCGATTTGAGTGTAAACATATGAACCGCGGCGGTGCCGTGGGTTACATCGCGAAATATATTGCAAAAAATATCGATGGGTATGCCCTTGATGGTGAAGTAGACCACGAAACAGGCAAAGATTTAAAAAGCATGGCGGCAGCCGTGACTGCATGGGCGTCTACGTGGCGCATTCCACAATTTCAATTCTATAAGCTTCCCTCTAAAGGCGCGTACCGTGAATGCCGCCGCTTGCCTCGTGGTGTATCTATTGCTGACAAGCTTGGTGATGTTGCCGAGCGTGTCAGAGCTGCCGCAGACCAAGGCAAATTTGATGAATACATCATGTCACAAGGTGGCCCATGTATTCGCCGAAGAGAAGAAACCATCCGTGTTGCCCGTGAAGTCAGTGACGTGAATGTTTATGGTGAAGAAGTTCAAAAGGTTGTGGGTGTTTACCATCAACTCAAAACCGATGCCCCAGTACTTAAAACCCGTGAAAGAAAATATCAAATCGTCAAGAAAAGCGCCGTTGACGTTGATTCTAATCTTTTAAAGAGCGACAGCGGAGCGACTCGGAGTCCTGTCAATAACTGTAGATCGCGGATCACATCCAATCTATCAGATGTGCAATTTTACGAGCCTGAGCACGGCTCAGGTGAAGTATGCAACATTCAGGAATATGGTTTCGCGTTTATAGAAACGGATGCTCAGAACGCCGCTGGGAGCGAAATATCACAGGGAAATCAACAAAGACAGATTTCAAGCATTGAATTGAGTGAAAAGGAAAGCACATTAAGACAAAAAATGTCCATTTTTATACAAAAAATAGAGGCTGATATGCCAGCAGAAAATATGTCCAGCATATTTATTAAATGTATAGCCATCAAAGATGATGACTATACATAGGATTGATAGTGAATAGATTATTGTTATTAGCTCGAAATTAACAACAAAATTTCAAATAGTTTATAATAGAAATACTTATTTTTTACTAACTAACTTGAACTTTTTTGTTTTGTACTCTGAGTCTAAAATAACCCTGAAAGATGCGTTTACTTTAGATAACACTATTAATTTTGATTTTATTTTCTGTAATTCAGGTAGCGATTTGCATTTTCTTATTTCACGTCGTATAGCTCTTTTAGATTTTGCACTATCAATTAACTTTAATTTATCATTTAAACTAGAAATGTATTTTTCTGTATTTTTATCTCCCTGTTGCTTTAATGTATTTATTAAACCTTTAATTCTTTTATATGTTTTTAATATATCTAGTATATCTATAGAATCTTGTGCTTTTTTTTCAAAAATAAAGATCTCCATTCTTAATGCACTTTTTCTTTTATCAAGTGGTTTAATAGCGTTATTTACCTTTACATTATGCACTATTTTTCTATCACCAGACCTCATGATATGAGACTTCTTTTTATTAACTAAAAGTCCTTTGCTTCTAATCATTCCATATACAAGAACTTTAATTTTAGTTATATCTTCATTAGATAGCTCTCTATCACAACTAACTGTAATATCGTCAATATATCTACTATAAGTACAACCTAACCGACTTAGTTCATGGAAAACAAAGCTTTCTTTTTCTAAAAAAATAATATTAGCAATATCTGTACTTAATGAGCTACCTTGAACTAAACCATCATTAAATGTAACTAATTCAGATAGTATAGTAGAAACTTCGGGGCCAAAATCAAAATAATACTGTAAGGCATCTTTGATTATTAGCTGAGAGATGGTTGGATAAAAATCCTTAATATCTTCTGATATTATAATATTCTGACTTGTATGTTCCTTACATTCGGATAAATATGAATTCCCTTTAACTCCACCGACAATACAGTTTGGAAGAGAAATATTTTGTAGTATTTTATCTTTTATATTTTTCTGTATTTTTTTTAACAAGCCGATGACTTTAAAAGTAACTCTTATTTTACCATTTTTTCCTTTCTTTGGTTTGTTTTTTATATAAAACAATGATTTATTGTTAATTACATATAGTAATTCATTTTCATTTATACCTAATAAGCTCAATAAAGAGGATTTTTTTGCTAGATTTCTATTATTATAACTCCAATTTTTTTCCATTATGAAGAACATCCATGATAGTTGACTTTAATATTTCATTAATGTCATTAAAACGATTATCTTTTTCATCTTCAACTTCAGATAGCAATATAAGTATATTCAGGGGGATATCTAATGCGAGTGATATTTTTTCTAAAGCAGAAATAGTTGGATCTCTTTGTGAATTTTCAATTCTTGATAGATAAGACTTCGTTAAGCCTGATTTTTCTGCCATTTCTTGTAAAGTTAAATTTTTAGCGTCCCTGCATTGTTTCATTGCAAGACCGATATTAAGCATGTTCACCTCTACTCTATGATGGGATTAATATGGCTGGTGTAGTCATCTTTTGAGTTATAAAAAGCATAATCGTCTCCTTACTATGAGATTAATCGGAAGAATCGCTAGTCAAATACTTAATTAATGAAAGTATTTTTACAGCATAGGAAATAACCTTAAAAGGTGGTTTACCACTATTCTTATCTTTAATCTCTTCTTCAATAGACTTAATAGCTTTGTCTAATTCATCTAATGTACTTTTATCTACGATGTGTTTGCTCTCATTACGTACGCGTTTTAATGCGTCCAAAACATTGTTCATAAAAACCTCATTAACATTATTACAACACGATGCTTTCGCATCCCCTGCCATAGATGTTCTGTGGATCGTGTTGCACATCGTAGATAGCACCAGCCAATACCCACTGAAATATTTCAGATACCTGCCATTACTTTCGCATTAAACAATGCCAATTATGCCTACTATGAGCCGCCGATTTCTTAACTCGTCTAGCTACATCGTACGTCATGCGTAATGGGAGGGGGAGATTCCATATTGTGATGAAAATATAGATGACTGTTTTACTAGTCCTTACCGTCCACTAAGGTTTTTAAAGAGCAAAGTGCAAACGAACTCGTTTGACCATGTTTCGTATCATACACAAGAGTTTCCCCTCAGGCAACTTTTTTTTATATTAAAATTCACCACCTAAATTGCACCATTTATTATCAGCCTACTATCTAAGAGATAACACATTATTTAATATAGCTTTTCAGTCAAGAAACCATTTGCTAAATGTGCAATTCCCCGCCCCAATCCGCATGACCAAAAAAGGAGCGTAATCCACGTAAAGCCCCTCCACTGGCGCGGTTCAGACGATCTCTTGCAGGTGCATGAAAACCAACCTATTTAGTGGGCAGGCGTGGCGGGGTCACGATTGCGCGGCGAGGTGTTTATTGTTAAATATCCGTCCGCAAAATCTCCGAGCCGTCACGGCGTTAAATTCAATTTTCTATAACTAGATAGCAATTATTTTTACGTGCGTTGTGGTGCCGTATGGTGCGTTTAAACCACTATTTGATGGGCCTGATTTCTGGCAAATTCGTCTTGGTGAGATAGGTTTGATATAATACAGTGGGGTCTTATTATTATTTAGAGCATCGAGATCACCTACCTACAGGTAAAAATATACCGCCTTAATGGGCGGTATCATTTAACTAGTGTGAAATATTATTCATCGTCTAAATCCAGCGAGTATTTATTAAACTTAATAATCTCCCCGCCAAACCAATCATTCAATTGCATCATCTTGCTTTGTAACGGCATCAACTCATTACGCACAAACACCTTTGCGGCTTTTTCCACATCACCAAAGCCGCCCACATTTTCAGGAATGATCCCCATGATTTGTGGTGGCACACGGTGTGCCGCTAACATATCGTCACGGCTCACATTCTTGATATTGAGGAATTCATCTTTTGCCGCCGCTTCAGAAAGTGGGATTGTTTGGATGCCGTCTTTCTTCCCCCCTGGTGCATACAAAAATAAATTGCGGAAATTACCCAGCCCCTTGCTGCTTTTCAGGGCTTCACGGATTTTATCCACATCATCCGTTTTCTGTGCCGCATCACTGATATACAAGATATAACCCGCGTGCGAACCATTTAGATAATACTTGCGGCGAAATAGTGTTGCGGCCTCGTTCAAGAGTACTGAGGGAATGGCGGCTAAGTATTCAGGCAGACCGTACAGCTCCTGATTAATATCAGGCTCAATTAAGTGAAACACTTTTCCCGTTTGAAATTCATACGGTTTGATATCGTACCCATATTGCACAAACCAGTAAGTTTCAAGGTCAACGCCGCGGCGGGTAAACTTTGCGGGGGTGTGCTTAAAGTTCAATGATTGCCCTAATCGGTTATTACGCAATTCAAGATAGCCGTTACCAAACAGTAAAAAATCCAACGCCCAACTATCAAACGCCTGACGGCTTAGATATTTATTGGGGATAAAGGTACTGGTGAGAATATTTCGTTTTACATAAATCGCACTGCTATGGTGTGGGGCTGCGCGGAACGTGCGCGCAAGACCATTAAAACTGATTGGCGGCTCATAGTAATTATCAATTTGCACACATTCGAGGTAATCAAAAATCTCACGCTTGTCTAACACGGGTATTGGGCTGCCAAAGGTAAACGCTTCTGCGGGGGCATGTTCTGGGGCTTGTGCCAGTGTTTGCGGCTGGCGTTTTTTATTTTTACGGCTCATTAAAATACCTCGACAATATTGTGTTGATTGTGATTTTCACCAGTGATTGGCTCATTATAAAGGGCGTGCATGGTTGCCCACGCTAAGTCAGCATGGCTGGCCTCTTCGCTGCGGTCTGCTTCATAGGTTGGGCGGTTGCCACTGGCAGTGGTTGCACGGCGAATAGCCATGAAAGATTGGGTGATATCATTGCTTCCCGCGTCATATTCAAGGCGATCATGGCTAATGACGTCATAGGCCTTAAGCACTAAGGCATTTTTTAACGCAGGGTTATAGACAAATTCTTTTGCGGCGGGGAAGAATTCCCGCACGTTTTGTAGGACTCCGTGACCAATACCCGTAGAGTCAATCCCGATGTATTGCACGTTGTAGCGCTCAGTGAGTTCTTTTATTGCATCCGATTGCGCGCGAAAATCCATGCCGCGCCATTGGTGATGTTCAAGTATGCGAAACTTACCGCCTTTATGTAGCGGTGGCGCAATAACCACGCAACCTGCGCTGTCGCCATTTTGCGTGCCTTTCGCGGGGTCATAACCAATCCAAACAGGATGGAAAGCATAGGGGCGTATCATTAACGGTTGAACGTCGTCCCATATTTCCCAGCTGTCCACCATACATTTTTGCATTAACTGCAAGTTGAAAATGGACGCGATATCGTCGACAAACTCACACATCAGCAAGTTTTCGAATTCATCAGGGCTGTATTCTAAATAGAGCTGGTCGATATCAAATAAATTACACCCGCCCCGCATGGCATCTTCGATGGTGACAATTTGCCGCCACTGACCATCACCGCACATCATGCCATTTACTAACGCTTGGTGACTGATATCCACCTCAACGTGATCCCCTTTGCGGCGACCACGATTAAATAATTTGCCTGACCAAAACGGATATGCGCTGTGGGTCAGTGCTGATGGGGTTGAAAAGTAGGTTTGCCGCCATTTCTTGTGCATCGCCATACCTGACGCCACTTTGCGTAACTCTTGGAATTTGGGGATCCAAAAATATTCATCAAGGTACAAATTACCGTGATAACTTTGTGCGGTGCGGGCATTGGTGCCAAGAAAATACATTGTCGCCCCATTGGGCAAAACTATCGGGTCGCCTTTTAAATCCACATCCACTTCCCGCGCCATGTCAATAATGTAGCCTTTGAATACGTGCGCTTGGGCTTTACTCGCTGATAAAAATATTTGGTTTCGGCCTGTGGTGAGTGCATCCATAAACGCCTCACGTGCAAAAAAGTAAGTTGCCCCGATTTGACGTGATTTTAAGATGTTACGAATGCGGTGTTTATGGCCTGCGCCATACCAAACCTTTTGGTAGGCAAACATATTTTCACGAAAAATTTCTTCCAGCTTTTCGATCTGCTCTTCACTAAACAGATTCTTTTCAGGGGCGCGGCGCTCACCACTGTTTCGATTGGCAAGTTTTGGATTTAAATCCACCTCATTGCCACCGTTTTGATACTTGTGAATTTTGGCGTGTCGTTCAACTTGGCGGTAAAGCAAGTCAATCTCTTTAAAGTCTTTACCCTCTTTATTTTCTTTACTAATTAGCGTACAAAGTCGCATTTCCAGCGTCATTTCCACGCGCTCAACGGGGGTGATTTCATCCCATTTATCGCGGCGCTTCCAACTGTGAATTGTTGCGGCTTTTTCCTTGAGAGCCTCGGCAATACGCGCGATGCGATACCCACTAAAGTACATGTGCATCGCGCGTTTTCTTGGGGCAAAATCGTGTAATGTTTTCATGTCGCCAGATTACTGACTCACTCGACCTCTCGCCCTGTGTCGCCGTTGTGCCATTTCCCACACAATGGCAAAGCATTGTTTCTTAACCCCCATCCCTGAAAACATAGGCTCACAATTTTTATATTCACATCAATTTAATTGCTGGAGCCTGAGCAATGACAAAAAAATCCAAACCCGTGCGCCTTTGTGTTGAGGGAGCCACTACCGATGGACGCAAAGTACAGCGCCAATGGTTAACGGATATCGAAAAAAATTATGACAAAAATGTCTACGGTGCCCGCATCAATATGGAGCACATGAATTACTCATGGATGCCACGTTACGGCGATGTGGAGTCGGTCTATACCGAAGAAATCAGCGAGGGAGCATTAAAAGGCAAACTGGCTTTGTATGGGGTATTAACGCCTACCGATTCATTAATCGAAATGAATAAAAAACGCCAGAAAGTCTATACCTCTGTCGAAATAAACCCGAATTTCTCTGATATGAACAGCGCTTATTTGGTCGGCTTGGCGGTCACAGATAACCCAGCGAGTCTTGGTACGAGCATGCTTGAATTTAGCGCTGGCGCAGATAAACCGACCGCATTCTCAGAGCGCAAGCAAGATAAAGACAACGTCTTTACAGCGGCAGAAGAAACTTCCATTGAATTTACTGAGGAAGAAAACAAGCCAGAAAAAACCAGTTTGAAAGAACGCGTCATGGCAATGTTTAGCCGTGAACGTAAACGCAACGATGCAGAGTTGAATGATATTCATCAAGCCGTTGAGCTTTGTGCCGAAGAGCAGACCGAAACTGCGGAAAAGGTCAGCCAGCTTCAATCGCAAGTCAAAACGTTATCGGGTATCAAGCAAGAAAATGAAACCCTGCGCAGCGAGTTGGATCAGCTCAAAAAAGACTTAAGCCAGCAGGATAATGGGCAACATCGTCCCACGTCTTTTGGTGGTAACACGACTAACACTGAAAACCTGACTGATTGCTAAACGGGAACGATAATGAGAAAAGAAACAAAAGTTAAATTTAACGGTTACATGACCCAACTAGGCCGTGTTTATGGTGTTGAGCCACAAGAGTTCGCAGTATCGAAAGTAGAAATCGAACCCTCAGCAGCCCAAAAACTGGAAAGTAACATTCAGTTAAGCGCCGTCTTTCTGACCAAAATTAATATGGTGCCAGTGAAAGACCAAGTGGGTGAAAAAATTGGCATTGGCATTGGTTCGACGGTGGCAGGCACGACAGACACCACGAAACAAGACCGCGAGCCGACAGATCCAACAGAATTAACCAAACAAGGTTATCACTGTCGTCAAACGAATTTCGATACCGCTATCCGTTACGAAAAACTGGACATGTGGGCAATGTTTGAAGATTTCCAGCGCCGTATCCGCGATGCCATTATTCAGCGTCAAGCCCTTGACCGCATCATGATTGGCTTTAACGGTACGAGCCGCGCGGCAACGTCAGACCGCAAAGTCAACAAGCTACTACAAGACGTTAATGTCGGTTGGTTACATAAAATCCGCCTTGAAGCCCCTGATCATGTTTTGGGTTCATCCACGGATAAAGACACCAACAAAATCACTCCCGAACCCATCAAAGTGGGGAAAGGTGAAGATTATGAAAACCTCGATGCATTGGTTATGCAAGCCGTCGACCACGCCATTTCTGAGGTCTATGCCGATGATACTGATTTAGTGGTTATCTGTGGTCGTTCATTATTAGCCGATAAATATTTCCCTATCGTCAACCGTGATCAGGCCAATACCGAGGCGTTAGCTGCGGATGTGATTATCAGCCAAAAACGCCTCGGTGGCTTGCCCGCAGTGCGCGTGCCTTATTTCCCAAAAAATGGAATGCTTATTACGCGATTAGATAATTTATCCATTTACTGGCAAATCGAATCACGCCGCCGCCAAGTGGTTGATAATGCAAAACGTGACCGTATCGAAAACTACGAATCCGTGAATGAAGATTACATCATTGAAGATTACGACTGCGTAGCGCTGATTGAAAACATTGAGCTTACAAAAGGCAAGCAAGAGCCAGATGCACCGACGGGTGATGATGCAGAGCAAAAAGCAAAGATGCTCGCGACATTGGAAGAAAACGAAGCATTGAAAGCGGAACTGGACGCGCTGAAAAACGGCGCTGAGCAACCGAAAGGTGCAGAACCCGAAAAAACAGGTAAAGAGAACAAAGGCGCATAAGGGGTAAGTCGTGAACTTGTGGGAAAAAAAGCGCATGCAAGTGGAAGCCAAGAACGTCAGTGCCTATGGCGTTCTTGCTGACCCCTCGGCAGCAACGCAAGTTAAATTGATGCTACGCCAGCACATGCGAGACCTCAGTAAAACGCAGTCATTTGAACGTAAAGCAGTCTATAAGCGAAAAGCATTACCGCTTTACGAAACGTGGATCACAGAAACCCTTAAGGGGAATTCGGGCGTTCAAGATGATGTACTGATGTACCTGATGTTGTGGAGTTTTGATGCGGGTGTTTATGTGCAAGGGCTCGATATTGCGGAATATGCCCTTCAGCACAATCTTAATATGCCCGCAGGTCAATCTCGCACAACGGGGTGCGCCATTGCCGAGGAAATGGGCGATAGAGCTAAAGAAGCCTATACCGCAAAAAATCCCATTCCATTGGATATATTGCAGCGCACCATGTCATTGATTGAGCATGAAGATATGCCCGATAAAGTGCGTGGTGAACTGCATAAATGGCTCGGTTACAGCTTGCGAGACAACGATTTTTCCACAGCCAGCCCTATGCGAATTAATGCGTGCCCTTGAGCTTAATGAACGCTGCGGTGTTAAGCAGGACATTAAGAATATTGAAAAGTTTTTGTCAGTGAAAAACCGCGCTGACGAATAAAGAATGTGCCAACGCGCAAGGCGGCGCGAGATAAGAAATTTATTTTCGGACTCTCGCCCACCGCCTACCTATTTTAAAGGTGCCTTTATGGATTTTGTTTCACCCGAACCCGCCAACGAAAAAGACGAGACACTCACTAGTGATGCGTTTTGGCCTGAGATTAATACCCGTGCATTTCGCGAGTCAATGCGAGTTGACGGCACTGTCACCCAAAGCCGATTAATTGAAGCGTTAAAAAACGCCATCATTGAAACCAATAGTGAACTGTCCAGCTTTCAACAGCAAGAAATCCACTTAGGTTATCCGACCTTAGAGGCCGTCCCTGCCAGTAAAATAACTCACGGGGAGATTGACGTATCGGAATTAGTGATCCTTTATCGCCGCGCGGTATTCAGCAGCGCCAAAGCAAATTTAACCGAGCGTTACCGCGATATTGACACCACGCCAAACGGCAGCAAAAAAGCTGATGCCCTTGAGTCCAATATTGATGATTTACAGCGCGATGCGATTTGGGCTATCCAGCGTATCAAGGGAACGACACATAACATTGTTGAGCTGATATGAAAATCCGAACGATGAAAGGTGACACCGTGGATGGAATATGTTGGCGATTTTATGGCAGAACCACGGGCATGACTGAGGCCGTTTTGTTGGCGAATCCCAACCTTGCAGAACAGGGGGCAGTCATGCCAGCAGGGCTATTGATTGAATTACCTGAAGTCACCGAAGAGCCAGCACAGCCACTTATACAATTATGGGATTGATACATGTTTGATAAAGATCCGAACAGTTTCGGTATCGCACAGTGGTTATTGATGCTCTTCATTTCAATGTGGGGAGGTGTTGTGAGATACATCATTGATGTTAAAACGAATAATGCCCCGTGGAGCTGGTTTGCAGCTTTTATGCAAATGGTCGTTTCTGGCTTTGTCGGGTTATTAGGCGGATTGCTTTGTATTGAGGGCAATCAAAGTATTTATATCACCCTGTTTACCACTGGCGTATTCGGTGCAATGGGGAGTATTGGGCTTTCTTATTTATGGTCACGTTTTACAGGGGGAAAACATGTCTAACCTACCGCGCGGTATACGCAACAATAACCCGGGCAATATTGATTATAACCCGAGAAATCCATGGCAAGGGGAGTTAGCGTTTGACCCCAGCATTGAGCCGCGGCACAGCCGTTTTATACAGCCTGAATACGGTATTCGCGCATTATTTAAGCTTTTGCGAACCTATTCAACCTACGCGGGAAAACAGGGGGTTGGTTGCGGCAAAATTGATACGGTGGAGGAAATCATCGAACGGTGGGCACCCGCAAAAGACCGTAATAATACAGAGGGATATATTAATCGTGTCTGTAAAGAGACGGGCTTTGGTCGCCGTGATTGCCTTGATGTCTATGACAAAGAAACCGCATTCAAAATTGCGAAAGCGATTGTGCATGTTGAAAATGGTCAGCAGCCATACAGTGATGCCATGTTCGAAAAAGCGTGGGGGCTTTTGTAATGCCAAAGTTAAACGATGCAATGCTAAAGGCCAGTGTTTAATATGAAAAAATGGGCGATAGGAACCGCAATTTTCCTTGTTGCCAGCCTGTTTATTGCAGGCTGGCAAGGTATCAAAGAAATAGAAAGGCTTAATGAAAGGGTCGGTACATTAACCGCAGACAACAAACAGCTGTTGTTAGACGTGGATAAAAAATCCGCGCTGATCACTGACCAATCTTTAAGTTTTCACCGTGCGAATCAAATCGCGGGTGATGCCTATCGCCGCGGCATTATTCAGCGTGCCGCCGCCGAGGATAGAAAAATTGAATATAGAACCATTCTTAAAAATGAGCCAACGTGTGATTTACCTGTGCCTAAGTATCTTGCTGATCGGGTGCTCAACAACGCCTACCGTATCCGTGCAAACGCAATGCGTACCCATCCCGAAAACCTTAACGCAACAAGTCCCACCGCCTCTACCAGACGGGTTCTAACCTATTGCGATTTAGCATTGATGGTTGACCCTTTACTCGCGGCTTTAGAAACCACCAATATTCAACTGGGTGCGATTGAGCGATTTGATGAGGAACGGAACGGTGAAAAAACTCACTAGCTTGAGGGCTTACTTAGATAGCAAAGTCCCTTTTCTCAAAGATAACCCCGAAAACCTGTATTTATTTGTTGAAAATGGGCGGATTATTTCCACGTTGGAAGAAACGCCCAGCTTTGAATATGAATACACCGCCAATATTATTATCGAACACTACAGCGGTGACCAAAATGTGTTAATTGCTGTAGTAAATGATTGGCTAAGAAAAAATCAATCCGATATTTCAGCAAACCCGACAAAGCGCCAACAAGACTTTAAATTTGAAGCGGTGATTTTAGATAACACTACAGCCCATATCAGTATTGAATTAAATCTTACTGAGCGTGTGCTTGCTATTGATAAAGACGGTAAATATGTGATTGAGGCAACGCCTGAGCCAGTGGATCCCTTTGATGAATGGCAAACAACACAATGAATGACGACACATTGCGACAGCTTGACAGTGAGTTAACACATTTATTAAATCAAATGTCACAAGGCCAGCGCAGGCAGCTTGCCAAAGAAATTACCCGCGATTTACGTCGTTCTCAAATTAGGCGTATTCAACAGCAGAAAAACCCCGATGGTAGCCCATACACCAAACGCAAGGCCAGCTTTGTCACTGTGCAGCGCGAAATTCAATTTATGTGGCACGGTCAAAAACGCACCTTACGAAACTGGCGCGGCAACAGCAAAACAATCACGGGGCAAGACGCGAATAAAAAAGCCCAGCGCTCATTTCGCAAGTCAGATATTCAGCGTTATATCAGCATCAAGAAAGATAAAATCAGCACCGCGCGTAAAACCAAGCAAACGCGCATGTTTAAAAAACTCGCCACTGCCCGTTTTTTACGAACATATAGCAGCGATAAAGAAGCAGCGATTTATTTTTTACCTTCAGCGGGAAATATTGCTGGCGTGCATCAATTTGGATTAACAGAGCGTATTGGAAATGCAAAAATTACATACCCATCACGCCAGTTGTTAGGGCTGACGCCGCAAGAAATCAGGCATATTGAAAGCCAGATCATTGATTTTCTCTCACGATAATTTGTATCAAAGACTGCACAAAAGGCAGTGGCTGCAATCAATGCGCTATCAATGGCACGCTTAAGAAAATTATTTTTTGAGGTTGCTATGCGCAAATACATTCCGCTTTTACCTGTGCTGCTTTTTATCTTTATTTCAATTCTGGCCATTAGCAACACTGGCTATAAAGTCGTTGTAGGTGCAGAGGTTGTTAGAATTCTTATAAATATCTACGTAATAACATTATTTTTCTCTTTTAGCCCTAATTTAGAAAGTGGTCATCATTTTTGTACATTAAAAGGAATAACGAAAAGTTTAATTCCTTTTAATCTAAATATTTACTGGTTGGTCATTGTATTAAACGTTATCGCTGCATTCCTATTAATTGTGACTAAACAATGGATTTCTATTCCATTGCTCGTAATCTGGTTTGCTTATCAGTACTGGTTTAGAAAAACAATTTTATCAGCTATTAGCAGTGAGGCTTGATATTTAATGTCTGCCGAGATTCGCCGCCTAATTAAAAACCTGATCCGTATTGGCATAGTGACCGCCGTCGATGCCAAAAAAGGCTGTCGCGTACAAATTGGAAACCTAGAAACCGACTGGCTAAATTGGCTCACTTTACGCGCTGGCAGCACGCGAACAATGAATGCCCCTAGCGTGGGAGAGCAAGTGATTATTTTAGCGATTGGCGGTGAGCTTACCACGGCATTTGTCCTGACGGGCATTTTCTCCAATGAGCATGCCGAACCGACCGATTCACTGACAGCAGACCATTGCACGTATTCAGACGGAGCAATCATTGAGTATGAGCCCGCCACTGGCGCACTGAAAGCAACAGGGATTAAAACGGCAACGATTGAGGCCAGTGAGCAAATCAATGCCGCCACAAAAGTGGTTGTCGTCAATGCCAGCAAGCAAATTAAGCTCACCACACCAACGGTGATTTGTTCAGAAAATCTGACCTGCGCCACACTCAATGTCACCGAGGGCGGCGAAATGACAGGAGATGTTATTCATAAAAACGGAACATTTTCATCAAATGGGGTTGTTCTGGATGATCACGATCATGGTGGTGTTGAGCGTGGCAGAAGCCGCACGGATGGTCCTCAATGAGATATTGCGGCATGAACCGAATGGATGGAAAAAGCCTTTCTGATATTGAGCACATACGCCAATCCGTGCGCGATATCTTGATCACACCTATTGGCTCACGCATCGCACGGCGAAATTATGGCTCGCTATTATCAGAGCTTATCGACCAGCCGCAAAATCCCGCACTGAAATTACAGCTAATGTCAGCCTGTTATACCGCGCTTATAAAATGGGAGCCTCGCATTTTGCTAACGCGCATTAATTTAAGCAGCACCGAAGCCGCGCAAATGGTGATTGATATTGAAGCCACAAACCAAGACACCAACCAGTCATTTAATTTTTCGGTTAATGTGAGGTAGTAGCATGGCAGCGAGTATTGATTTAAGTTTATTGCCCGCACCCGATGTGGTCGAACTATTAGATTTTGATGTGCTATTTGCCGAGCGCAAAACCGCATTAATCGCTGCAATGCCAGAAGAACAGCGGGAAGCTATCGCCCGTACATTAGAATTAGAATCTGAGCCGCTCACCAAATTATTGCAAGAAAACTGTTATAGAGAACTGATTTTACGTCAACGTGTCAATGAAGCGGCTCGCGCAAGTATGACGGCCTTTGCTACGGGTGCAGACCTTGACCAGCTCGCCGCCAATAATAACGTGAAACGCTTGGTGTTATCAGTGGGCGATGAAAACGCTATTCCACCGATTGCGCCAGTGTATGAGTCTGATGCCAATTTACGCTTGCGTATCCCCGCGGCTTTTGAGGCGTTAAGCGTAGCAGGCCCGATTGGCAGTTATGAATATCATGCCCGTTCTGCTGATGGTCGAGTTTCAGACGCTTCTGTCATTAGCCCATTACCTGCTTACGTCACGGTCACCGTTTTATCTCGTGAAGGGAACGGCAGTGCGCCAGCGGATTTAATCGAAAAAGTGAATGTTGCATTAAACGATGAAGATGTTAGACCCGTGGCTGATCG
Source organism: Providencia sp. PROV129 (assembly GCF_028482245.1). Taxonomy (NCBI): domain Bacteria; kingdom Pseudomonadati; phylum Pseudomonadota; class Gammaproteobacteria; order Enterobacterales; family Morganellaceae; genus Providencia; species Providencia sp. PROV129. Next base: position 307,686 of record NZ_JAMPQD010000008.1, read on the forward strand.
TGTGACCGTACAATCAGCAACTATCGTTAACTATGAAATCGACGCGGTGATCTACTGCTACCCATCCCCAGAGTACGAACCTATTATGGCGGCGGCAGAGGAGCAAGTGAAACGCTATGCGACACAGCAACACCGCTTAGGCCGTGACATTGTGCTCAGTGCGATATATGCCGCATTGCATGTTCAAGGCGTACAACGTGTCGAACTGAAAAAGCCAACCGCAGATATTAAGTTGGATAAAACACAGGCGAGCTTCTGCACACAAATAAATGTGGCATTAGGGGGCTCAGATGAATAATCGTTTATTGCCCGTCGGTTCATCACCATTAGAGCTCGCTGCAGCTGAATCACTGGCTCAGATTGAGCGAGTCCCTATACCCATTCGTAAACTCTGGAACCCTGATTTATGCCCTGTGCATTTACTGCCATATTTGGCGTGGGCGTTCAGTGTTGACCGATGGGATAAAGACTGGGCGGAAAGCGCGAAACGAAACGCTATCAAGGCCGCGATGTTTATTCATAAGCATAAGGGCACGATTGGTGCCTTACGCCGTGCTGTTGCACCTATTGGTACGCTAATTAATGTCGATGAATGGTTTGAAGATGACTCAGAAGTGGGGACATTCAAACTTGATATTGCATTAAAAGAAACGGGTATCAATGAAGAAACACACATTGAATTGACGAATATCATCAATGATACAAAACCCGTAAGTCGAAAATTATCAAATATTACGATGCACTTAGAAACCGAGGGTGTCATCAATGTAGGCGCTTTAGTTGTGGATGGTAGTTCTACAACTATTTACCCTTATTCGCCCGAGTGTATTTATTTAAACGCCGCTATGAATGTGGCTGTTTCCTTATTTGGTGGCGATATTTTATCTATTTATCCACCGCAACCTCCTGAAATTATTGCCTCAACGCATTCATATAGTGCTGTTGCTTTATATCATGCTGACGTTATGGAGATCTCTAATGTCTAAACCGTATTATTCTATTTTAACTAATATAGGCGAGAACTTAGTCGCTAAAGCAACCGCATTAGGCACTAAGTTAGATTTAACAACAATGGCCGTAGGTGATGGGAATGGAAAATTGCCCGCACCAGACCCTGCGCAAACAAAACTAATCAATGAAAAGCGCCGCGCTGCGGTTAATTCTCTGGAAATTGATAAAAATAACCCGAATATCATTATTGCTGAACATATCATTCCTGAAACAGAGGGTGGTTGGTATGTTAGAGAGATCGGTTTGTTTGATTCCGAGGGAAATTTAATTGCTGTCGGAAATTGCCCAGAAACTTATAAACCTAAAATGGTTGAAGGCTCTGGGCGTACTCAAATTATTCGAATGATGATTGTTGTTAAATCAACAGAGTGTATTGAGCTAAAAACCGATCCATCGGTTGTCTTAGCAACACGAGATTATTTAGATACTCAAATTGGTAAAAATAATGAAGAAATACAAGAGGAATTAAAAAGTAAGGCTGATAACGAAGAAGTTAAACCATTAGCCGATTTCTCCGTGAATGCATTAAAAAATCGCAATCCAATCGCACAGCGGCATGATTTTGCTTTTGTCGCGTCTCGATATATTCGAGAAAAAACAGAGTTAGCGATTAATCCAAGTACGCTCTTACAGTCAGTAGACTTAACGGTTCCAGCATCCCCTGAGTATGATTTGATTTTTAAAGTACAAGTTTCAGGACTAGAAAGCCAATATGATTTTAGCCAAGGCAGAGAGAGCGAAAAAGAAGCGTTTGCAGTTGCTGGTGTTTGCGATGGCTTATTACGTGAAAACTGGAACATGCGTTCACATATAACGTCATATGATGGAAATATGCTAACAATTACGCTTCCAAAAGCCGCATTATTGACGGGATTTGGTTCAGCAGGGGTTCGGCTAGGCATTGATGCAATTGAATCTTTTGAAATTAAAAAATTTGCAGCGTTTCAAAATGGTAAAAGGATCGCTTTTATTCCATTTAATAAACTCCCCCCTAAGAAGTTATGGAGTGGAGCTAGTGTGCTAAGGGCAAAAAGTACAGGGCTAGGCTTTGATTTTGGCGTAAACATGCAGCTTGGAAAAGAATCCTTGTTTAATGGGAATAACTTTATGACGGCTTGGCCTGATGGGAGTCGTGATAATATTTCAGCTCAAGAGTGGGGGCTAGAATTGAACCTCCGTTGGAATGAGGTTTTTCCTCAATTTGATGCGCAGTATTTTGAGGGAGATAAGCCGCACTCGACATATCGCCGAGTCGTCGCTCTCAGTTTAAAAAAAGACTATTACTTATTAGGCCACAATGCCGTTATTTTAGGCGGTGTTGAGTTGATCCCCTCTGCTTGGGTGAGTGAGGGTGACTATAATGGCTTAAAAATGTATTCCGCAATTTATGATTATGATGCAAATCATGAGGCTGCAATTCGAAATGGGACAAAACAGCCCTTTTTAGCGGCTTTAGTGCCGGAAAGTAAAACTAATTCGGTTGTTTCTTATGCCTTAAAAAATGTTGTGTCAGTTGAGGCCGTGAAACGTACTGAAAATGCTTATTATTATGAGCATAGTACTAAAAAAATGTACTTTAACTGGGGCAAAAGTAATGGGAGTGCATACCTTTATGTGTGTGAAGTTGATAATGTCATTAACGCAACATCAACTGTTTATGCAGCAGGTTGTAAGTTTTACGCGTCTAAATCAGATACAGTGAAGGTGCAACCTGATAAATTTAGTGAGTCTAAGTTTGCAGGCTTTTATCAATGTAGTGCAGGTATTTCGGCGGGAGGTTCGGGGGCTTTTGCAATTAATAATATTCATTCTGAATGTATTATGAGCACCGCAAGATCACATAAAAATGACGGGTTTAATTATCATTATTCAGGAACTAGCTTAATCAAAGACTGTGTGATGAGTCATAACGGTGATGATGGGATTAGCCACCACGAGGGGTGTATTGGTTATGTTGTAAATAGTGAAATGAATTATAACTATGCAGCTACATCGGTTCCAGCTTATGGTGCAAAAGTTTGGCATTATAACTGTAATGCTAAACCAGCGGATACATTGTCAGGTAAACCATACGCTGGTAAATATGCTTGTATTAGCGGTCAAGATCAATCAAGTGAGGCTTGGTATGATAATTGTTATTTAGATGGTCGAGAGATCACTAACTCGGTTTACTGTTGTATCAGTCAACAAGAGGGAACGACAGCAAGAATTCATGTTAACAGTGCTAAAATTGAAAGTGAAAATACAAAGCTATTTGAAGTCATTGGCGATGGGGCAAGTGTCACGTTAAGCAAAACCCGTAATTTTTAGATTAGATTTTTGATAAGAGCCCCAATCAACGGGGCTTTGTTCCATCTCTCACACAATCCCCATTTCGTGCATTTGCCTTAACCCCAACCCAAAATTAAGCCATTGCAAAATAGAGGACGCTAAGTAATGGCTCAAGATTATCACCACGGCGTGCGAGTGATTGAACTCAATGAAGGCACGCGACCTATTCGCACCATCAGCACCGCAATCGTGGGAATGGTGTGTACTGCCGATGATGCAGACGAAAAAGCCTTTCCACTCAATACCCCCGTTTTAATTACTGATGTTAAAAATGCCGCGGGCAAAGCAGGTGAAACAGGCACGCTAGCGCGTTCATTGGATGCCATTGGTAACCAATCAAAACCTGTCACCGTCGTTATTCGTGTTGAGCAAGGCGAAAGCGAAGCAGAAACCACGTCTAATATCATTGGTGGCACCACGCCTGATGGACGCAAAACAGGCTTGCAGGCATTGACTGTTGCGCAAAGCCGCTTAGGTGTTAAACCTCGCATTTTAGCCGTGCCCGCTCACGATACACAGGCCGTTTCCTCAACGCTTGCGGGTATCGCACAAAAAATGCGAGCCATGGCCTATGTCAGCGCTTATGGTAGCAAAACCATTTCGGATGCGATTGATTACCGCAAAAACTTCAGTCAACGTGAATTAATGTTAATTTGGCCTGAGCTCCAAAGTTGGGACACGGTCACTAACGCAGAAAGTAATATCTACGCCACCGCGTGTGCCTTGGGCTTACGTGCCAAAATTGATAATGATATTGGCTGGCATAAAACCATATCAAACGTTGGCGTTAATGGCGTCACGGGCATTTCTGCCGATGTGTCATGGGATTTACAAGACCCTGCCACCGATGCTGGTCTACTCAACGAAAACGACATTACCACGCTAATTCGCAATAACGGCTTTAAGTTTTGGGGCTCCCGTACTTGCTCAGATGATCCGTTGTTTGCCTTTGAGTCCTACACCCGCACCGCGCAGGTGTTATCTGACACTATCGCCGAGGGGTTAGACTGGTCAATTGACGGTACGCTCAATCCCTCACTGGCTCGCGATATTATTGAAAGTATCAATGCAAAACTGCGCAGCATGACAACGCAAGGCTATTTGTTAGGCGGTGAATGTTGGTTCGACCCAGACGTGAACACCAAAGAAGAGCTGAAGAGCGGCAAGTTATACATTGATTATGACTATACGGCAGTGCCACCACTGGAAAACCTGCTATTACGCCAGCGTATTACAGACCGCTATTTATTAGATTTTGGCTCAAAAATTAAGGGGTAACCATGGCCTTACCACGCAAGCTTAAAAACATGAATTTATTCAACGACGGGCAAAGTTACTTAGGCCGCGTCGAAGAAATGACCCTCCCAAAAATCACCCGTAAATTTGAAGAGTATCGCGGCGGCGGCATGAATGGTGCCGTTAAAGTGGATATGGGGTTAGAGGCGGATGCGCTTTCATCGGAAATTACTTTTGGTGGGCTAGAAGCGCAGCTCTATAAGCAATGGGGCATTACGCAAATCGATGGTGTGATGTTGCGTTTTAATGGCGCATATCAACGTGAAGATACCGCAGAAGTGACTGCCGTTGAGGTGGTGCTGCGTGGTCGATTCAGTGAAATTGATTCAGGCAATGGCAAAGCGGGCGAAAATACCCAAGTAAAAACCCCCTTTAATGCCACCTATTACAAACTTATTTGGGATGGCGAAACGCTCATTGAGATTGATTTGATCAATATGGTTGAAAACGTTGACGGTGTTGACCGTCTAGCAGAACAACGTGCCGCATTAGGGTTATAGGAAAAGTAAATGACTGAACAAGTAGAGAAAAATCAAATCACTATCACACTAGATGAACCTATCACGCGAGGAACAACCGCGGTAACAGAGGTTGTGGTACGCAAGCCCAATTCTGGTGCGTTACGCGGCGTTCGCTTAGCGGCGCTGATGGAAATGGATGTGGACTCTGCAATCTTAGTGCTACCACGCGTCACCGCGCCAGCGCTGACCAAAGCCGAACTGCTTATGATGGCTCCCGCTGACATGGTCAATTTAACCAAAGAGTTAGTGCTTTTTTTGTTGCCGAAGTCGGTGACTATGGATTTCCAGAACGACTAACCGTGAATGATTTAGTGGCAGATATTGCCACTATTTTTCACTGGTCACCGACTGTCACAGATGAATTTTCCCTAACCGAATTATTAGAATGGCGTTATCACGCCCTTAAACGTAGCGGTGCAGAAGATGAGTAAAGATTTGCGTTTACAGGTGATTTTAAGCGCCGTTGATAAATTCACAAAACCATTTAAGAGCGCCCAAGCCTCGAATAAAAAACTGGCGGAAACCCTCCGCCAATCTCGCCAGCAACTTAAAGAGCTGAATAACCAAGCCAAGCAAATTGACGGGTTTAAGAAAACCAAACAATCCCTTGATGCTGCTAATAACGCCTACCAACAAGCAACAGCAAAAGTCAGTCGGCTTGCGCGTGAATTATCCACCATTCAAAACCCAACAAAAGCCCAATCACGGGAGTTTGACCGCGCAAAAGCTGCCGCTGCTAAACTGAAAGCCGAAACGGGCGTATTGAGTACCTCATTGCAACGCCAACGGGAAGCGTTAAAAGGTAGCGGGATTTCTACACGGCAATTAAGCCAAGCCCAAGTAAAATTAAATAGCGACATTGCCAGCACCAGTCGGCGATTGCAGCAGCAAGAGCAGCAACTAAAACGGGTTGCAAGCCAAGAAAAACGCATGTCTGCAGCAAAAAACAGCTATCAAAATACCATGGGCATGCGCAATAAAATAGCGGGTGGCGGCGCAGGAATGCTCGCATCAGGCGTGGGCTTAGGCTATGCCGCTAAAAAAGTATTAGTACCAGGCTATGACTTTGAAATCGGCATGTCAAAAGTGCAGGCCTTAACTCGCCTTAATAGAGATTCAGCTGACTATAAAATGCTGAGAGAGCAAGCCCGCGAATTAGGGGCAACCACGGCGTTTACGTCTAATGAAGTTGCTCAAGGCCAAGCATTCTATGCCATGGCTGGCTTTAAACCTGAGCAAATTAAAAATGCCATGTCGGGGACATTATCCATGTCACTGGCGGGTGATATCGACTTAGCCACCACGGCAGATATCGGCTCAAATATTTTGACGGGCTTTAAGTTGAACTCTAACGAAATGAACCGTGTGAGTGACGCCCTTGTTGCCACCTTTACCCGCTCAAACGTCAACCTCACGATGCTCGGTGATACCATGAAGTACGTGGCGCCCGTGGCGTCAGGTCTGGGCGTTGATATAGAAACAGCAGCCGCAGCCGCGGGAAAGCTGGGTGATGCAGGTATTCAGGCTAGCATGGCGGGTACAGGATTAAAATCCATATTAGGTCGTTTGGCTGAGCCACCAAAAATGGCAGGTGAAGCCCTTGATAAACTGAAAATTAAAACCCGTGATTCAAAGGGTAACTTGCGCCAATTTACCGATATACTTGTTGAACTAGATAAAAAAACAAAAAAAATGGGTAATGCAGAACGTGCAGGATTATTCAAGCACATTGCGGGAGAAGAGGCATTTGCAGCCCTAACGGTACTTGTTGACCAAGCGGGAAGCGGGCAATTACAAACTTTAATCGCAGAAGTTAAAGCCGCTAAAGGGGAAGCGGCAAAAGTCGCCAAAACCATGACAGATAACCTTGACGGCGATTTAAAAAACCTAACCTCTGCCTATGAAGATGTGGGGATACAGGTTTTCGGTGGTGCAGATAGCCCGTTGCGGGATATCACCAAACGCGTGACAGATTTGATTTCAAAATTCGGTCAATGGGCGAAGAAAAACCCTGAGCTGGTTAAACAAATTACCTTAATCACTTTAGGTTTGGGTGCCGTGTTAGCCGTTGGCGGAAGTATCTCACTCATGATTGCGGCATTAATAGGGCCACTTGCCATGGCGAAATTAAGCCTGTCTGTTTTGGGTATCAAGGGCAGCGGATTTCTTGCCTTGCTGATTAAGCCGATTAAGCTCGTTGGGGCGGCATTTATGATGCTGGGTAAGGCCTTATTAGCTAACCCGATTATCTTAATTATCACGGCTATCGCTGGTGCGGCCTACCTCATTTATAAATATTGGGATGATATTGTTCCTTACGCGAAAGGGCTGTGGAATTTAGTCACGACTATTTTTAAGGATGCATTTGAGGCGATAAAATCACTCATTTTAAATTGGACGCCAGCAGGGTGGATTTATAAGCATTGGGATAGCATTGTGTCCATTACAGTCCGTATGTGCGCGCTGGTTAAGAAAACCATTTCGGATAAATGGGATCAGATTGTTGCTGACGTACAAGGCCTGCCCGAACGCTTCAAGCAAATCGGCGGCGAAATTATCGATAGTTTGAAAAATGGCATACTTGAAAAATGGGATGCACTGAAAGCCCAATTTGCCGAACTTAAGCAAATGGCCACGAATATTTTGCCCGATTGGATGCTTTCAGATGAAACCAAGGCGGTTCGTGCCATGTCACAAGTCACCGTCATTCAAGCAGGCATGAAGAATGCGGGCATGTTCGACAGTGGCGGGTTTATTCCCCGTGGTCAATTTGGCATTGCGGGGGAATATGGCCCTGAAATTGTCAATGGGCCTGCGCATATTACCAGTCGAAAAAGCACTGCCGCCCTTGCAGCCGCCGCGCTGACTTTCGGCTCAATGACTGCCATTGCTAAACCTATCCACCCTTACGCATTGCCTGCCAGCGAATATCAGTCCGCTTCAGTCACCGTAAATCAAAATAGTCACAGGGCAAATGCGGCACCAGTGACTATCAATGTTTACCCATTACCTAACCAGTCAGCAAACGATATTGCGCGTGAAGTTGCCAAACAATTGGCACAAAACCAACGGCGAGAGCAAGCAAGGCAATTAAGCCGCTACCAAGACAGTGAGGACGATTAATTATGGCAATGGCAGCGCTAGGCTTGTTCGTTTTTCAGCTCAATACAACCCCCTACCAAATGATGCAGATTAACCAAAAATACCGCTATGGGGCGAATAACCGTTTCGGGAAGCGCCCTGCGGTTCAATTTATTGGCCTTGATAACGACGATATCACCCTCAGTGGCACCTTATTGCCGTCACTGACGGGCGGCAGATTATCATTGCTCGTATTAGAGCAAATGGCAGAAACAGGCCGTGCATGGTCGCTAATTGATGGAACGGGAAATATTTACGGTATGTATGTGATTGAAGAAATCACGCAGTCAAAAAGTGAGTTTTTTGTTGATGGAGCTCCCAGAAAAATTGATTTCACCTTAAAGCTTAAGCGTACGGATGAATCACTGTCTGAAATGCTTGGGGATTTAAATCAACAATTAAATGATATTCGTGGGGCGCTGCCACTATGAGTTTTTTAACCAAAGATGAGCTAACCCCCGCTTTCGCCCTTGCAGCAGGCGGTGAAAATATTAACGCCCAAATTCAAGGGCGTTTAATGTCATTAACCATGACAGACAATCGCGGCTTTGAAGCTGACCAGTTAGATATTGAGCTGGATGATAGCGACGGACAACTCGCCTTACCCAAGCGAGGTGAAACCCTGTCATTACACCTTGGCTGGAAAAACTCACCGTTGATTTACAAAGGAACATTTACCGTTGATGAGGTTGAGCATAGCGGCGTGCCTGATAAACTCACCATTCGTGGGCGCAGTGCGGATTTTCGAGACACCTTAAACGTCAAGCGAGAGCAGTCCTATCACCAGAAAACGCTTGGCGATATCGTGCGAACGTTGGCTGAGCGCAATAAGCTGAAACCTGTCATTGATGAAAAATTAGATAAAATCAAGCTTGCCCATATTGACCAAACCAACGAATCGGACGGCTCATTTCTAACGCGAGTAGCGAAATCAGAGGGGGCAATCGTTGCGGTTAAAAATGGAAATTTACTGTTTATGAAGCAAGGCCAAGGCTTAACTGCCAGTGGTCAGCCTATTCAGGCCATGCACATTACCCGTTCAGTGGGCGACGGACACCGCTTTTCACTGGCAGACCGTGGTGCATACACTGGCGTTGTGGCTAATTGGCTAAACACCCGAGAACCCCAAAAGAAAAAAGAAGTCATTGTAAAGCGAAAACGAAAAAGTAAAAAGCCTGCGAAGCCAACAGAACCCAAAGAAAAACAAGGGGAATATTTAGCGGGGGAGCAAGGGAACGTCTTAACACTATCCCACACTTATGCCACTAAAGAGAATGCCGCTCGCGCAGCAAAAGCCCAGTGGGAAAAAATCCAACGTGGTGTGGCCTCATTCTCAATTCAACTGGCGGTAGGCCGTGCGGAACTATACCCAGAAATGCCGATCACAGTCAGTGGGTTTAAACCTGAAATTGATAATGCAGATTGGACATTAACGCGAATCGTCCATTCATTGAATGATAGTGGCTTTACTTCAGCTTTAGAGTTGGAGGTTAAGATTTCAGATTTGGATATTGAGGATGCAGAAAACTAACACTGTATAAAAACCCATGTTATACTCTCTTTAATATCAACATCATGACAAAAGGTACAACATCATGATGAATTGCCCTCTTTGTGGTTTTGCTGCACATACTCGTAGCTCCTATCAAGTCTCTTCTGAAACGAAAGAACGTTACAACCAATGCCAAAATATTAACTGTGGCTGCACATTCACAAGTCATGAATCGGTGAATAAAATTGTCTGCCGTCCAACAATCGAAAACTACGTTGATCCCCACCCAACGAAATATCACCAAACCACATTAGCATTATAAAAAATGCCCTCATTTGAGGGCGTTTACTTATTTATTTGCTTTCAATAATTCATCAAAAAACTTGTCAAAGCCTTTCTTGCCGCTGTCGTCATATCGCAGCTCGTTAAACTGATTAGAAAAAGAGCAGCTCTCATCAGTAATATCGCTCAGCTCATTAATGGGGATATATTTTTTAGTGATTTCTAATAACTGAGGTTTTGTAATCGTCACGGTATATTCAGGGCTGCCGCTTAATTTCTTTTTATCTGAAATTAGATAAGAAGTTACGGTGACGGAATCATTTGGCGTGTTAATCAAGCTGCGATAAACACCATAAACAACAGCACGTTTAGCTAATAATTCTTTTACATCAGTGAAGTCGCCGCTAACTGCTTGCGGAGATAATCTAACCTTTAACGGTGACTCACTGATAATTTCGAGTGAGTTATTTTCAGGATAATAATCACTGAAATATTCCATTGCATCATTCATTGTTGCATAAACTTCATTTTGCTTTGTGCAATCATCGCTTGATTTTAGATACGTTGCAGCAAACGCTGAACTGATACCCGCTACTAGTGCAAATGCAGAAAACACAGAGCAAATTAAAAGTTTTTTTGTTTGAGCCATAAAGTTACTGCTCAAAGTGTTTTTTACATTATCAAAAAATGTTCTAGGCATTATCTATATCTATCCTCTTGTTGAATTTGAGATAAATTAAAGACTGATTTAATTAGTAAGTAAAGTCCCTCATAGAGAGGGACTAAAGTCAATAATGGTCGAACGTGGACAAATCGAGGACACCGAACAAATAAAATCATTAATTAACAAATGGTTATGCTTTTATTTTGAACACATGCCCTGTCAGTTATAGTAATTTATGATTTAACTATAATCTGGCAGAAAGGCAACCCAAAGTCCCTTCCTTTATTTCACTTTTAACTATTTTTCATCTCCAATTACTCGCCATAAAAAAAGGCAATTTGCCTGAATGACAAATCACCCTTTCAAAAACCTAAACGAATTCTTTGGTTATTTGACTTTCATGATCTTCAAGTCAATGATAGACATAGAGTTTGGTGGTATTTCACCTGGAACTCCCTCTACCCCATAACCACCTTCTGGCTTAATATAAACTTTCACCATCCCGCCTTCCCCTGCACGTTCAACAAACGAATTTAATGGTGTCGGTAATTCATTATAAGGCAGCGTCACAGGGTTTTTATCCGTATACATGACAGTAACCGTTCCATCCGTTAACTGCTCTCTCATAATAAATGTGATGTCTTTCTTTTTAACATCGTTAATCGGCGTACCACGCTGAATAATTTTATAGTATGTATTATTATCCAGCTTACTGTATTTTTGTGCCGTAATATCTTGAATTATTTTCTGATTTTTCTTAGCATTTTCTGCGGCAACGACCTTGATATCTTTACTTGGTGGCACGCGTCCTGCTAGACCTGCGTTCGAGCCAGTGTTACCTTTCGCTTTTAATGCATTATTTTCGTCTTGCAACAAAGTTATACGACGATTTAAATCCATAATTTGTGATTTAAGTACCTCATCACTTGAGAATGATTTTTGCTTCTCTAACTCAGCCTGTAGTTTTTTCAATTGCTCTTGCGCAGAAGCTAATTCTTTTTGTGCTTTAGTTGCAGAATCCAATTTTTGAGTATCTAATTTCAAAGCACTAATTTGTTTATTTGCATCAGCCAGTTGTGACTCAACCTCTGCTTGTTTTTTAGCCTTAGCCGCTATTTCATTTTCAAGCTTGCTAATTTGCGATTCTTGTTCTTTTGTTTGTTTTGCAAATTGTGAATTTTGTAATTCGAGTTTTTTTCTTTCACTTTCTTGTGCCATAAGTGCATCTTGAATCGCTTTTTTCTCTGAATCAAGTTTACCCAAAGCATCTTCTTTTTGCTTCAACAACGCTAACTGCTTATTCAAATCTGCCGTTAATTCTTTTACTTGCTGGTCACTTGCTTGACCAATTAATGCCGTTTGTTTTTCAACGTCTTTTTGCAGTTTTTGCAAGTTATCATTAGCTTGAGTCAACTGCTTCTGAGCCGACACATAATTTTGCTCATTTTGAGTTAGTGTGGCCTGGAGTTTCTGCAGCTGTTTCTGGCTTTCTGTATATTGTTTAGAAAGCGTATTTTCAGCTACTTGATGCTCTTTTAATTGCTGTTTAGCCAGTGCAAGCTCAGATTCTAGCGTAATTTTTTGAGCAACTTTAGCCGATTGCTCAACGAGTGACGCTTGGATTTTATCTGCTTGCAGTGTTTTTTCTTTCAATTGAGCAGAAAGTTGCTGATTTTTTTGCTCTAATTCTTTCGATGTTACTTGCTGTTTCGTCAATGCCTCTTTCGCTAAACGGCTATCTGTCTCTGCTTTCTTCAAGCCATCTTCTTTTTGCTTTAACAATGCAATTTGTTTATTTAAATCGACAGTTAATGCTTTAATTTGCTGATCCGTAGCTTGGTTCATTAATGCAGTTTTGGTTTCTATATTCGCTTTTAACGTTTTAAGCTCTAAGTTAGCTTTGTTTAATTGCTCTTGCGCAGCAACATAATTTTGTTCATTTTGGCTTAATTTGGCTTGCAACTCAGCCTGCTGTTTTTCACTATCAGCCACTTGTTTAGCTAACGCATTCTGTGCATTTTGGTGTTCAACCAATTGTTTTTGCGCCAATGCTAACTCACTTGCCAAGCTAACTTTGCCTTCCGCTTTAACTGTTTGAGCAGACAATAATGCTTGAATTTTATCTGCTTGCTGAGCTTTTTCACTCAATTGTGCGGCTAATTGTTGGTTTTTTTGCTCAAGCTCTTTGGCTGCAGCTTGCTGTTTGGCGAGCGCATCACGGGTTGATTGGCTTTCTACTTGGGCTTTTTTCAAATCGGCTTCTTTCTCTTGAAGTCGCGCAACTTGCTTATTAAGATCAAGCGTTAATGCTTTGATTTGTTTATCGTTCGCTTGCTCCATTAATGCAGTTTGTTTTTCAACGTCTTTTTGCAGTTTTAGCAGGTCTGCATTAGCTTTGTCCAACTGCCCTTTAGCCGTTGTAAAATTTTGTTCATTTTGGCTTAGTTTCGCTTGTAGCTCAGCCTGCTGTTTTTCACTGCTTGCCAGCTGTTTCGCCAGCGTATTTTGCTGTGATTCATGTTCAGCTAACTGTTTCTTCGCTGCCGCTAATTCTGTTTCTAACGCGGCTTTATCCGCAGCCTTCGCCGTTTGTTCAGCTAATGCAGCTTGAATTTTATCGGCCTGTTGTGATTTTTCTGTTAGTTGCGCGGCTAATTGCTGATTTTTCTGCTCAAGCTCTTTGGCTGCAGCTTGCTGTTTGGCCAGCGCATCGCGGGTTGATTCGCTATCTGCTTGCGCTTTTTTCAACCCATCTTCTTTTTGTTTCAGCAACGCTATCTGTTTATTTAAATCAGCCGTTATTGCTTTCACTTGTGCATCACTGGCTTGATTTAGTAATGCCGTTTGCTTTTCAACATCTTTACGTAACTGCTGTAAATCCGCATCGGCTTGCTTCAACTGAGCCTGGGCAGTGGCATAATTTTGTTCATTTTGGCTTAGTTTCGCTTGCAGCTCAGCCTGCTGTTTTTCACTTGAAGCTAACTGGGCCATCAGCGCATTTTGTGCTGTTTGTGACTCTTTTAACGCTTTCTCTAATACAACTTTTTGCTCTGCTTGTGCTGTTTTTTCAGTTAAAGACGCCTGGATTTTTTCCGCTAGCTGTTCTTTCTCTGCTAACTGAGCTAACAATTGTTGATTTTGCTGCTCTAATTGTTTGGCGTCTGCTTGCTGAGCACTCAAAGCCGACTGGGCAACATCTTTTTCATTTTTTGCAGTATTTAGTTCAATTTCTTTTTGTTTGAGTAATTCTTTTTGCTGCAAAAGTTCATTGGTCACTAATTTCACTTGCTCATCTGAATTTCCTGCAAGCTGTAATTGGTTTTTAGCATCCAGCTCTAATTTTGCAATATCTGCCGTTAACTGCTCAATTTTTAAATTTGCAGAGGCATACAGCTCCTCTTTCTCAGCAAGTTGTTGTTTGATTTTAGATTGTTCAATTGCACTTTCATTTAATTGTTTTTCAAGTTGAGCAATCGTTTCTTGGGTTTGCTGATTCTCTTGGCTAAGCTGCGTTAAATTATTCTGTTTCTGTTCAATCGTTTTTTCCGCTTCTGCCAGTTTACGATTTAGCGTATCAATTAACGATTGATCATCTGAAGATGAATTTAATAGTGCTTGTAATTGCGCAATTTGATTTTTATTTTGTTTAACATCGTCATTAAGCTGATTAATTTCAAATTCTTTTTCTGCAATTGTCTGTGTTAATTGCGCGATACTCTTATTGTGGTTAATTAGCTCAGCGACAAGTTGTTCATCATTTAACAAATTGTTATACGAAATAAGTTGTCCTACACCTTGTGCAATACCAAATTTATACAAATTGGTTAGCTGCTGGCGTTCAATTAATTTTGCAAGTTGTTCAAGATAGGCTGAGGTATCTATTCCTGAGGGTCTGGCAAATTTAGAAGAATACAACCCAAGAGGATCGAGAACTAACTGATATTTAGCAAAGTCCCTTGCTAAATATTCAGGGCTCCATTGGTTACTTTGAAAAAAGTATGGATAGGATGAGAGTAAAATTGGCGCAGACGCGTTATCTGTTGTCACCGCACAGACATCAGAAAAAATCGTTTTTTCTGGTTCTGTTGGCGTCACTTTAGCCGAATCAACTTGGCTTGCCGATGCTACGCCAGACTTTCTTTTACCCGTAGTTTTCCCTTTGGTTCCTTTATTCGCTGCCGCAGACTTTTGTTTTTCCTTTGGCGCAGGCACTGTCGAGAGTGAAGAGAAAATATCGTAACCTTGAGCTTGTGTATTAACTGGCTGTTGTTGTTGTTTTTGCTCTTTTACTTTGCCTTCGCTTTCCAATTGGAGGTAAGTGTCAAAATCATCAATAACGCTATTAAATTTGTCTGCTTTTGGAGCATGACTAAAAAATGTCGTAACAAGTGCCAGCGACACACAAAGCCTAAGGTTTATTCTCATAATCCACTAATTTTCTTCAATGTTGATTCGGTAGACAATACTGAGTTATAGCGAACTTTTGCACAGAGTACTTTCGTTTTAGATTCAATCGCCATTTGCAGTAATTCAATTGTGTCAGGGCTAGCAGTGCCTTCAACTTCTCTGTAGAGACGATTGATTTCACTAACCTCTTTGAATGAACCTACTAAACGGTTGTAATCCTTTGGCGAAAGTGTTTTTAGTGCGTTTAATTCCTTAACACACGTATTTAGGTGAGCAAATGTTTGTTGATCAGCGCCACTTTGTCCATAAGTTGTTGACGCTATTGGTGTACGATTAATAGCGCTATTTAAAACTTTTTGTGATTCTGGATAAGAATCATCAGCTTGGGTCGCACTTGCTGATGGTTGCTCAGCAGCAGGGGCGGTATTTGCTGTTACGGTTTGTTTACTTGGGGTATTCGGTGTTGCTGTATTGTATGTGTCTGAGCCAAATGTACAGCCAGAAAGAAGAGCCGTACCTGCTATAAGCAAAGATGCAACATGAAATTTATTTTTTAAAAACATATGGTTACCTTACCAGTACTTTTCTTCGCTATTATAATGATGTCCAAGAAACCTAGTGTAAGCTAAAAGTTAGCTATTTTCTATAAGTCCGAATGTAGAAATAGAGTCATCTCATAAATTTAGATTAAAATAATTTTAGTTTTAAACTTATTTAATCGCTACCCTTTCGTAACTTTTATGAGCTTATTCTTATTAATACACCAAGACAGTCATAAATTAACACATTTAAGGTGCTATTTAATTATATTATGTTATCCAAACATTATTTTACTAGTTTATGTAACCATAAACATAACAGCTCAATAACACAAAACCCGCGTTCTTTTTTATCTTCCTGTTGTAACACTTACTAACAAATAAAATAGTTTTTTGTTACACAAGAAGAGTGTTTTAAGCACTCTCACAGTATCTGTACTGCTTTAAAAACATTTCAGTGCAACCACTTTACTTAAAAACTCAAAAACAAGTAACTTACTTGGAATTCATTTATAAAAAAGACAGCGAACAATAAATTTCATGCATTCTCAATAGGTTATATTTCAAAAAACCAACATATACCATACGTAGCACTTGTGTAATTATACCAACTCTTTGGAATAATTACTTATACTAAATTGATACTATTCGTAACTCAAATTTATTTTTAACATTATTATATAGACTACTTTCTGCTAATTAGCGAATACGAACAAAAAAAAGACTGGCACATATTATGTTGATATTAGATTGATAGGCTTGAGGAGTCGCAAGATACGTAGAATAAAAAACAAGGAAAGTTTGAACATATTAAGAGTAAAATGATGTGCCCAGTATTATCTGGGCACAAAAACAACATCGGCTATTTTGTCGGACGTAATGCTGGGAATAAAATAACATCACGAATGGTATGACTGTTAGTGAATAACATCACCATACGGTCGATACCAATACCAAGACCTGCAGTTGGCGGTAAACCATGTTCTAAAGCAGTAACATAGTCTTCGTCATAGAACATTGCTTCATCATCACCTTCGTCTTTTTGACGAACTTGCTCAGCAAAACGTTCTGCTTGGTCTTCTGCATCATTTAATTCCGAGAAACCATTACCAATTTCACGACCACCAATAAAGAACTCAAAACGGTCAGTAATAAATGGATTGTCATCATTACGACGTGCTAAAGGTGAAACTTCAGCAGGGTATTCAGTGATAAATGTTGGTTGAATTAAGTGGCTTTCAGCGACTTCCTCAAAGATTTCACACTGGACACGACCTAAGCCCCAACTTTTCTCAATCTTAATACCTAATGATTTTGCAATCTCAACGGCCTTATCCATATCGTCTAAATCAGCCACATTGGTTTCTGGACGATATTTACAGATAGCTTGCTTCATGGTCAATTTAGTGAACGGCTGACCAAAATCAAACTGTTGGTCGCCATACTGAACGACTGTGTTGCCTAACACTTTTTGTGTCAGTGTACGGAATAAATCTTCCGTTAATTCAATCAAATCACGGTAATCTGCATACGCCATATAGAGTTCCATCATAGTGAACTCAGGGTTATGACGAGGCGATAAACCTTCATTACGGAAGTTACGGTTAATTTCAAAAACGCGTTCGAAACCACCGACCACTAACCGTTTTAAGTACAGTTCTGGTGCGATACGCAAATACATATCGATATCTAACGCGTTATGGTGCGTGATAAATGGACGTGCTGATGCGCCACCTGGAATAACTTGCATCATTGGGGTTTCCACTTCCATAAAATCACGACCAACCATGAAGTTACGGACTTCAGCTAAGATTTTAGAGCGCACAATGAAGGTGTTACGTGATTCATCATTTGCAATCAAATCCAAATAACGCTGACGATAACGTGTTTCTTGGTCTGATAAACCGTGAAATTTATCTGGCAATGGACGCAAGGCTTTGGTTAACAAACGTACTTCATGACAATGAACAGTGAGTTCACCCGTTTTCGTTTTAAATAAACGCCCTTTCGCACCTAAAATGTCACCCAAGTCCCATTTTTTGAACTGTTCGTTATAAACGCCTTCCGCTAAGTCATCACGTGATACGTAGATTTGAATACGGCCACCAACATCTTGCAATGTTGCAAATGAAGCTTTACCCATGATACGGCGCGTCATCATACGACCCGCGATAGAGACTTCAATATTCAAGTCTTCCAGCTCTTCCGATGACTTTTCACCATACTGAGCATGGATTTTGTCTGAAAGATCTTCACGACGAAAATCATTTGGGAATGGAATTCCTTTTTCACGCAACGCCGCAAGTTTTTCTTTACGGGTTTTAAGTTCGTTATTCAAATCGGGAGCCTGTTCTGCACCCTGTTGCTCTTGAGACATTTTTCCCTCACAGGCCAGCTTTTAAACTAGCTTCAATGAATTTATCCAAATCACCATCCAGTACGGCTTGCGTGTTACGCGTTTCCACACCAGTACGTAAATCTTTTATTCTTGCATCATCAAGGACATAAGAACGAATTTGGCTTCCCCAGCCAATATCTGATTTGTTCTCTTCCATCGCTTGCTTGTCCGCATTTTTCTTTTGCATTTCCAGTTCATATAGCTTCGCTTTTAACTGGCGCATTGCTTGGTCTTTATTTTTATGCTGCGAACGGTCGTTCTGGCACTGCGTCACAATATTCGTTGGAATATGAGTAATACGTACCGCTGACTCCGTTTTGTTTACGTGCTGACCACCCGCACCTGAAGCGCGGTACACATCAATACGTAAGTCCGCTGGGTTAATTTCGATATCAATATCGTCATCAACTTCAGGGTAAATAAAGGCTGAGCTAAACGAAGTATGACGACGCCCGCCCGAGTCAAATGGACTCTTACGAACTAAACGGTGAACCCCAGTCTCTGTTCTTAACCAGCCGTAAGCGTAGTCGCCAATAATTTTCACTGTCGCTGATTTTAGACCCGCGACATCACCATCAGATTCTTCAATAATCTCGGTTTTAAAGCCCTTCGACTCCGCCCAACGCAAGTACATACGTAATAACATACTTGCCCAATCCTGAGCTTCAGTACCACCAGAACCCGCTTGTAAGTCGATATAGCAATCAGCGCTGTCGTATTCACCCGAAAACATGCGGCGAAATTCCAATTGCTCTAATTTGCCTTGTAGTAATTCAAGCTCCGCCCCCGCTTCATTGAAGGTATCTTCATCGTCAGCCTCAACGGCCAACTCCAATAAACCTTCAACATCCTCAAGACCTTGTGTTAGTTGATCGATTGTTTCAACTATCGCCTCAAGAGATGAGCGTTCTTTACCAAGAGCTTGCGCTCTTTCTGGCTCATTCCAGACATCGGGTTGCTCTAGCTCTGCGTTGACTTCTTCTAAGCGTTCTTTCTTGGCATCATAGTCAAAGATACCCCCTCAGAACCGATGTCCGATCAGACAGGTCCTGAATCTTACTTTTTACTGGGTTTATTTCAAACGTCATTTTCAATATCTTATGGTTGGTCAAAATAATTTTTATTTACAAACCGATTAGTATAACGGAATTTATCTCAGGTTTATAGCACCCTAAAACGCTATTTCATCCCATACTCATCGATAATATTTGTGTTTAATCAGGCCAAATATGCTCAACCATTAATTGTACGCTTCGTTGCCCTCGGTATTCATTTACATCGAGTTTAAACGCAATTTTAGCTTTCTTAATGCTGTTATCTGGCCATCTGCGCACATCAATGTTAAACATAATTGCATCCAGCATTGGACCACCATTGGCAGGTTCTACCATCAGTTTAAGGTGGCGCTCTCCCACTAACCGTTGCTGTAATAATAAAAAGTGTCCGTCAAACACGGGTTCGGGGAATGATTGCCCCCATGGCCCGCTTTCACGAATTAATTCTGCGGTTTCTAGGCAAAACTCGTTGCGAGACAGCTCACCATCGCTCCAAACAACACCCGCTAATTGTTCTGGTTTAATGAGCTCCCCCATTAAACGCTCAAAATGATGCTTAAAATCCTCAAATTTACTTTCGTCTAAAGTCAAACCCGCAGCCATCGCGTGGCCACCAAACTTTTGCATTAATCCAGGTTGCAAGGTATTTAAACGTTCAAGGGCATCACGCATATGCACACCTTGAACTGAACGCCCAGAACCTTTGAGTACGCCATCCCCTGCGGGAGCAAATGCAATCACAGGCCGATGATATTGCTCTTTAATTCGAGATGCTAAAATCCCAACAACCCCTTGATGCCACTCAGGGTGATAAATGGCAAGGCCATTGGGTAGTTGATTATCACTGTACTCAAATTTGTTAAAAAGCACCGACGCTTCGTGCTGCATTCCCTGTTCAATTTCACGACGAGTTTGATTTAACCCATCTAATTCGTTAGCAAGCTCCCTCGCATAAGCCATATCATCAGTCAGCAGTAATTCAATACTCACAGACATATCATCCAACCGACCCGCCGCATTCAACCGTGGGCCAAGGGCAAAACCAAAATCATTGGCAACTAGCCTTGGTAAATCACGCTTTGACACCTCAACGAGTGCCTTAATACCTGCGCAGCAACGCCCTGCTCTAACACGGTTTAATCCTTGGTGAACCAGTATCCGATTGTTGGTATCAAGAGGTACCACGTCCGCCACAGTGCCTAATGCCACCAAATCAAGATATTCGGCTAAATTAGGTTCGCTTAACCCTTGTTGGATAAACCATTCTTTTTGACGTAAATGTGCGCGCAGTGCTGACATTAAATAAAATGTCACCCCGACGCCTGCTAATGATTTTGAGCCAAAGTGACACTCATTGAGGTTTGGATTAATAATAGCGTCGGCTTCAGGCAGCGTTTCTCCTGGCAAATGGTGATCGGTAATAATGACATTAATCCCATATTGCTTTGCAACGACTACACCTTCATGAGATGAAATACCATTATCCACGGTGATAATTAAATTTGCCCCCCGCTTGTGTGCTTCTTCAACCACCAGCGGTGTTAAACCATAACCATTTTCAAAACGATTCGGTACGATATAATTTAAATTGGCATAACCCATCGATTTTAATGCACGAATAGCCAGTGCTGTACTTGTTGCACCGTCCGCATCAAAATCCCCTACAATGGTAATGGATTCGTGCTCAGTCAGTGCTCGGTAAAGTAAGGCAAGTGCATTCTCAATGCCTGATAGCGAACGATAATCCAGCAAATTTGTGGCTTTACGCTCCAGCTGAGCCATATCCGTAATACCACGATGCAAGTAAATACGCTGCAATAATTCAGGGAGCCCTGGAAGTTGAGCAGACTCACCATCAACGTGCCGTTGTCGTAAAAAAGTTTCTACATTCACAATAATTAACTATTTTTCGTCGAGTAATTGAATAAGTGCATCAGGTTTTAGGAAGCCAGGTAACATTTGACCATTAGGTAAAATAATCGCGGGGGTGCCAGTCACTTTAAATAAATTAGCTACATTCATATGCTTACTTAGATCAATTTTACAGTTGTCTATCATAGCGATTTCTTCCCCCTTAAACGCTTGTGTTAACGCATTTTGTGGTAAGCCATTACACCAAATAGACGCCATCTTTTTACCTACATCACTTTGGGCCCCTTGACGAGGGTAAGCAAGGTAACGCACCGTCACACCTTTACTATTAAGTTCGCCGACAGTTTCATGGAGCTTTTTGCAATATCCGCAACTAATATCAGTGAAGACAGTGACCACGTATTTTTCTTGTGGCGCTTTAAAATAAATCATTTCATTTTTAAGGGCTTCAACCTTTTTCATTAGCGGCTGGTTACTAATATTCACGGGGTTTTTTCCACTCATATCGTAAATTGGCCCTTGAAGTAAATACTTACCATCATCCGTAATGTAGACGATACCCGTCGTCGTTTCGACCACATTCAACCCAACGATAGGTGAAGGTTTAATTGACTCCACTGTCATATCGTATTTTGCCAATGTATCACGAATGACTATCTCTTCCGTTGCACTGTATGCGTTCGCGGTAATCGCAGCAAAACAAGCCACCGCCAGTAATAGCAATTTGCGTTTCATTAATAATCCTTTAATTGTCATCCTCTTGGATGATGTTGTTCATGTAGCGCGCGTAATCGTTCAGTCGCAACATGGGTATAAATTTGCGTTGTTGATAAATCGCTGTGGCCTAATAACATCTGTACGACACGTAAATCTGCCCCATGGTTCAATAAATGTGTTGCAAAGGCATGTCTAAGGACGTGAGGCGAGAGTGATTCTGCATCAATTTGTGCCAGCACCGCGTAGTACTTTATTCGATGCCAAAATGTCTGCCGGGTCATTTTTGTTCCACGTTTACTCGGAAACAAAATATCACTAGTTTTACCCTTTAATAAATCAGGGCGACCTTCATCAATATATTTTTCCAGCCAATATATTGCCTCTTCCCCCAAAGGAATCAATCTTTCTTTATCGCCTTTACCGACAACACGAATGACGCCTTGGCGCAAACTAATGTCAGAAAACGTTAAACCAATCAGTTCAGAAACACGTAAACCGCAGGCATATAAAACCTCTAGCATGGCTTTATCCCGCAATTCTAGGGAGTCTTCTGTTGCAGGCGCATTTAATAAATCATCGACTTGTTGTTCACTGAGGTCTTTTGGTAATCGCTGCGGTATTTTAGGTGCTGCAATGACAGCTGAAGGATCATCGCTACGCAACTTTTCTCGATATAAGTATTGAAATAGACGACGCATCGCGCTTAATAAACGAGCAGAGCTAGCGGCCTTATAACCACCATCAATACGTTCAGCGAGAAAAGATTGCAAATCAATTGATTGAACACTCTCTAAATGTAAATGATGCGCATCAAGCCATCTATCTAGTGATTGAAGGTCATTACGATACGATGCTAATGTGTTTTCCGCTAAATCCTGTTCAAGCCAGATTGTATCAAGAAATTGCTCAATTAATGGATTAAGGTGTTTTGTTTCCACAGCTAATTCGTTTCCTTTGAATAATACCACACGATTCTATTATGCCTGAAAGGGGGGGCTTCTGTTACAATACCCCTCTTGTCATCAAAACCATAGCTGGACGTAGTAATAATATATATGAAAATAGGCCTTTTTTACGGTTCTAGCACCTGTTATACCGAAATGGTTGCTGAAAAAATACGTGATATTCTCGGTGATGATTTCGTCACACTGAATAATGTTAATGATACTCCCCCCAGTGAAATGGAACAGTATGATATTCTAATTTTGGGAATACCCACCTGGGATTTCGGTGAAATACAGGAAGACTGGCTAGAAATTTGGGACGCACTTCCCAACCTTAACTTAACGGGCAAAATTGTTGCTATGTACGGGTTAGGCGATCAAATAGATTATAGTGAGTGGTTCCTCGATGCATTAGGGTTGCTATACCATCAACTTAAACCGACGGGCGTGCAGTTTATCGGTTTTTGGCCAACCGAAGGATATACTTTTGATAGCCCAAAACCTTTAAATGAAACAGGCGATATGTTTGTGGGGCTTGCGCTTGATGAAGTGCACCAATTTGAACAAACTGATGAACGCATTGCCCAATGGTGCGTACAAATTTTACAAGAAATTGAAGCGTCCCTTTAAGACGCAATTCTGGCGGTAAATATTGTTCCTACTTAACTATGGATTGAACTCACTTTTAAATATCTGGGTATTGGAGCAATAACTGATTGAGATTCCGCCAGTTTTCTTCTGAAACTGAATCTCTGGCAACCCACAAATGAATCTTCTGCGCCTTTCCTTGCAGAGCTTCCAGTGTCAGTAATATACCATAGCGGCTCAGCCACGGCGTTTTCACGATATTCCATTCGTTTTTCTTCCATTGAACTTTATTACCGTTTACCAGTACAGCAACACCTTTTATTTTGCTGATATTTTTTTGGCTTTTAGCCCAACTAGCCACCACAACAACGAGTAATGGCAGCCAAAACACAGAATTACCTTGTGACCATGGAGCCAATAGCAAAAATATGCCAACGACACCATGAACACAGGTAGAAAAAAATTGTGTCTTCCATGAAATGGAGAGATTAGATTTCCACAGGACCACGATTTTTATTTTTTTCCTGAATAAGTTTGACCATACGGAACAACTCGTCATCCTCAGGACGACCGTGATTCATTAACCAATTGAATAAGTCTGGATCCGCACACTCTAATAAACGAACAAAAATTTGTTTGTCGTGTACCGTTAAGCTATCGTATTCATACTCAAAAAAAGGCATGATTGAAATATCTAGCTCACGCATTCCACGACGACAAGCCCAATGAATTCGTGCTTTATTCTCAATATCCATTCCACTACGACCTTTTGTTGCAGTTAACTGATAAGATTGATTATTTTCAATACTCTAACAGATTATCTGCGAAGAAAACATGTCATAGACTACATTGTTGTAATTTTAGTAGTAAAATGCCGTTTTTCTACAAACAGATGATAAAAAAATCCGAGATAATGCAAGCTGCATCATAATAACTACTTGCAATGTTATCTAGCTATTTTACCATTAAGCACCTTTAATCTATCCAAGAACAACAGGTGAAATCATGACTACCCACATTGATAGTACACAGCAATTTCCCCTTGAATCTCAGTCTTTACCACTCGTTTTGATTTCACTGGAAAACTGGGAACTTATTCATCTTGCAGGCCTCGATGCAGAAAAATATCTGCAAGGACAAGTAACTGCAGATATCACCACACTGGGACAAGCTCATACTTTAACAGCACATTGTGACCCAAAAGGAAAAATGTGGAGTGACCTACGCTTATTTCATCATTTAGAGGGTTTTTCTTATTTGCTTAGGCGCAGTGTTGCAGACTCGCAATTAGCTGAGCTTAAAAAATACGCTGTTTTCTCCAAGGTAACTTTTGAGAAAAAAACCGAGATAAAATTACTCGGTGTTGCAGGAAAAGGGGCAAGAGAAGCACTCGCAACGTTATTTACCACGTTACCTGATGAGCAAAACCAAGTTGTCTCTGAGGGTGATGCTACGTTGTTGTATTTTTCATTACCTGCTGAACGTTTTTTAGTATTAGCCACTGAGGACGTTGCACAAAAAATGGCTGAAACATTAGGTGCTACTCAAGTCAATGATGACCAATGGCTCGCGTTAGATCTCGAAGCGGGTTTCGCAGTTATCGACCAAGAAAACAGCGCACAGCACCTGCCGCAAGCAACTAATCTGCAAGCACTTCCTCACGGGATCAGCTTTAAAAAAGGCTGCTATACTGGCCAAGAAATGGTCGCTCGAGCAAAATTCCGTGGTGCCAATAAACGTGCGATGTATTTATTAAAAGGCTCTGCCACAACACTTCCAGCTATTGGCGAAGGTGTAGAATGGCAATTGGGTGACAAGTGGCGCCGCACAGGAACTGTTCTTGCCGCTGTTCGCCTAGGTAATGGTGAAATTTATGTGCAAATCATTATGAATAACGATATGGAAGCCGACAGCATTTTTCGTGTCATGGCTGATGAACAAAGCCATTTAACCATTGCTGCTTTACCTTATTCATTAGAAGAAGAACATTAATTGAGGTTTTTATGTCATCTGCATTAAGTAACAAGCCCATTGAGGTGGTTAATTTTGGGGCTTTTACTGAAGTCGTCCAATTTTTAATGGAGCTCGATAAGCTTAAAAGTATTTATCGTAAAAATAAGCTACTCAACCGTGAACGCCATGAAAATACCGCGGAGCACAGCTGGCAATTTGCCGTTGCCGCAATGAGTTTTGCGCCTTATGTTCAAGGCGTGAATATAGAACATGCAATTAAACTGGCTCTCGTGCATGATATTGTTGAAATTGATGCGGGCGATGTATTGGTTTTCGATAATGCAGCTCGTGATGCTATTCATGCAGAAGAAGTCAAAGCCGCAAACCGTATTTTTAATCTTTTACCAAGCCCACAAAATACAACATTGTTAGCACTGTGGAACGAATACGACGCATTAGAAACCCCTGAGTCGCTCTATGCGAATGCGATTGATAGAGCCATGCCAATGCTGATGAACTTGCATAATCAAGGTCAAAGTTGGGTCGAAAATCATATTCGCCTCGAACAAGTACTCAGTAAATGTGATTACATTGAGCAAATACTTCCTGAGTTCTACCAACAACTTAAGCAACAATTAGAGCTTGCTCAACAAAAAGGTTGGTTGCTTTAATTAATCGGCTAAAGCGGCTTTTCTGTCGCTTTAGCCTAATCCAGAAAGCATCTCTTCACTTACCTCCTCCTTAAATAAAACTAGCCTAATTAATAGCCATTTATTAAATCAAATTACACTATACTTAGATAAATAATTACCTAGTAATTTATCTTTTATGTAGTTTTGATTCGCTGTCAATGAGGTTAGATATGCCAAAAGACAATAAAAATGCTTCCCCTTATTTGTTATTGCTTGATATTCATTCCCCTTCTATTGTTCAGTTCAATAAGTCAACTCATCACCTAATGCCTCTAATTGAAGGACTCGGGGGTACACCTGACGGTATTGCAGTTGATCCTGATAATCGCTTAATCTATTGGAGCAACATGGGGGATAATTTTGATGAAAATGATGGCTCAATCAATGTTATGCATTTTGATGGTAGCAATAGAAAAATGCTATTAGGCAAAGGAGCAATAAGAACCCCCAAACAATTACAACTCGATCTGCTCAATCAACGGTTATATTGGTGCGATCGTGAAGGTGGAATGGTTTGCTCCTGCAGCATTAATGGTTCTGATCTAATGACCCACATTGCAAGGCCGCGAGATAAAAATGATCAAGTTGACATACTCGAACAATGTGTAGGCTTTGCCCTTGATCTAAAAAACAATTGGATTTACTGGACGCAAAAAGGAACGCCTAAGGGGAACTTAGGACGCATTTTTAGAGCACCATTAAGACCCAAAAATCCGCAATCTCCAGAAAGCCGCAGTGATATTCAGTTACTCTTGGCTGATTTACCTGAGCCTATCGATTTGTTACTCGATGAAGAAGCGAATATTTTATATTGGACTGATAGAGGGGCTGAACCTGATGGTAATAGCCTAAATTGTGCCAATGTCACCCTTCACGGGCTCACGAATCACCGCGTGATCAGCCGAGGATTCAAAGAAACAATAGGCCTAACTTATGATAAATCGACACAACTGATGTATGTCGCCGATCTCCGTGGCGGCGTTTATCAAGCTAATATAACAACGGGTGAGGTTGAAAAAATTTACCAAGGCAACAGTTATACAGGTATTGACCAATATTCTGGTTAAACGATAGAAGAATAAAAAGGCTTGCCCCAATGAAAATGAAAAAGGAAGCAAGCCTAATATTTATCTAACTAAATACATCTAGTTTACCCGATTAATCAATTACATATAGTCTTCAATCGGCACACATGAACAATGTAAATGACGGTCGCCATAGACATCATCAAGGCGTTTTACTGCTGGCCAATATTTGTTCGCTTTGGTTTGTTCCGTTGGGAATACTGCCAGCTCGCGGCTATAAGCGTGTGGCCACTCACTTGCCAGTTCAGTTTGCACGTGAGGGGAATTCACTAACGGGTTATCTTCTAATGTCCATTTCCCTTCAACCACTTGGTCAATTTCATCACGTATCGCTAACATCGCATCGATAAAACGATTGATTTCTGTGATACTTTCAGACTCAGTTGGCTCAATCATCAATGTTCCCGCCACAGGGAAAGACATCGTTGGCGCATGGAAGCCATAGTCAATCAGACGCTTAGCAATATCTAATTCGCTGATCCCAGTATCTTTCTTAATAGGACGCAAATCGACGATACATTCGTGAGCCACATAACCCTCTTGCCCCGTGTACAGAATGTCATAACGACCCGCAAGGCGCTTAGCGATGTAGTTCGCATTCAAAATCGCCACTTGACTAGCCTTTCTTAAGCCATATGAGCCCATCATGCGAATATACATCCAGCTGATAGGTAAGATTGACGCACTACCAAACGGAGCAGCGGAAACCGCGCCTTGGTCAGTAACCATATCTAATTCAACCACACTATGCCCTGGCACAAATGGTGCGAGATGCTTTTTCACACCAATAGGCCCCATACCTGGACCGCCGCCGCCATGTGGAATACAGAAAGTTTTATGTAAATTAAGATGAGAAACATCCGCGCCAATGAAGCCAGGTGTCGTCAACCCAACCTGCGCATTCATATTGGCACCATCAAGGTACACTTGCCCACCGTGCTGGTGAATGATTTCACACACTTCGCGAATGCTTTCTTCATACACTCCATGGGTGGATGGATAAGTGACCATCACACAGGATAAATCATCGCTATGCTGCTGTGCTTTTTCACGCAAATCCGTTAAGTCGATATTACCTTCATCATCACAACGCACCACCACGACTTCCATTCCTGCCATATGGGCAGATGCAGGGTTAGTACCATGCGCAGAAGCAGGGATCAAACAAATATTACGCGCACCTTCATTGCGGCTTTCATGGTAACGGCGAATAGCTAACAGACCAGCATATTCCCCTTGTGCACCTGAGTTTGGCTGCATACAAACCGCATCATAACCCGTTAATTGCACCAACCAGTGAGAGAGCTGCTCAATCATTTGGTGATAGCCTTGAGCTTGATCCGCTGGACAGAATGGGTGTAGCTCGCCAAACTCTGGCCACGTAATTGGGATCATTTCCGCGGCAGCATTGAGCTTCATGGTGCAAGAACCTAGCGGGATCATGGCTTGGTTCAGCGCTAAGTCTTTGCGCTCTAAGCTATGCATATAACGCATCATTTCCGTTTCGCTGTGGTAACGGTGAAAATTAGGATGCGCTAAGATTTCGTCTTTACGCTGTAATGCAGTGGGGATGGCTTGTTCAATTTCAGCAACTTGCTGATCTAGCTTTTCAAAATTTAGTTTTTCGTCTGAGCCAGTGATTACTGCAAATAATTGATTGATATCTTGGCGAGTGGTTGTTTCACTTAGTGTGACACCTACAGCGCCATGAATATCAGTACGTAAGTTGATTTTTGCTTTTTCTGCACGCGCTAATACCGCAGTTTTGTCTGCCACCTCAATCGCTAAAGTATCAAACCATGTTTTGTGACGTGATACAAAACCTGCATCTGCTAACGCTTTCGCCAAAATTGATGTAAAGCGGTGGATACGCCCTGCAATCAATTTAAGCCCTTCAGGGCCATGATACACCGCGTACATGGCAGCAATATTAGCCAGTAACACTTGGGATGTACAAATATTCGAGTTCGCTTTTTCACGGCGAATATGTTGTTCACGGGTTTGCATTGCCATGCGTAATGCCGTATTACCCGCTGCATCACGTGAAACACCAATAATGCGACCTGGCATAGCCCGTTTAAACTCATCGCGGCATGCAAAGAATGCTGCGTGAGGCCCACCATAGCCCATCGGTACACCAAAGCGCTGAGCGGAACCAAAAACAATGTCCGCCCCTTGTTTACCTGGGGCCGTTAATAATACGAGCGCCATCATTTCTGCCGCAACACAGCTGACAATTTGACGCTCTTTTAATTGGGCGAGCAGCTCAGTGTAATCATGAACATTGCCTGTTGTGCCAACTTGTTGTAACAACACACCAAATACGCCTTCATGATCTAAAACTTTTTCAGCGCTATCGACAATAATTTCAAAGCCGAAAGTCCCTGCACGCGTGCGCACTACATCAAGCGTTTGTGGGTGAACGTCATCCGCCACAAAGAAACGCTCCGCATTTTTTAATTTACTAATGCGCTTCGCCATCGCCATCGCTTCTGCCGCGGCAGTGGCTTCATCCAATAATGATGCAGAAGCAAGGTCTAACCCTGTTAGGTCAATAGTCAGTTGCTGGAAATTAAGCAGAGATTCTAAGCGGCCTTGGGATACTTCGGGTTGATATGGGGTATAAGCCGTATACCAACCTGGGTTTTCCAGTAAGTTACGTAAGATAACAGGTGGCAATACAGCAGGTGCATAGCCCATCCCAATGTAGCTTTTATAGCGTTTATTCAACGATGCAATGGCTTTTAACTCAGCCAATGCTTCTTGTTCGGTGGCTCCGCCGCCTACTCTTGGCGGCTCTGGAAGTAAAATGGCCTTCGGCACAATTTTATCCATTAAGTTATCGAGCGATGACGCCCCCACGGTATCTAACATGGTTTTTATTTGTTGTTCTGAAGATCCAATGTGGCGCGAGATAAATTCTGAACGGTTTTCTAATTGACTCAGTGACATCGACATATCTGTGTTCCCATCCTTTGTCTGCTATGCATAAGTTGTCGGGCGGTTATTACGGAACTTGCGAGATAACACTCAAAATCAGTGATGTAGCGATTTGTTTCTTGTTTCTAACGAATTATATTTTATCAATCCTCTAAATAGTTCAACTTGTGGCTAGGCGGCAAGCAAATGAGCCCTTAGGAGCATACACAAGTATGTGACAAGGGCGAGTGAGCGAAGCCAACACCGCCACAAGATGAAATATGACGAGGATTTTATTCTAAATAGCTTGAGTTGTGGCTAGGCGGCAAACGAAGACAATCTTGGGGAGCATACACAAGTATGTGAGCCAAGTTGTCGAGTGCAGCCAACACCGCCACAACACAAAATATGACGAATAAACTATTCTTCAGCTTCAATCATAGAGGTATACCCCGCCGCATCAATCAAATCCGCCAGCTCTGCGGTATCCGATGCTTTAATACGGAAAATCCAACCTTCTTGGTATGGTTGTTCATTTACCAGCTCAGGAGAATCGCTCAGTTCGCTGTTTACTGCCACAATTTCGCCGCTCAGTGGTGCATAGATATCAGACGCGGCTTTTACAGATTCAACCACAGCAACATCATCACCTGCACTGACGACATTTCCCACCTCAGGTAAATCAACAAACACCATGTCCCCTAACGTTTCTTGCGCATGTTCAGTGATACCAACGGTATATTCACCATTGCCTTCATCACGCAGCCACTCATGTTCACGGGTATACATTAACTCTTTAGGTGTATTGCTCATCATTAGCCTCTCATTTTAAATTTATTGATTGGGTTAGCCCAAATTACACTAAGCGGTTACCTTCGCGGACAAAGCCCGGTTTAACCACTTCAACAGGCATTTCTCGCTGTCGAATTTCAACAATCGCTTTGTCTTGAATTCCGTTCGGGACACGTGCCAACGCAATACTAAAGCCTAAAGTGGGTGAGAAAGAACCACTGGTAATGACGCCTTCTTTCAATTCACCCAAATCATCAGTGAAGCGAATCACTTGCCCTGCACGCAGTATACCCTTATCGCGCATCACAATACCGACAAGTTTTTCTGTTCCTTGCTCACGTAATTTTTCGAGCGCTTCACGGCCAATAAACTGGCGGTCTTCAGGTTTCCACGCAATCGTCCAACCCATATTTGCAGCAAGAGGAGAAATTGTTTCATCCATATCTTGGCCGTATAGGTTCATCCCTGCCTCTAAACGTAATGTATCACGGGCACCTAAGCCTGCAGGATGAACACCTGCTTTCAATAATTTATGCCAAAAATCAACAACCTGTTCTTTTGGCATTGCAATTTCATAGCCTTTTTCGCCAGTATAACCCGTTGTTGCGATAAACAAATCGCCAGTTTGAACGCCATAAAATGGCTTCATACCCTCAATGGCATGCTTTTGCTCTGGGCTCAATAATGAATGGACTTTCTCTGGCGCTTTAGGGCCTTGAACAGCAAGAAGAGCTAAATCATCACGTACTTGGATATCGACGGCATAGCCTGCAGCGTGTTGCTCAATCCATGCAAGGTCTTTTTCCCGTGTTGCCGAGTTAACCACGAGACGATAAAAATCATCAGCAAAGTAATACACAATCAAGTCATCAATCACACCACCTGATGCATTCAACATACCGGTATACAGTGCTTTGCCTTGCTCGGTGAGTTTATTGATATCATTCGCTAAAAGGTAACGAAGGAAGTCACGGCAGCCACCGCCATGCAAATCGACAATGGTCATATGGGAAACATCAAACATCCCTGCATCCGTTCGAACAACATTATGTTCATTAATTTGCGAACCATAATGCAATGGCATCATCCAACCATGAAAATCCACCATCTTTGCACCACAAGCAATATGCTCGTCATACAGTGTTGTCTGCTTTACCATGAATACCCTCTTTGTTCGATTAAGATATTTTGGAATGTTTACGGGTTAAAAATATCAATTGGTCATTATTAAATGGGCATTTTTAACCTAACGCAAACGATAACTTCTGTTAAAAAACTACCACTGTTTGCCTTCTGACTCTATAAAAAAAAATAGGGCGATATCTCCCTCTGTATTACTGATTACCCCCTACTTTTACCAGTAATTTTTGTTAAATAATTGAGAATGATCACTCAAAAACAGCCCAACACTGCTTATTTAGCTCAAAATATCGTCAGGTAGCTCTAAAAACACATGAATGATTTAATTAATTAAAAGCCCATTAAATTAGAAAAACTAATGCGAAAACTTGATATAATTAGTTTTTTTCAGTCATTGATGGAAATAATAACAGAGCAAAATTAACTCAGAAATGATCATCAATGGCGACAAAAGATAAAAAGATGAATGACTCAATTATTTAAATTGGCAATTGATGTTATGAAAAAATAGGTCACTGATAGTGGAAAATTGGAAGGTTTTAATCATTTGAGAAGGCATAATTTATATTATGCCTTCTGAGAAAGGAATTTATACTACTTCATCAACTTGTAGCTGTTCCAACCACTTAGGCATATCAAACAACCCCATCGCGTGGTTCAATAATTGGGGTTTTACACCTGGTAGGCTATCTGCCAATACTAAGCCTATATCACGCAAGAGTTTTTTCGCTGGGTTATTGCCATCGAACAACTCACGAAAACCTTGCATCCCTGCTAACATCAATGCAGCGCTATGTTTACGACTACGCTCATAATCGCGCAAATAAAAATACTGGCCAAAATCCTTACCTTCACGATGTAAACGCTTAATTTCACCGATTAACATCGCCACATCCATGAAACCAAGGTTAACCCCTTGCCCAGCCAATGGGTGAATGGTATGGGCTGCATCACCCAATAAGGCTAATCGCTGCGCCGCAAACTGCCGTGCATAACGCCCTGTGAGCGGAATGGTCATACGGTCACTTTCGACTTGGCAAAGGCCAAGCTGAACATCGAACGCAACAGCAAGTTCTTTATCAAAATCGGCTTTATCCAACGCTTGGCGCCTTGCGGCTTCTGTTGCCGGCTGTGACCAAACAATGGAGCAAAGATGCGGATCAGCTAATGGTAGAAAGGCTAAAATGCCTTCGCCATCAAAAGATTGGCGAGCAACACCTTCGTGCGGTTTTTCTGTGCGAATAGTTGCCACCAGCGCGGTATGTTCGTAATCCCAAAACGTCAGTGGGATATCGGCATGGCTGCGTAACCACGAATTCGCGCCATCAGCACCTACAATCAGCCTTGCAGTCAACATGTTTTCATCATCTAACGTGATAAACACATCATTCTCACCCCATACGACTTTTTTAATGGTTGCAGGTGCCAATAATGTCACATCACGCAGTTCAGAAGCCTTTTGCCACAATGCATCGCGTACCACATTATTTTCGACAATATGGCCTAAATGAGTCAGATTGCGCTCTTGTGCTGAAAATGTGATACGCCCAAAACTGTTGTTGTCCCACACTTCCATACCGTTATAGGCGGCAGCTCTCATACTTTTAATCGCTGGCCAAACGCCCAAATGGGTCAACAGTTTTTCACTTGCCGCATTAATCGCGGATACTCGTAATGCATAAGGCTCCGACGCAGAAAATGTCTTTTTCGGTGGATGATTTTCCACCACAGCAACGCGCAGGCCGCTTCCTTCAAGGCCACATGCAAGGGCAAGCCCCACCATGCCACCACCAGCGATAACCACATCAAACGATTGCATACTTTTTTCCTCTTTATATCGTGGTTATTGGTGAACAACCCAGCCCAATGTTTGACGAGCCAAAACATCGCGGACAGGCGGCAACATCTCCATTGCCATTAAACCTAAATTTCTTCCCACAATTAATGGGATACAGCGATTTGCAAATACGCGAACCAAACCATCAGTCATGGTCACGGTTTTTTCTCGGTCAATTGCACGAGCCTGTTGATACTGGCTTAATAGGGAATAACTGCCAATATCTTGCTGATTTTCATGAGCCTTAACCACAATTTGTGCCAATTGCATCACATCACGAATACCAAGGTTAAACCCTTGCCCCGCGATAGGGTGTAATGTTTGAGCTGCATTACCGACTAAAACGACACGGTGACTCACTGGGTTCAGTGCTTTGCGAAGTGCCAGCGGGTAGCAATGGCGTTTACCCGCCATTTCTATTTTCCCTAGACGCCAACCAAATGCGGTCTGCAATTTGTTAATAAAGGTTGCATCATCCCATGCATTAATCGCCTCCGCATGTTCTTGATGATGACACCAAACTAGCGAGCTGCGCCCCTCTGACATAGGTAATAAAGCCAGTGGCCCAAACTCAGTAAAGCGTTCAAAAGCTTGGCCTTTCGGGTCAATGGCCGTTTTCACATTAGCAATAATGGCGACTTGGCCATAATCATCCTGCTGCCACTGCATATTGCAGGCTTGACCAACTAAAGAACGACTACCATCTGCAGCAATCAATAGTTCACCACTCACCGTTTTCCCCGTATCTAATGTCACGGTGACTGAATCTTGTTCGCGGCGAATACTGTCAACTTTTGCAGGGCAATATAACGTGACGCCAGGCGCCTTTCGTAATAGCGAAAAAAGACGAGCACCCGCTTCGTGCAACTCAATCACATTGCCAAGAGCAGGAATATGATAGTCTTTTGCGTTGATATTCACAAAACCTGCGTGCCCACGGTCAGAAACATGAACGTGAGTAATCGGCGTTACACAATCGGCAAACGCTGGCCATACCCCTATTTTCGCTAAATATTGGCACGTACCATGGGCTAATGCGATAGCACGCGCGTCGAATCCAGGGTGTTTACCTTCTGGTAAAGAGGCCTCGATTAATGAAACCGATAATTTTCCTTGGCTAAGTGAAGAAATTGCCAAGGCTAATGTCGCCCCAGCCATTCCTCCACCCACGATGATCACATTCATGGGTTGTTTATTACCTTTTTATGATTAACCTTTTACCGTTAATAACCTCTACCCTAAACGCTGCTTTGCAGCCGCCATTAGGGCTTCTATTTCATCAGGGTCTTTGACTACTAAATCCGTTAAGTTTTCATTCCCGTTTTCAGTGATCACAATATCATCTTCAATACGAATACCGATGCCACGGTATTGTGGCGGTACGTCAGCATCTGGCGCAATATATAAACCAGGTTCAACCGTCAGAACCATTCCTACTTCTAGTGTACGGTCACGGTCTGTACCATAGAAACCAACATCGTGCACATCTAACCCTAACCAATGACTTAAACCATGCATAAAGAAAGCTTGATATGCTTTGTTTTCGATCAATTGATCGACGTCGCCCTGTAAAATTCCGAGTGCAACTAACCCTTCAGTCTTAATCCGCACAATTTCACGTGTCACTTCATGGATACTGGTACCTGGGCGATACAGCGTTAATGCAGTATCCAGCGCTTTAAGAACAATGTCATAAATTTCACGCTGTGCTTGACTAAACTTACCGTTCACTGGGAAAGTGCGGGTGATGTCCCCTGCATAGCCGTCAAACTCGGCGCCTGCGTCAATCAACACTAACTCGCCATCTTTCATTTGGCATTCATTTTCGGTGTAATGCAAAATACAGGCATTTTCGCCGCTACCCACAATCGAGTTATACGATGGGAAACGTGCTCCATGACGAGTGAACTCGTGTTCTAACTCGCCACAGAGTTGATATTCATACATATTTGGTCGGCAGGTTTCCATCGCACGAATATGTGCTAAAGCGGAAATTCGCCCTGCCTCACGCATGGTATTCAGTTCGGCCTCAGATTTAAACAAGCGCATTTCATGGACGATTGGACGCCAATCGATAACCGCTTGCGGTGCACGTAGATTACGGCGACTGCCTTTACGCAAGGTTTCCAGCGCATCAAATACCAGCTTATCTGCATACGCAAATTCCCCCTGAGCATGATAAACCACATCCAATCCATTCAGTAATTGGTAAAGTTGTTCTTCAATTTCATCAAAGGGCAATGCTTTATCAATCCCCAGTTTTTGAGGGGCGGCTTCTTGACCAAGGCGACGACCAAACCAAATTTCAGCCGTTAAATCACGAACGCGGTTAAAAAGAACAGTATGGCTATGCTTTTCATCACTTTTAATCAGTACTAATACCGCTTCTGGCTCACTAAACCCTGTCAAATAAAGAAAATCACTGTGTTGACGATACGGGTATTCACAATCGGCATTACGCTGCGCAGTTGGTGCAGAAAAAACCACAGCTGCACTTCCCGCGTCCATTTTTGCCAATAATGCATTGCGACGAGCAACAAATTCCTGTTTATTCATACCGTTTTTGCCTTATTATCTGAATTATTAGGTTGCTAACATATTGTTGGTGCCAATATGCGCGACGATAATGACTTAACACTGATTAAAATCGACCCAAAGCCGCTTCGTTCTACCTTTCGATAAAACAAAGTGGCGTGTTTTTAGTCATAAACAAGTCGGGATTAGTGAAGGATCGGCTTGTTATTCTCAACAACAGTTGGGCCTTTTTTCGGCTCAACTAACGCGATATAACATAACTGCACAGCCACTCTCACGTATTCAACCACTTCTTCTAGTGCCTGTTCTAGTTCTTCTTGGTCTTCATCTTCATCGTAACCAAGCATCCCGATATTACGCAGATCCGTAATGACTTCACTGATTTCTTTTTTATCAGCTAATTTCGGTTGTGCGACACCCACGCCTAATAGAAAGTGATTAACCCAGCCCGCTAATGCGTCTGCGTGGTCAAATATCGACGCCTCTTCATCAGGGAATAGCATGGTAAATGCAAATTCACTGTCATCAAGCGCTTCAAATGTGGTATCGAACAATTCACGCAGAGGTTGAGCGACAGTTTGCGGGAATGCAAGACCATCGTTAGCAAGGTCATGGACAAGTGTTTGCCAGCCATGATCACGGCTTCCACCACAGATTAAGCCCGTAATTAAACCATGGATTTCCGCCGCGGTAAGTGCTATTGAGTGCTGTTGCAGCAGTTTGTCCAGTGATTCATAGTTTGGTAAAGATTTTTGTATAGACATCTGAATTCGTCATGTTAGCTTATGATTCGTGATATGCTACCATCAAGGGTAGTCGCTAACCAGTATGCTTTTGTCTTATCTATTAATTGCGCCAAATATGATGTATTTATGGCGAGTATTATTCAGTATGGAGGTTTCATGTCCGCACAACCTGTCGACATTCAGATTTTTGGGCGTTCAATGCGCGTTAATTGCCCATCAGAACAAAAAGAGGCCCTTCTTGAGTCGGCTAAAGAATTAGAACAACGCTTGCAAAATCTGAAAGATAAAAGCGGTGTTACCAATATGGAACAACTTATTTTTATCGTAGCATTGAACGTCTGTCACGAATTAGCACAAGAAAAGACAAAAACGCGTGATTATGCTTATAATATGGAAGAGAAGATAAAAATGTTGCAACATACGATTGAACAAGCCTTGCACGATCAGGTGAAAATCACTGAGAGGCAAGTATTGCCCTTAGAGTAAATCTGCTTATTAATCAGACACTAGTAAAAAAAAATATACAAAATTAGGGTTGCATTTTAAATCTAGTTTCGTACAATGAAATCACTGAGTAACGATAAGTTCTCAAACCAAATTTCTCTGAGATGCGCGTGAGTGGGCGAGTCCCCTGAGCCGATATTTCAACTAAAAAGAATGCGGTTATTGCGCTGGTGAGCATGCCTGATTCGTTCAGGAAGCCTAAAGGTTGCTAAACTGCGTTCACCTTGAACCAAGGGTTCAAGGGTTACAGCCTACAACGGCATCTTGGAGACCCTCAATTTTTTCTGTTGTACTTTCAATTGTTTAATCCCTCAAGCCCAATTTATTAACCTGCACTATTTCTGACCTTACGATATACTATTTTGAATATTGCTATTTCCTATCGCCGTTCACAGTAGGTTATTGATATGCAAGACACACTTTCTACCCAGCGCCAACAAATTCGCCAAACCATTCGTCAAGCTCGCCGTCAGTTAACCCCTGAGCAGCAAAAAATTGCGGCTGAACAAGCTAAACTCAATGCGTTGCAGCACCCTAAAATTGCACAAGCAAAAAATATCGCCCTGTTTTTATCGTTTGATGGTGAAATTAATACCCAACCGCTTATTGATGCCTTATGGCAACAAAATAAACAGATTTACTTACCTGTTTTACACCCTTTTAGTGCCCACCATTTGCTATTTCTTCACTATCACCCAGATTCACAGCTAGTGAAAAATCGCTTTAATATTGCGGAGCCGCCATTAGATGTGCGTGATGTTTTACCACCCGAGCAACTTGATGTGATGTTAATTCCGCTAGTGGCCTTTGATAGCCAAGGACAACGCTTAGGAATGGGTGGCGGTTTTTACGATAGAACGTTAGCGAATTGGCAGAAAAGTGGGTTTTACCCCATCGGTCTGGCCCATGATTGCCAACATGTTGAACAGTTGCCTGTTGCTCATTGGGATATTCCATTACCTGAAATTATTACCCCGAAAAAAATATGGCGCTGGTAATCAATACCTGCGCCATCGCATTAGAAATAAAACGGGTTATACGAAATTAGAATAACAGACGTGCACGAATAGTGCCTGGTAAGTCTTTCAGTTTTTGTAACGCTTCATCTGTTTGATTTGGTGTTTGCATCAATACGTCAATAACGACGTAACCAACATTGCCAGATGTCCGCAAATACTGACCCACCACGTTAATGTTACTTTCAGTAAACACTTGGTTAATGCTATTCAAGATACCAGGGCGGTTTTCATGGATATGCAAGAAACGGTTAGTATCTTCAGTATGCACTGGCAGAGAAACTTCTGGGAAGTTAACCGCAGAGAGCGTTGAACCGTTATCTGAGTATTTCGCCAGCTTACTTGCGACTTCTAATCCAATATTTTCTTGCGCTTCTTCTGTAGAGCCCCCGATGTGAGGGGTTAAGATCACATTATCGAATTTAATCAGTTCAGAAATAAATGGATCATTCGGATCATTATTTGCCGCAGGCTCACTTGGGAATACGTCAACTGCTGCACCTGATAAATGCTTACTTTCCAGCGCAGCTGCCAATGCAGGAATATCCACCACAGTACCACGTGACGCATTAATAAAGATTGAACCTGGTTTCATGCGGTCAAACTGTTCTTTAGCAAACATGTTTTTCGTGCTAGCTGTTTCTGGGACATGGAGGCTGACGACATCACTCATATTGAGTAACTCAGTCAAAGAACGCACTTGTGTTGCATTTCCTAAAGGCAATTTATTTTCAATATCATAGAAGAAAACATTCATACCAATACCTTCAGCCAAGATCCCCAGCTGGGTACCGATATGGCCGTATCCAACGATACCAAGACGCTTACCACGTGCTTCAAAACAGCCTTTTGCTTGTTTTTCCCAAATGCCACGGTGTGCTTGCATATTCGCTTCAGGAATACGACGTAACAGCAGTAATAGTTGACCTAATACCATCTCAGCAACGGAACGGGTATTTGAGAATGGTGCATTAAAGACAGGGATACCGCGTTTTGCCGCAGCGTCCAAATCCACTTGGTTGGTTCCGATACAGAAACAACCCACCGCCACTAATTTTTCAGCAGCGGCGAAAATCTCTTCAGATAAATGAGTGCGGGAACGGATACCGACAAAGCGCGCATCTTTGATCGCTTCTTTTAATTCTTCATCAGATAATGCGCTTTTATGGTATTCAATATTGGTATAACCCGCCGCTTTTAGGTTATCAACAGCGCTCTGGTGAACACCTTCTAGCAGTAAAAATTTTATTTTGTCTTTATGCAAAGATACCTTGACCATTTCCCTACCCTATCGTGAACGTTTTAAATTTGTGACAGATGAATTTGCTTGTTTGACTCATGGTTTTGCTCAACATAATTCAAGGCATATCCATACCAGCACATTCATCTACCTTGAAATCTGAAAAGAGTATACCAACATAGCAAAATTCCGCGCAGTATCAATACAACCGTTTGCTTAAGAGGTGCTAAAAAGCGCGAAGAAAAAGAAGTTAAATGGTAGAAAATCAGGAGCAGTAACACAAAATAAGGATTTTTCCTGCACAATACATATTAGTGTGAGATATATCACCAAAATCGCGGAATAATAAAAATAATGAAATAAATTTCAAATTAATGATATTTATAAAACTGGTCAATTATTTTCCTATCTACCCACTAACTAAATACGTTAATTCCTTTTTTACCTTATAAAAAAGCCAGCAACTAAACAGTTTGCTGGCCTATAAATTAGGTCAATTAATTCACCAAAATAATTAGCGATTATAATTTGATCGTTTTAACACCTTCATCTGTTGTTCCCATCAGGACAACATCAGCACCGCGATTAGCAAATAAACCAACGGTGACAACGCCCGCAATACCATTAATGGTATTTTCTAACGCGACAGGATCAACAATGCTTAAATTGTGAACATCTAAGATCACATTGCCGTTATCAGTGATCACATTTTGACGGTATTCTGGTGTACCGCCCAGTTTAACCAATTCACGTGCCACATAACTACGTGCCATTGGGATAACTTCAACAGGCAGAGGGAACTTACCTAATACATCAACCAGTTTTGATTGGTCAACAATACACACAAAGGTTTTCGCGATCGCAGAAACGATTTTTTCACGTGTTAACGCAGCACCACCGCCCTTGATCATGTTCATATGGTGATCGACTTCATCCGCACCATCAACGTATACATCTAATGAATCCACTTCATTACAATCAAAAACAGGAATACCTAATGATTTAAGTTTTTGAGTTGACGCTTCAGAGCTAGAAACAGCGCCTTCAATTTGCCCTTTCATTGTCGCTAAAGCATCAATAAAGTGCGATGCAGTAGACCCTGTACCTACACCGACAATTGTGCCTGGTTTGACGTATTCTAGTGCTGCCCAACCCACCGCTTTTTTTAATTCATCCTGCGTCATGCTCATGCCTTTTGCTATTTAATTGAGACGTAATTGTGAATGAGTATATACCGAACCGAAAATAAGTTGCAGTGTTGTTCGCTGCATTTGTGCGTTACTTCTTGCGATTTGTCGGAAGCTCGCAATAATTGCAGGTGTTATCAATAAAAATATGGCATAGTGCTTAGCAGAATAACAACAAGGAGACTTTTTGATGAAGCGCCCTGACTACCGCGCATTACAAGCACTGGATGCTGTTATCCGTGAACGCGGCTTTGAGCGTGCAGCTCAAAAGCTTTGCATCACACAATCTGCTGTTTCACAACGGATAAAACAGTTAGAGAACCTGTTCGGGCAACCTTTACTTGTGCGAACCGTTCCGCCACATCCGACTGAACAAGGGCAAAAACTGTTAGCACTGCTTCATCAAGTTGAATTATTGGAAGAACAGTGGCTTGGAGATGAAAATACAGGGTCAACACCTCTATTACTTTCCCTTGCAGTTAACGCCGACAGTTTAGCAACGTGGTTTCTCCCTGCGCTCAATCCAGTTCTAGGCAATAGCCCTATTCGGTTGAATATCCAAGTGGAAGACGAAACTCGCACTCAAGAACGTTTAAGACGCGGTGAAGTGGTGGGTGCAATAAGTATCCAGCCACAAGCGTTACCCGGCTGTTTAGTAGATAAACTAGGCGCCTTGGACTATATCTTTGTTGCTTCTCCTGATTTCGCCGCAAAATATTTCCCTGATGGCGTCACTCGCTCATCCCTATTAAAAGCCCCCGCAGTCGCATTTGACCACTTGGATGATATGCACCAAGCTTTTGTTCAGCAAAACTTTGGCTTATCGCCGGGCAGCGTTCCTTGCCATATTGTTAATTCGTCAGAAGCCTTTGTGCAATTAGCTAAGCAGGGTTCTACCTGTTGTATGATCCCTCATTTACAAATTGCCGAAGAATTGAAAAATGGTGAGTTAGTCGACTTAACACCGGGGCTATGCCAACGTCGTATGCTGTACTGGCACCGTTTTGCACCCGAAAGCCGTACCATGAAGAGAGTGACTGACGCCCTCTTAAAAACTGGGCGTCAGATGCTAAAACAAGAAGACGAAAATGAGACTGAAAGTTAACGTTTCAGTTCAAATACAACATCAACTTGGTCATTAAAATCAATACTTTGCTGTTCATAGGTCTCATCAATATTGAGATCTTGAGCAGCGGCTTTCATTTTACCACCATAAGCTCTTGCCGCTATTGGATAAGGCACTGCCGCAGGTGCATTGTAACTAATGCTATACACTGGGCCCAACTGTGCATTAAACCCTTTTGCAACTTCAGTCGCTTGCTCTGTCGCATTTTTGATAGCTTGCGCACGAGCGGCATCACGGTATTGCTCAGGTTTTAACACCCCAAATTGCACAGAATTAATATCATTTAAACCTGCGGCTAACGCACCGTCTAATAGGGTGTTTAGTTGGTCAAGTTTAGTGACTTTCACTTCAACTGAACGGATTGCGGTATAACCTTCAATCGTCGATTTTTGCTTCACGCTGCTGTAATCATATTTTGGCTGCGTACGCACATTGGCGGCGTTAATGTCTTGTTTCTCGATTCCGTTTTTCTTTAAGAATTCGAAATACTCGGCAACACGCTTGTCTACCGCAGCCTTCGCAGCCGCAGCATCTTTTGCTGTCACTTCCACAACGATATTCAATGTCGCCATATCAGGTGTTGCTTTCACAACAGAATTACCCGATGTGGTAATGTGCGGGCCATTTGGTAGCGCATCGGCCAGAGACAGGGTAGGAACCGCTGCACCTGCCACCATGGCAGCGAGAACTAAAGATTTTAATTTCACAGAACCTCCCAATACAATAATTTGTCGCTAAAAAAGGGACAGTTCACCATAAACTATCCCGAGTACAAATTAACAGTAACACATCATAAAAAAAGTGCAGATCAGAATAATAAGAAATTCATAG
Source organism: Providencia sp. PROV129 (assembly GCF_028482245.1). Taxonomy (NCBI): domain Bacteria; kingdom Pseudomonadati; phylum Pseudomonadota; class Gammaproteobacteria; order Enterobacterales; family Morganellaceae; genus Providencia; species Providencia sp. PROV129. The sequence continues at coordinate 350,547 of NZ_JAMPQD010000008.1, forward strand.
TATTTATCATTCTGTTGAGGTTATGTTGTTATTAGGATACTAGCCCCAATCCTTTAAGCCCTTGTATTGCAAGTTGAAATGCAATAAACCACATCACACTTCCTACAAAGATATTAATAATTCGCTGTGACGCTGGCTTATTCAATACAGGCGAGAACCAAGCAGCCAAAATCGCTAATGCAAAAAACCACACAAATGATGCTGTCAGCGCGCCTGCCGTAAACCAAGGCCGTAATTGGCTTTCTAATTGCCCTCCCACGCTACCAAGCACCACGAATGTGTCCAAGTAAACATGCGGATTTAGCCATGTGACGGCAAATAGCGTAACTATCACTTTCCAGCGAGTAATCACTTTATTTTCAGCTTGTAAAACAACATCATCTGGGCTGAGTGCAGTACGGAACGCACCATAGCCATACCACACCAGAAAAATAACCCCTGCCCATGTAATTAACTGCATCAATATTTCGGATTGGCTCAATAGAGCGCTGCCACCAAATACCCCACCAATAATTAACATGGTATCACTTAAAGCGCATAGAAATGCACTCATCATATGAAACTGTTTACGACTGCCTTGTTGTAAAATAAAGGCATTTTGTGGCCCTAGCGGTAAAATCATCGCTGCACCAAGAAGTGCACCCTGGATATAAGTTGTAAACATGCAAAAAATCCTAATAATTATTCAGTTTGTACACGCAAATAGTAACGAGAAAAAATTATTAGTGGAAATGATTAACTCTAATAGGTCATAAGCTAGGCTTATATAATAGAATGGGAATACAGAGACAAAAATAGCGCTATAAATAGCGCTATTTTATTGAGTCTAATTAAAAATTCTTTTATTGAATTTTGTGGGTTTCAGAACCTTGTTTATGTACATGTACATCCATTTGTGGGAATGGAATACCAATGTTGTGCTTATCTAATGCACGTTTGAATTCTTCTAACAAATCCCAATAGACAGGCCACGCATCACCATTTGTTGTCCAAAAACGAACTAAATAATTTAATGACGATGGAGCCATATCATGCAAACGAATAGTCACACCTTTACCGTGTTGAATACGGCCATCAGCAGCAACAATGTCACCTAAAACTTTTTTCACCACATCAATATCAGAATCATAAGCCACACCAATAATAATATCTTGACGACGGTTAGGCTCTCGAGTTGTGTTGATGATATTATCTGCGATTATCTTACCGTTCGGAATAACAATAATTCGGTCATCGGCTGTTTTCAGTGTAGTGGAAAAAATCTGGACATTTTGCACTGTACCTTCCACTGCACCAATAGACACATATTCTCCCGCTTTCAGTGGTCTAAACACCACCAGTAATACGCCTGCAGCAAAGTTACCCAGTGAATTTTGTAATGCTAAACCAACCGCTAAACCAGCTGCACCCATCACCGCAATAACAGAAGCCGTTTGAACGCCAATCTTGCCTAAAACAGCAATTAAGGTAAATGCAACAATGGTATAACGCGCAATTGCCGATAAAAAGTCACTAACAGTGCTATCAATACCTTTTAGGGTCATCACACGGTGTAAACCGCGACCAACCCATTTCGCAATCATCATACCGACAATCAGGATGACAATGGCAGAAACAATATTCACCACATACTGGACTAACAGATCTTGGTTTGCGACAAACCAGTTCGTTGCATCATTCAACGCACCTGTAACATCATCAGTATTCATATGTGTGTTCCTTTCGCTTTTGTTATCAAAAAATAAATTTCCGCTAGCTTATCTTAACTAAAGCGTTAAACCGCTAGTTTCACACTGCAAATAATAATGATAATTTGTTAAAATACAAAACTTATCACTAAAAAAAATGCATTTATCGATTTTCGATAACAAAAACACGATAATCCTTTAACATTAAGAGGAAGTCGTCAATACCACAAAAGGCAACGCTTTCATTATCATAGTAGCTCATTCCCTCTTCAAGCCCCTCAGTTTCAAACGACAACTGATTGGCTTTAATCATCACTTCTTCATCATCAAGTAGCAGCGTGTATTCATGGCCAATCAGCTCCCACTGATTTTCGCTGCCTTTTATTTTTTCGTAATTTTCTTCGATAGTATCGAGCAGACTAAGGTCGTTTTTAACCTCTTCATTTAGCCAATATCCAATCGCCTCATGATCCATCGAGAATTTTGCGGAAATAGCGCCTGTTATGTCTTGGAAAAATTGGTAGTCCATATGCAATACCTCTACTCTTGCGTCATTATGGCTCAGTATAACGCGAGACAATTCGATTTGTTGAGCGGTATTAACGCCTATTGCACGATATTTAAAGAAAGGCATCAATTTCAACGCCGCCTCGATAAAATTCGCTTAAAATTAATGCAAATGATATGAATGCAATGAATAGGAGCGGCAATGATCAATCGCTTAGACCATATCGTCCTGACGACAACACAATTAGACGCCTGCCTTGATTTTTACCAGCGCGTTTTAAAAATGCAGGTAATAACCTTTGGTGAACAGCGTTATGCCCTACAATTTGGCCAGCAAAAAATCAATATTCATCAGTATGGTAAAGAGTTTGAACCCAAAGCACACTTGCCTGTACCCGGTGCGTTAGATTTGTGTTTTATCAGTGACATCCCTCTCACTGAAGTTCAGGCGCATATTCAGCAGCAAGGGATCGAGATTATTGAAGGGCCCGTTAGACGAACAGGGGCAATGGGCCCCATTCTGTCTATTTATTTACGTGATGTGGATTTAAATCTGATTGAAATTTCGGAATATCTTTAGACAATAAAAAAGGCCTCTAGTCAGTAGAGGCCTCATCGTTAACAAAATAACAGATTACACTGCGGTTTGGAAAATCACACCGTCAGCTTTTTCCGTATATTGTGATAACTGGTCAAAGTTCAGATAGCGGTAGGTATCTGCCGCAGTTTCATCCACCTTGTCCATATATTGCAGGTATTCCGCAGGCGTTGGTAAACGACCTAACAATGACGCAACAGCGGCCAACTCAGCGGATGCAAGATACACATTCGCCCCAGTCCCTAAACGGTTAGGGAAGTTACGTGTTGAGGTCGAAACGACGGTAGCGCCATCTGCCACACGTGCTTGGTTACCCATACACAGTGAACAGCCTGGGACTTCAATACGTGCCCCACTCTTACCAAATACGCTGTAATAACCTTCTTCCGTTAATTGTGCGGCGTCCATCTTCGTTGGTGGAGCAACCCATAAACGTGTTGGTAATTGGCCTTTATGCGAGTCTAATAACTTACCTGCGGCACGGAAGTGACCAATGTTAGTCATGCAAGAACCGATAAACACTTCATCGATTTTCTCGTTCTGAACATCAGACAGCAAACGCGCATCATCAGGGTCATTTGGTGCACACAGAATTGGCTCTTTGATATCATTTAAGTCGATTTCAATTACAGCTGCATATTCCGCATCTGCATCACCTTCAAGCAGTTGCGGGTCCGCTAACCAACTTTCCATCCCTTTAATACGACGTTCGATAGTACGACGGTCGCCGTAGCCTTCTGCGATCATCCATTTTAACAGGACGATGTTAGATTGCAGGTATTCTGTGATTGGCGCTTTATCCAGTTTGATCGTACAACCTGCGGCTGAACGCTCAGCGGATGCATCCGCTAATTCAAACGCTTGTTCAACTTTCAGTTCTGGCAGACCTTCGATTTCTAAAATACGACCAGAGAAAATGTTTTTCTTCCCTTTTTTCTCAACCGTCAGAAGGCCATCTTTAATCGCATATAATGGGATAGCATGTACAAGGTCACGTAACGTGATACCTGGCTGCATTTCACCTTTAAAGCGCACCAATACAGATTCTGGCATATCCAGAGGCATAACCCCTGTTGCCGCAGCAAACGCCACCAAACCAGAACCCGCTGGGAACGAAATACCGATTGGAAAACGTGTATGGGAGTCACCACCTGTACCAACGGTATCTGGTAACAGCATACGGTTTAACCATGAGTGGATAATACCATCGCCTGGACGCAGAGAAACACCACCACGGTTCATGATAAAATCAGGTAATGTGTGGTGAGTTGTTACGTCAACGGGTTTTGGATACGCCGCCGTGTGACAGAATGACTGCATAACCAGATCCGCTGAGAAACCAAGGCAAGCTAAGTCTTTGAGCTCATCACGGGTCATTGGGCCTGTTGTATCTTGTGAACCCACAGAGGTCATTTTTGGCTCACAGTATTCACCAGGGCGAATACCCGGACGACCGCAAGCACGACCCACCATTTTCTGTGCTAATGAGAAACCACGATTGCTTTGTGCAACAGATTTCGCATGACGGAAGACGTCGGTTGCTTCTAACCCTAATGACTCACGCGCTTTGCTAGTTAAACCACGACCGATAATCAGTGGAATACGACCACCTGCACGCACTTCATCAATCAGCACGTCAGTTTTTAATTCAAACGTTTCGAGTAACTCATTGGTTTCGTGGTTGCGAACTTCACCTTTAAATGGATAGATATCAATGACATCCCCCATATTTAGTTTAGACACATCCACTTCTATTGGTAGCGCACCCGCATCTTCCATTGTATTAAAGAAGATAGGCGCAATTTTGCCACCTAATACCACACCGCCACCGCGTTTGTTCGGCACGAATGGAATATCATCGCCCATAAACCACAATACGGAGTTAGTTGCAGATTTACGTGAAGAGCCCGTACCCACAACATCACCGACATACGCCAGTGGGAAGCCTTTTTTGCTCAGCGCTTCGATTTGTTTGATTGGTCCAACGTTACCTGCGTCATCTGGTTCAATACCATCGCGCGCATTTTTCAGCATCGCTAACGCGTGCAGAGGGATATCTGGGCGTGACCATGCATCTGGTGCAGGTGATAAATCATCGGTATTGGTTTCGCCTGTCACTTTAAACACTGTGACAGTCATTTTTTCGGCTAACGCAGGGCGTTGTTTAAACCACTCGGCATCTGCCCATGATTCAATAACTTGTTTCGCGTGTGCATTCCCAGCTTTCGCTTTTTCTTCTACATCGTAGAAGTTATCGAACATTAATAAAGTGTGGGAAAGGGCTTTTGCCGCGATAGGAGCTAATTTAGCATCATCCAGCGCTTCAATCAGTGCATGGATATTATATCCACCCTGCATAGTACCAAGCAGTTCAATCGCTTTTTCAGGGGAGATCAGAGGGGAGGAAGTTTCGCCTTTTGCGATAGCGGCTAAAAATCCAGCTTTTACGTACGCTGCTTCGTCAACACCAGGGGGGACGCGGTTGGTCAGCAGGTCTAACAAGAAATCTTCTTCACCTTTGGGTGGGTTTTTCAGTAACTCTACCAGTGCAGCTACTTGTGACGCATCTAATGGCTTAGGGACAATCCCTTGAGCGGCACGCTCGGCTACGTGCTTACGGTATTCTTCTAGCACGACGTTCTCCTCGCTTCTTTGTTATTTATATACCCGGCTGTCTGCACCTTATTGACAAAATTATCATCCGGTGCCAGGTCAGAGGAATTTGCTCGCATAATCTCAATGGCGGTAAAATTATGCCCAGCTTCGGGCTCTCAGCATAGCAGAATTTAAACGTAATGTTAATTCATTCACAAGAAAGTAACATTTATCTACTAACTTCATGCCTTAACACTTAATTACGGGTTATTTTTTAGCTTAAGAGACTATAAATCATCATAAAAAGCTGAAAAAACCATACTTTTTATAATGCATTTTACTGAGTAAAGCACCCTCTTTTGTGGCTTTTTCCCTCAGGTATCACAAATTATATTTATTATCGCAATTTTATTTACATTACTAATTGATAAGGTAAATCATTGCGATTGGTTTTTATAAACTTAAAGGATTTAATTGATTTTATTGACCTTTTATTCCAAGCAAGTTTCCGAAGGGATCAACGAACTGACACATTTGCTTGTTACCATCGATTAACATCGGTCCACGATACAACTTAGCCCCTAGCTGAGTGAAATGCCCAAAAGCCAAATCAAAATTATCGACCTGCCAATACAATACCGTCCCTTTTTTACCCTCGCTCACTTTGGCATCCGCTTGTACCACCTCAATGGTGAAATCCCCGACATGTAATAAGGTGAAATCAAAATCAGGCAGGTACTCCGCCCTAGCATGTGGAAAGGCTTGTTGGTACCAAGCCAAACCCGCTTGAACATCAGGTACATGAATTAAAATTGCAGTGGGTTTTAGTTCCATAGCGCTTTCTTATTGATATGTATTATTTTATTTTAGCTTACACGAATGATTGAAAGTTAGTAGATGCAGATAAGGTGTAAACAATAGCCAAACCAACATTTGCCTACACCTTTAGCATCATCAAGTCAGATCATATTGCGTGTTTTTCTGATAAATAACGAAGAATGGCTAATACATTGACTCTGTAAATATACAGAACTATTTACAGAGTAATATTGTATTGTTCTAACCCAATTTAGATAAAAATTTAGGAACCCACATATTTTCCTGATTCATCTCGCCATAAAATTGCTGGCATTTCATAAAAGTAGAAATTCAACTCATCATCATCTTCTGCTTTCGCATTTTCAGGCCAGTGTTGTTCAAGATAATTCATAATATCTTGGCTATTCGCACTCCAGTACGGAACCACTTTGCCTAAAGGGTCATCTGGTGAACAAAATTTAATTACTTGCTCATCTAATAAATCTTTTATCATAGAAAAAAATATACTTCGATGTTCATAGAAAGATTTATTTGAATTCCAACCCACGATGGAACCAAAGAGCCCTGATAACCATAACCCTTTTGAATCATTCAAAATTTCATTAAAATATAACGTTTTTTCCATTATAGACTCACTTAAAACCAGCTATTGCTTACACCTTTAGCGTCATCAAATCAAATTATATTGCGTGTTTTTCTGATAAATAACGAAGAATGGCTGATATATTCTTTAAGTTATATTTTACAAGTAGTTCATTTTCTTTAGCTTTACATAGCATCTCATAATCAGCCTCTAATTGCCCAATATCTAACTGAGTAGGCTCATTGTATATATCATAAATAGATTCAGAAGGCACATTCCAATAAAAATCTGCATCTAAGTCTATATTATCCATTCCCTGTACTTTCATTTCTTTGAAAATGGCTACTATAGCCTCTTCCAGTAGACTCAGTTCTATTTTCATATTTTAACCTTTACCATTCTTAATTTCATTTATGTTCTTTTCAAATGTTTCAATTTATGTTCTAAACATTTAGTTAGTCATCAATAATATTAATTTCTTTATCAATTAACCGTCCTAAATTTTCACTATGAGAGATTACTGATAATGTTTTGTCTAATAGATCTTTTATCTGAACGTGAAGATCTTCTGGATATAAACTTGCCACATCATCTAATTCACAACCTAGGTTTATTATATCTATCAATTTTTCCTCAGAACCCATTTGTTCAAGTAACTTGGCCAAATACGGTTTGAAAATGAATCCTTCCGCTTCATCAATTGATATCAAATTTTTATCTAATGCAGTTAATACACCTAAAGTTAATAAGCTTATAAATTTGCTCGTCTGTTTATCACTAATACTATAATTAAGCCTAGTCACCTATTACTCCAACCGCATTTAATTTTCACATTAATGACTCTGCCACTTTGGTTACCCTACGCTAAAAATGGAGGAACCAACCTGCTTATGCGAGAATCAAACTAAAGGTTCTAAACGTAAAAGATGATCTTTAGCTTTCTCTATCAATAATAAAAATTCACTGTAATTAAATTCTAAAAAATCCGTGTCAGGATAAATAATAATTTTTACCTCTTTCTTATCTTCAGAAAGTGAAATTTCCCCCCACTGAACATCATTAAAGGAGAGCTCAGCATATAAATCATCTCGGCTTAAAGAACTTCCAACACTGTATTCCAACATAAAATCCCCCCATCAATCATTTGCAAACATTATGGCTCTCTAAAACCAATAAATTTCTTACCATCTATACTAAATCTTAATACCCGACCATCAGGTGATTTAGCATCAATCACTTCAATTCTTTTCCTATTTTCATAAATAGTTCTAGGTCTTATTATTACATTTGGATTATCTAATATTTCATCGATTAATGCTCTAGCTTCCTGATTCAATACTGAAGCTTTTTGGTTGGAATACGAGTATGCAGATCCTTCCCTACCTCCATGCTTTTGGAGCGATCTGCCAGCATTTGTTAAACCATTACGATTGATTTCTGATGCTGCTTGCTTTAGTTCTTCTTTAGAAGGAAGACCATTATTTTTTATAGAGAACTCATCAGGTTCCCACCCCTCCGGTCCTCCTGCCCTAGAGCCCCCTACCTCTACTTTGTCTGAATTTGATAACTCTTTTCCAACATTTGGATTTTTTGCTGCTTTATCTAAATCATTTGAGCAACTCATGCCAAAAGAGCAATCAAACGTTTCCGCTAGGCCATCACGTATTGCCTAAGGTAGCCACTCCCCCCTCCAGACTGTTGATTATACGGCTGGCTGAGGGGGAGTAAAGCGGCTAAGGAGATCCCTGCACAGAACTGGACTCTCTCTTTAATTACTTTAAACTACAAAACCATCAACCCAACCATCTCTATCTAGAACTTCTTCACTAATACTAAACCCATCAGGGTAATCTATGAATCCAGGTTGATTAGATACCTTGTCTTGAGCCTTTTGAGCAAGTTCAAAACTTGAATAAATTCCAATGATTTTCATATCTTCATCCTTGGTATCTTCATCTCGAATATGGTAGAGCATATAAACTGTTACCATTATTTACTCCTATATATTATTTAGGATCGACGAAAGCTCTATCGCCCCATTTCTTGATCTGATTAAACTCACTTTTAGCACCTTTAGAATAATTACCTTTTCCGTATTTAGCATCTAGTAACCTTTCGGCAAATTTATTGCCATTTTCACCCACTAATAGTTTTTCTCCTTTAGCCCAACTAGGTACATCTTTAGCTCCTTCTTTACCACTAATTCCCAGTTTAGGTACCTGTGGTTTTTCTGAAAGAAGAGCTATATCGTCTAACTTAAAGGTGTCTATCAAGTCGGTGGCTATTCAATTTAAATAAATTAAAGATGCCTTACAGGCAGTTGATTATCTGGATAATTAAGCAATTCTTTGTATTGAGAGGAACGAACTTAAACCAGCTCAGATAGAAAATTTAGGATCCCATATATTTTCCGGATTCATCTTTCCATAAAATCGCTGGCATTTCATAAAAATAGAAGTTCAAGTCGTCATCATCTTTTGCTTTAGCATTTTCAGGCCAGTGCTGTTCAAGATAATTAACAATTTCTTGACTATTAGCATTCCAATACGGAACAACTCTACCTAAAGGGTCATCTGGAGAACAAAATTTAATTACTTGCTCATCTAATAACGCTTTTACCATAGAGAAAAATATAATCCTATGTTCATAGAAAGATTTGTTTGGATTCCAACCAACGATTGAACCAAACAACCCTGATAGCCATAGCCCTTTTGCATCACTAATAATTTCATCAAAATGCACAACTTTTTCCATATTAAAGGATAACTGGTTAATTGCAGCCTCAAAACTAGCCTTCCACGACTTTAATTTCTCTATCAACCAGTCGCCCAAAGGTTTCACTTTGTGAAATTACGGTGATGCTTTTCTGTATTAACTCATCAATGCTCGCTTGGAGCCGTTCTGGAATTAAACATTCCATAGATAGAATCTGCCCTTGATAGTTCTACGTCCATTCTACTGTCCCATCTTTAAGTATCCAAACGGCTCCGCCAGGGCATTCTTCATCAAAAAACCAAAACTGATCAATTAATTGCTCTTCTGTTTCTGGAAATGCAGTATAGAAGCACTGTAATTGTTCATCTATTGAACCACTTAAAAATTTACCATACTTAGCTAATTTTAACTTTCCATCACGTAGTAACTTGTCTAAGAACCAAAAAAATATTTTTTTCCTTTCCTGAAAAGGAAAATTATCATACATGGCATGGAGCGAAGGAAGCATATCTGGCGTGAGATACGCCCATAACCCATCAAGGGCTTGGGTTTCAGCGTATTCAGCAATAGTTTTATATTCAATATTTGATATCATCTTATTTATTACCTAAACTTGATCTCTGCGTTTCTTCCAAGACCGTTCTCTACTTGGCGTAAAGTTGGATTATTTCTTATTTGGACTGTCCAGCGAGCACCTGTTTGTTCTGCCGAGCTAGATACGCTCCTAAGGGTTATCATTGTACCATCAGTTAGTTTGGCAGTATAAATACCATCTTTTACCTTAGTTAGGGGTTGAGCAGCTAATTGTTCAGCATAATTATATATCTGTTGGTCTGTTAAGTTTTGACTATCATAAATCCTCGTTGAATAACGATTTCCTCCTACACCTTGTTTAATTGTTTGACCGTCAATAGTTATAGTCTGAGAAGGCGAGTCTTTATCATAAACCCTCGCTAATTCTTCAAAATTCTTTTGTTGCTGTTCCTTATGGCGAGCATGTTCCTCATCCTCTGGCTCCCAACCATCCGGTGTACCAGAAGTACTACCACCTAATTTTGCTTTTTCTGAATTAGATAACTCCATTCCCATATTTGGATTTTTTGCTGCTTTATCTATATCATTTGAGCAACTCATGCCAAAAGAGCAATCAAACGTTTCAGCTAAGCCATCGCGAATATTGCCTAATGTCTTTTCGATGCCTTTTACAATATTGCTATTTGCCGTTTGTGTTACTTGTGAATTTGAAGCAACGCCATGAGGTAATGTAGGAACATTCGGTGTGGGAACAGCAAATACACTACTTTGGGCTATTTTCAGCTTATTTAATTCATTTACATTAAACTGAATTTTATCCGTAATACTTTTATGTTGTCTCTTAATTTCGAGCAATTGATTTCTAGCATCGCGGTCAGCTCGCTTATTAACCGCATCTATATATAAATCTATATTATCAAAAGGAAACCTCGGTATACCCGGTATATTATCGTCAAAATCATCTGCGAGGAGCCTGTCTCTATCTTCAATAGTGCGAAATTTAAAGGTTGCTGAAATTTTTAATTTTGAGGAGC
>NZ_JAMPQD010000009.1:0-3140 GCF_028482245.1 Providencia sp. PROV129
TTAGTAGAAGAATCTTGAAAAGTATCGACTTTGTGATTATCAACATCATCATGAATATGAGCTATATTTTTATTATCATAAAGATTTTCATGTAAAATATTTTTTAATCATTCATACCTCCCAGTTAAATCAATATCTTCATGAGCACTATCATAATTATTAAAATAATCATTAAAATGTTCCCTTGGATTATTTCCCCATACAGTTATTGTACCTAGGTGTGTCACATCATCCATAAACTAACTTCCTTATTAGTTATCAATAAAAAATAGAATAAAGAAATTAGAATTTAATATTTTTATAGTCAACTAACCGTTCTTATTAATAAAGATTCGGTTATTTAAAATTAAATATGTATTACTTGAAAAGTGATTAATATTGATTTTAATAAATAATAGAACAGAGCCATGTGACTGACTGTTTATATTCACAAAAACAAAAAAAGCCAATGTGTTTCCACATTGGCTTCAATTCGCTTTGGCGATAAACAGCATACTAGAGATACTGTTTATCTGTGCGATTAAAGAAAATTATTTTTTCTTTTTCGCTTTTGCGTTTGGTAAATCAGTAATGCTACCTTCGTAAATCTCAGCAGCCATACTGAATATTGCCTAAGGTAGCAATTACACACTCACGCACCAAACTGGACAGTTAATCACCCAATTAGCCAACAGCGAGTAAGACCATTAATTCAATAAAAGTTTATTGTTTCTTTAATGTATCTCTGGCTTCAATTAATATTGAAATTAGATCATCTAAAGGCATTTTCGCTGTAAAACCGCGGGATAGATCTGAACCAAATAGTTCAACTTCTAAATTGTCTACACCTTTATCTTGATTAATTTCTGCAACCCGCCCCCAATTTAATTGAACTTCTAACGTTAGATTCTCATATTCCATTGGACTTGAAAAAAATAGTTCTAATTTATTATCTTTCATTTTATTGCCTTCTTTGGATCTAACACAGTATTAAATGAGTCATCCGTATTATATCTAATGCCTTTACGATTAGGTAAACGGTATTCGACGCCACCACGTGAGAGATCAGTTTTAACAGTTCCTTTGTTATTCAATACTGATACACTATTAAAGCTTTATAGATCTTTATATCTATCAGGAAGATATTCTGGATTTCCAACCATTTTGATTAATCTAATAAGTTCTTCTCGGTAAAATGATAATTCTTCCCCATTTTCACAACCCGTGATTTTGAGTATTTCTGCATCAGAGCAATTAGCTAATACATAATCAATACACCCTTCGTAAACCATTAACTCCCCCTCTGAAGCTCTCACATCATATAGAGTTACACTTGCAATACATTTTTTTTGTAATAAATCCATACCATCACCATTTAATATAATCAGAGAATTTTTCTTTAAAGTCATCTAATTGCTCATTAGAAGGTCGCTGCCATTCACCTTTTTTGATTCTGTTGTCTGTATTCGCTTTCGGATTATAAAAAGAAGTGACAACCTCTCCATCAGACTCAATTATATGAACTTTTCTACCAGAACCTTTAACAATCCAACGACCATCTTCTTGAACTAAAATATCTGAAGGTCTAGATTTTTGAACATCATTAATGACTGAACTGACTGGACACCATGCTCTCACAGCTGAGAATAAGCACGATTGTAGTGTAAAAACACTGACGGCTAAAGAAGCAGTGGTCAAAACCAGAAAGTATACAATGGGTTCCCCCCAACCGAGGTAAACCAAACCCCAGCCCACAACTCACGTTAAGCGGCAAGTGATTGAGTGAGTTTGGGTTTAAGGTGAGTAACCACATACCCTCACTCGCCAAGCCGGACAGTTGATCATCCAGTTGGCTGAGAGCGAGTAAAATGATTGAGGTAAGAGACTAAAATTTGTTGGCATAGTGGCTCTTTAAAGAGCCACTATGCCATTATTTTTTATAGATCTTTGTACCTATCAGGAAGGTATCTTCTATGTTCCATTGATTTCATTAAATTTTTTAGATCTGTCAAGTAATGTGATAACTCTTGTTTATTTGAACATTCCGTTTTTTCATATATTTGCTCATCAGATAAATGAGTTAAAACGTAATTTAAGCAATCTGTATAAATTACAACTTCCGATTCAGATAAACGAATATCAAATAAAGTTACATCTGCTTCTGGTATGTAATTAATTTTTAGTGTATCCATCCTACCACCTCACATAATCAGAAAATTTTTCTTTAAATTCATCTAGTTTTTCATTGCTAGGTCTATTCCATCGCCCATCTCTAGTACGTTGAGCCGTATTTTTATCACTATTTTTAAATGATGAGACCACTTCTCCATCAGGCTCAATTAGATGTATTCTTCCGCCATTACCTTTTACAACCCAACGACCATCATCTTGTATTAAGATATCTGAAGGCCGCGATTTTTGAACATCATTAATGACTGAACTGACTGGACGCCCCTCTTTATTTCTGATTCCCGCATGTTCACCTTGTGTAATCTTGTCTAAATAGGCGAGGTTATCTATAGATAGAGTATCAAGAATAGATGTTCCAGGCAGTTTTTCGATCGGTTCTGGAAGCTGGTTTCCACCCGTGTCAATTTTTCCTTGTTCGGGTATTTGGTTTCCGCTTGTATCTATCCGGCCTTGCTCAGGTATTTGGTCACCACCAGTATGAGGTTTCCCAACATTTGGATTTTTTGCTGCTTTATCTATATCATTTGAGCAACTCATACCAAAAGAGCAATCAAACGTTTCCGCTAGGCCATCGCGAATATTGCCTAATGTTTTTTCGATACCTTTTACAATATTGCTATTTGCTGTTTGTGTTACTTGTGAATTTGAACCAACGCCATGAGGTAATGTAGGAACATTCGGTGTGGGAACAGCAAATACACTACTTTGGGCTATTTTCAGCTTATTTAATTCATTTACATTAAACTGAATTTTATCCGTGATACTTTTATGTTGTCTCTTAATTTCGAGCAATTGATTTCTAGCATCACGGTCAGCTCGCTTATTAACCGCATCTATATATAGATCTAGATTATCAAAAGGAAACCTCGGTATACCCGGTATATTATCGTCAAAATCCTCTGCGAGGAGCCTGTCTCTATCTTCAATTGTGCGAAATTTAAAGGTTGCTAAAATTTTTAATTTTGAGGAGT